>NZ_CAUPFR010000007.1:0-39127 GCF_963510575.1 uncultured Anaerococcus sp. | reverse complement strand
GACCTACGAAGCAACTAGTGATTTACCAGAAATAACTGTCCACATGACAGGATCTCAAACAGGTATTGACCTATATTCTTATGCAGTTCAATTTTTGGGCAATCCTTATGTTTTCGGTGGTGAAGACCTTTATAATGGTATCGACTGCTCAGGTTTTACCATGAGGGTCTACCAAACAATTGGAATTGGCCTTCCACACTTTGCTCAAAGCCAGCAAAGATATGGTATAGAAGTACCATTTGGCCAAGAAAAGGCTGGAGACTTGGTATTTTTCGGAACAAGCTTGTATAATATCACCCACGTTGGTATAGCTGACGGCTACGGCAATATGGTCCACGCCTCAAGCCCAAGAGTCGGAATAATTATAAGCCCAATCAGAAACCCAATCTCAATTAAAAGAATAGTAAACTAAAAAAATTGCTGAACTCGGGAATTCCGAGTCAGCAATTTTTTATTGGTTATTTGAATTATTATTGTCTTTATTAAATACGCTAATTATTGAATTTACAATATCTTTTAGGAAATTAATCACCTTATCCAAAAGGCCGGAGTCCTTAGCGTCTTTGGCGATTTTTTCAAAATTTTCCTTATTATCTTTAGCAAATTTATCTATGGAGTCTTTATTTTCTTCATAAAATTTACCAGCCTTGCCACCTATGTCTTTGGCAAGCTTAAATAGATTGTCCCTTACTTCTGTGTTGGTGATGCCTGATAGGTCTTGGTAGGACTTAAAATAAGTTATCAAGCTCTTTAAATTTTCATTTGAGAGGACATCTTTCATATCAACATTTTCTAATGCATTTAAAACAAAAACTAAAATCTCATCATCTGGTGCAGTTTGACCATTTTTTTCCTTATAATCAGCCAATTTTTCCTTTACTTCAATGACTGCCCTATCTAGCTTTTTGCTGTCAAAATTAGGGTTGGATTCATTTTGTTTTGAAACTTCGATTACAGTTTTTAATTCCTTTTGGGCTGTTTTTGTCCTTTGTGGGTCGAGATTTTCTCCGTGGAGTTCTTCTGACTTGTAGACTCCTACTAGAGCAGATTCTCCTGTAACAGGTTTGGGACTTGCTACAAAAATCTCAGCATCACTTAGGCCAGCAGTTATGGCTGCGTTTGTGTATTGAGCCTCGGTGATTTGGTTAATATTGCCAGGAGTTTTTATCATTACTTTGATTCCTGACCCTTTTTTAAGCCTTTTTACGACTATAGATGAAATCATATTTGAATCACTAGTTCCATAGCCTAAATATTTTTCTAGGTCGGCCCCATTTACAGTTGCCACATTAAAATCTTCTGAATTTATCTCTATAGCATTGTCAACAATTTTTCTTTGTTGGGCATTTAGGGCAGCTCCGTAAATCACGTCGTCCTTATCCTTATCAAAACTTGCCCCATAGGCAATATTTGATAAAAGAATAGAAAAACTTAAGACTAGGCCAAAAATTTTCTTTTTCATTTTATTTTAGACCTTCTATTTTTTCTACGATTGGTTTTAGGAGATCATTTTTAATCTCAGTGGCCTTTCCCGCATCGATTTTAGAGGCAATACTTGGGTCAATTGGAAGTTTTACTAAGGTATCTACACCGTATTTTTCTGCAACCTTTTCTATATTAGATTTCCCGAAAATAGCGTGTTTGCTTCCACAATCTGGGCATTCATAATAAGACATATTTTCAACTATGCCTATGATATTTTTGCCCATCATCTTTGCCATTTTTAAGGATTTTTCTACAACCATTTCCACAAGACCCTGAGGTGTTGCCACAGCCACCACTCCGTCAATTGGAAGGGATTGGAAAACTGTTAGTGGCACGTCTGCAGTTCCAGGAGGCATATCTACTACAAGGTAGTCAATCTTACCCCAATCTACATCTGTATAAAACTGCTTAATAACACTTGTAACTATTGAGGCTCTCCAGACAACTGGGTCTGTTTTTTTAGGGATAATCATATTTGTAGAAATAATTTTTATGCCATTATCAGCTATAGCTGGCATCATAACACCTTCGGCTGTGCCCCTTACTGGTTCGTTTATACCAAAGGCTTCCGCTATTGAAGGGCCGGTAATATCTGCATCAAAAATTCCTACTTCATAGCCCTTGTTCTTTAGGTTTACCGCAAGCTGGCTTGCTATAGAAGATTTTCCTACTCCCCCCTTACCACTCATAACGGCAATAATCTTGCCAATTTTAGTGCCTGGACGGGTTTTTATTTTAAATTTATCGAAATTCATTTTTTTATTTTCCATATGTACTCCTTATCTATAATTTTTCAAATAGAAAAAAGCATATTACTATGCTTTCTTTCTTAATTATATGATACTTGCGATAAATTTCCATTAAAATTCTTGTAAGAAGATATTATATCTAAAATTTTCTTAGAAATCTATTTTCATATCCCCATCCTTGATCAAATTCTTTTTTCTCATAAATTCGTAAATCACTAAGGATAGGACAGCTGGTAGGATAATTTGTATAATTATCACCTTTATAAATAAACTTGTAAAATTCTCGCCTGCCATAGCTTGGAAGGTGCCGATTTGTCCAACTAAGCCACTTGTTCCCATACCTGCCCCAAGGGGAATATTTTTCATCTTTAAAATCATAGTTGAAACTGGACCAAGGATGGCAGATGCGAGGGTTGGTGGGACCCATATCCAAGGATTTTTGATTGTGTTTGGTACTTGAAACATAGATGTACCAAGGCCTTGGGCGAATAGGCCCTCAATCCCATTATCCCTAAAGGAAATAACTGCAAAACCAACCATCTGGCAACAACAACCTACAGTAGCAGCCCCTGCCGCAAGACCAGATAGGGAAAGCATCATGCAAATAGCAGCAGATGATATAGGTAGGGTTAGGGCAACACCTACTAATACGGCAATAATTATCCCCATGAAAAATGGTTGCATTTCAGTTGCCCTTACGATGAAATTTCCGACCATGGTCATAAAGCTTGCAACATATGGGCCAATCACATCTCCTAACACCACTCCAACAAGAATGGTAACAAGGGGAGTTACAATTATATCAAGTTTTGTTGTCTTTGATACAAGTTTGCCAAACTCTACAGCCAAGACACTTGCTACATAGACTCCAACTGGTCCCCCAAGTTCATAGGCTCCAATACCTACAATAGTGTTGGCAAATAAAACTAATTTTGGCGCATCTAAGCTATAGGCAATAGCAGTAGCTATGGCAGCACCAGCTGCAGAACTTGCCAAAGGCCAAATTCTTTCAGTAAAGTAAGATATTTCAAAAACTTTACCCACCGAATTAATTATTGTCCCTATTAAGAGCGACGCAAACAAACCAAAGGCCATAGCCCCCAAGGCATCAATAAAATAAACTCTAGGATCTAGGCTAACTCCTTTTTTCTTTAAAAATTCTTTCATAATTCCCTCTCATTAAATTAATAATCTATTTAATGATACCACAAAAATTATTATCTGTATATACACAAGGAAATTATTCTAATAAATATTTTCTTTCTCTAAGAATTTCTAAGGCCTTCTCCATGTCAATAGAATTTTGGGCAATTAAGGTATGGTAGTGGATACCAGATGTAAGTTTTAAGAGAGGAGCATCGTTTTTTAGGTTTTTCAAAAATATCCTGACCCCATTTCTTGAAGAAATATCAAGATTTTTTCTAATTGTCCCATAGACCTTATGGATTATAAAGACATCCTTGATGGTAATATTTCTGTCAACTAAGATATTTAGCTCATCTCCTATGGCTTTTTTGTCGTGTTTGACCCTTACAACCATCTCGCAAAGGCCCTTGTCTTTTATCTTATATCCCCTATTAGTGGATACAATTTCTACTCCTTCTGCCTTTAGAATACCAATATCCTTAACTATAACCTGCCTTGATAGGCCAAACATATCAGCCAAGTCCTTGCCCGATACAGGCCCACCTGATTTTTGTAAAATTTTAATAATCTCTATTCTTCTTTCATGCACGTCCATACCTATACTTTACTCCAAAATTTATCAACTTTTTAAATTATTTTATCACTTTCCCTTGACAAGGCATCAAATCTGGTGTAATATAATCGAAAGACGAAGAAGAGACGAGTAACTAAAGAAATAGATTAAAGAGAGTCCCGGTTGGTGTGAGGGGATATTGAAAGCTTTAGCGAATAAAGACTTGGAGTCTTTCCGGGGATTAGATCCGGGAACGAGTTTTGCACGTTATAGCAAAGGAGTATGATTGTACTTTTAGAGGTGTATTTTGTGAAAAATACATGAATTAAGGTGGTAACGCGATTTTCGCCCTTATTATCCAATATGGATAATAAGGGCTTTTTTAATTCTACAATCAAATATATTTTAAGAAAGGAATGTTATGAAAAGACTTGTTAATTTATTACTTGCTATTATTCTCTTATTTCCAGTCGGAAATACATACGCAAGTGAAGACGTACTTAGGGTTGGTATGGAGGTTAATTACGCACCTTACAACTTCTCAGAGACAGATGATTCAAATGGAGGCGTGCCTGTAGCTAATTCACCAGGTGAATACGCAAACGGCTACGATGTGAGATTTGCAAAAAATATTGCAGATAAGCTCGGCAAAAAACTAGAAATCTATAAAATCGAATGGGATGGACTTATTCCTGCCCTTACAAGTGGCAAGATTGACGCTATCCTTGCAGGTATGAGCCCAACAGATGAAAGACGCCAGCAAATCGACTTTTCCCTCCCATACTACAGGGCAAAGATGGTTGTAGTTGTGCCAAAAAATTCAAAATATATAAATGCTAAGTCAATAAACGACTTTAAGGGAGCAAAGATTACAGGCCAGCTTGGTACCTTCCACGCAGACATGGTTGACCAAATGGAAGGCGTAGATAAACAAGAACCTATGGATTCCTTCCCAACTATGATCGCAGCTACCAATGCAGGTACACTTGATGGTTATATTTCTGAAGAAGCTGGTGCAGAATCTGCTATATCTTCAAATCCAAACCTCACCTATATAAAGTTTGACGATGCGCATAACTTTAAGACTTCTGATTCTGATACAACTATTGCAGTAGGTCTTGTAAAAGGCTCTCCAATGACAGAAGAAATTAATAATTACTTGAAAGAACTAGACATAGACAAGGTTCAAGATGAAATCATGACCGAAATGGTAGCCATAACTACCAAAGATGAAGCACCAAAAACTTTTATCACAGAAGTTAAGGAAATTTGGGGCAAGTATTCTTCCCTCTTCCTAAAAGGTGTTGTAAATACCTTATTTATAGCAATTTTATCAACCATCTTAGGTTTTATAATCGGCCTACTTGTAGCTATTATTAGAAGAATAGATGTAAATAAGAAGACAAATCCAATCGGATTTTACTTCCACAAACTAGTAAATATCTTGCTTTCAGTTTATGTAGAAGTTTTCAGAGGAACCCCAATGATGGTTCAATCCGTAATCATTTTCTACGGCTTAAAGCAATATTTCGACATTGACCTATCAACTATGTTTGCAGCGATTTTAATCGTTTCAATCAACACTGGTGCCTACCTTTCAGAGGTTGTCCGTGGTGGTATAAATGCAGTAGATAGCGGACAATTTGAGGCTTGTAAGGCTATAGGTCTTACCAACTGGCAGTCAATGACTGGTATCATCCTTCCACAAACCATTAGGACTATCCTTCCTTCCCTAGGAAATGAGTTTGTTATTAATATCAAGGATACATCAGTTCTTAACGTAATCTCTGTTACAGAATTATTCTTCATGTCTAAGTCTGTTGCAGGATCAACCTACCAATATTTCCCAACCTACCTAATCACAGCAGTAATTTACCTAGTTCTAACCTTTACTATTACTAGACTATTATTACTATTTGAAAGAAGATTTAGCGATAGGGACTTTATCTTAGAATCATCAACAGGAGCGATAAATGTTAATACTCAAAGTAAATAATTTAGAAAAAAAATTCGGGGACAACCTAGTCCTAAAAGATATAAATATGGAAGTTGAAAAGGGCGAAGTAGTTACAATCATAGGCTCATCAGGTTCTGGTAAGTCTACCCTCCTTCGCTGCCTAAACCTACTAGAAGAACCAACTGGCGGAGAAATCATCTATGAAGGCGATAACATCTTAGACCATTCCTTTGACAGGAGAAAATACAGATCTAAGGTAGGCATGGTTTTCCAAAACTTTAACCTCTTTGCCAACAAAAACATCCTAGAAAATTGTATGGTTGGCCAGGAAAAAGTCCTTGGCAGATCCAAGGAAGAAGCCAAGGCTACTGCCATGAAATATTTGGAATCTGTAGGCATGGCTCAATATGTAAATGCTAAACCAAGCCAAATTTCAGGTGGCCAACAGCAAAGAGTAGCCATTGCCCGTGCCCTTTGCATGGACCCAGATGTCCTTTTATTCGATGAGCCTACTTCCGCTCTTGACCCAGAAACAGTTGGCGAAGTTCTAGAAGTTATGACCAAACTCGCTAGATCTGGTATGACCATGGTTGTCGTAACTCACGAAATGGACTTCGCAAGAGATGTATCTGATAGGGTACTTTTCATGGATAAGGGTATAATCTTAGAAAGCAGTTCTGCTAAAGATATGTTTGAAAACCCTAAACATGAAAGGACACAAGAATTCTTAAAGAGATTCTTAAACAACTAATGACTAATATTACAAATTTAAAAATAGGAAATTTTCTAAATCCAACCTATAAAAAAATTTTAATAGAAAAAATAAAAGTAGATAAGCAGGGAATTTTCCTCGCTTATCTACTTTTTGTTGAAATTTTTAGCTTATTTATGAAAATTGGAGGCTACAATGAATAACACCCTCATTCTCATGTTCCTAAACCTCATAGGCAAGCTCTTTTCTTTTTTTAGAGAAATGGTCTTTTCCTACTTTTATGGGACAGGAGCGATTACAGATGCCTTTAATACATCAACCACAGCAGCAACCTTGATTTTTTCAGTCATCACCTACGCCCTATCAAAGACTTATATTCCTACTTTTTCAAAAATAAGTAAGGAAAAGGGCGAAGCAGAGGGAGATGTCTTTACCAATAAATTATTAAATTTTTCCCTATTTTTGTGCACAAGTATCATGATTCTAGGCCTTGCCTTTGCACCTTTTATAGTAAAAATGTTCGCCATGGGCTACGATGGAGAAAAACTCAAAATCTCTTCTCTTTTCATGAGAGCAGTAATTTTGACCATGTACCCAAATATTTATGCAGCTATTTTTTCATCCTACCTCCAAATCAAGGGTGATTTCATAACCCCAGCCCTTCCCCTCCTTATCTTAAATATTATTTTGGGAATCACAGTTGTAATTTCAAAGGGAAATATTTATATAATGGCAGGAGGGATTTTCCTAGCCTACTTTGTCCAATATATAGTTTTTCCGACAAAGGTTCGCCAAGCTGGTTTTAAGAGAAAAATAGGCAAATTTGAAATTGTTGATGATATAAAAACCCTAATCAAATTATCAATTCCTACCATTTTCTCCATGGCAGCTGTTTATATTTCTACCATTGTTGACCAGTCTTTTGCATCTATTGTTGCCAATGACGGGGGTGTGTCAATCATAAACTATTCTTTAAAAATCCTAAGGATAGTTTCATCAACCTTTATAGTGCCCTTTCAAATCACAGCCTATCCCCTAATAGGAAAGCTCGCTGCCGAAGGCAATTTCGAAGAGGTAAAAAATATCACCTCAAAGACCCTAGTTAAGATTATGGTTTTATTTATCCCATCCTTGGTGGGCCTCATGGTCCTATCAAGGCCGATAATTTCCTTTGTCTATATGCGTGGGGCCTTTGGCTATGATGATATGGTAAGGACAGCTGATGTGCTATTTTATTACACAATCTACCTCATAGGCCCAGCTGTTGCCGACCTTTTGTACTTGTCATTTTTCTCAGTACAAAATACCAAAATCCCAACCCTCATCTCCTTTGCCCAGCTATGTGTAAATGTATTTTTAGACTATGCCCTAAGTGGCAAGTACGGTTTGGTAGGTCTTGCCCTCGCTACAACTATCAGCCAATTTGTCCTTGTAGGTCTAGCTATAATCATGTATAGAAAATATTTTGGCAAATTAAACCACGCCTATATCTTTAAAAATATTGGTAAAATCTCAATCGGAGGACTTGCCCTTGGACTTGTGGCAAATTATATTTACAAGCTAAGGCCATCAAACACCTGGCTTTTGGTAACAATCCTTAGTGGAGCTATAGTTTACCTAGCCATAATATTTGCTCTAAAAGTAGACGGTGTGGATGAATTAAAAGACAAGTTTTTAAAGAAAATAAAAAGATAAGAAAATTATAAAAATAATTACAAACGCCTAGTACTTGATTAAATACTAGGCGTTTTGTTTTTTAATTTGGTTTTGAATTTGATCTTAAATTTGGTCTTTAATTTATTTTTGAAAAAATATCTCGATGAAAATACACAAAATCCCAGAACAAAGACGACTATAGAGACCTCTCGTCGCTCCGCTCACTCGAGGTGGGTTTCCTTCATGTCTACTTTAGGAAATATACTGTTCTAATCGTCCAATTAGTACCTCGACGGAACTTAAAAGATAAGTAACCATCTCGAACAAAATGAGACATCTCCATCGTTGTCTACATAGTGGGTTCTGTCAGTTTATCGTTGTTATCTAATTCTCATCCTTCATCAATTCCAAGGTAACTTGGAATGCTTTGTAGAAACTAGATATTGGCAAGAATTCTTTGTTGGAGTGGAAGTTATGGGCACCTGTGAAGTAATTTGGGGTGAAAATCCCTACTGTTGATAGGTAAGACCCATCAGTACCACCACGCATAGGGATTATTTTAGGCTCTATTTCGAGTCGTTTAAAAATTTCCCTTAGCCTTTCTACTGCTATCTTATTTTCTTCATTCATGGAGTCAGCTATATTGGCATAAACATCTTTTATTTCAATTTCAATTTCAGCTTTTTTATACCTTTCTTTAATGATTTCAGTAATTTTATATAGATAGTCCTTGCTTGCTTCAAATTTTTCCCTGCTGTGGTTTCTTATGTTAAGCTCTAGGCTTAAATTCAAAACATCAGAATTTATATCTGTAACCCAAATATAGCCTTCCCTATTTTCAGTATTTTCTGGCATCTTTGCCCTGTCAAGCATGGCTATAAAGTCGTGGGCTATCATAATTGGATTTACTAAATTTCCCTTAGAAGACATTGGATGAGCAGGAACGCCTTTTATTTTTAATCTCCCACTTGCTGCGTTGAAGGTTTCGTAAATTAATTCTCCAAGCTCGCAACAATCTATAGTATAGGCATAATCTACCTTAAACTTGTCAAAATCAATCTTTCTTGAACCCCTAAGTCCAATTTCCTCATCAGGAACAAAGGCTATATATATTTCAGCATGGTCTATATTTGGATTTTCTTTTAAATACCAAAGAGCTGTCATTATATTTGCTATAGCTGCCTTGTTGTCAGCTCCTAGGACAGAAGACCCATCTGTAAAAATTATGTCATCACCGATGTAAGAAAGGACTTCGGGATTATCCTTGGTAGAAAAAACCACATCTCTCCTTAAGTTTATATCCTTGCCGTCATAGGCTTTTATAATTTGTGGGTGGATTTCATCAGAAAGACCAACATCCACTGTATCTAAATGGGCAACCCAACCTAGAGCTTTTGTCTTTTCTCCTCTTTTTGGAAGCCTTGCTTGAACTACCCCATACTTATTTATACTTATATCGACAAGACCAAGGTCTTTTAGATCTGCTGCGAGTTTTTCACCTAAGACTAACTGACCCTTAGATGAAGGAATTTCTTGGTTTTTATCGTTAGACTGACTTGGAATCGCAAGGTATTTCAAAAAATTTTCTACTAATTTATCTTTAATTAATTTCTCATTCATAATCTTCCCCTATTAATAATTGTATAATTTTGGCAGGATATAAATCCTGCTTGATCTTATTCTTTTCTACAATTATAACAAATAATCCAAGTCTAAAAAAGAAAATTTATATAATTCGTTTAAAAATATAAGGTTCTGAACTTAAAAAACTTATCCCCATTAATGGAAATAAGTTTTTATGAAACCTAAATTCTAAGACTTTTTAAAATTTTTACTTATTTAGGCTATTGATACAATCCACAAATTTTTTGGCTATATTTTGTGGTCTTGTAATAGCTCCACCTACAACTACTGTGAATGCTCCTAGTTCTAGGACTCTTTTTGCCTTTTCTGGCTGGTCTATATTGCCTTCGGCTATGACTGGGTGGTCACAACTTTCTATTATTTCCTTAAGGATTTTAAAATCATCAGCGTCAATTTTATCATCCTTGGATTGGGGAGTGTAGCCTACAAGGGTTGTCCCTATATAGTCAAAGCCAAGTTTATCAGCCCTAACAGCTTCTTCTAGGGTTGAACAATCTGCCATTAGTTTTATATTCGGATATTTTTCCCTAATTTCCTTATAAAAATCTTCTATACCTTCGTTTTTAGGTCTTTTTGAGTTGGTGGCATCTGTTGCTATTATTTCTGCCCCCACCCCTACCAAGTCATCTATTTCTTTCATGGTTGGGGTAATGTAAACTTGGCTATTTTCAAAATCTTTTTTGATTATCCCTATAACTGGCAGGTCAATATTTTTCTTAATTTCCCTTATGTCATTTACTGTATTTGCCCTGATACCAACAGCCCCTGCCATCTTTGCAGCAAGAGCCATCCTCCCCATGATAAAAGATGAGTGGAGGGGTTCGTCATCTAGGGCTTGGCAAGAAACTATTAGTCCATTTTTTAGTTGTTCATTAATTTCCATCGTCCTTCTCCTTTATTAGCTGAAGCATTTCATTAACTGATTTCATGTAAATTTCACCGGATGTGAGCCTCTTATCATATAGTTTTTTAAAGAGGATGTCAAGCATAATCATAGCTGGGAATTGGGGAGATATTATATTTGAATATTCCAGATTCTGCTTGTGGGCTAAGAGCATTACATAATCAAAAGTTTCTGCCCATTTACTTTTGTCATTTGATACAAATAAGACAGTTTTAACCCCCAGTTCTGCTGCCTTTCTGAGTCCTTCTATCACTTCTATGGATTTTCCAGAATAGGATATGCCAATAACCATGTAATCTTTCTTTAGCCTTACAGAGTTTAACAAGATTTTATGTGTATCTGTCACAGCTTCCGCATCAAGACCTAGCCTAATTAGCCTTGTGGAAAATTCGTTTGCCAAGTTGCCAGAAGAACCCACCCCGTATACATATATCCTTTTTGAATTTAATATTTCTTCAACTAACTTATCGTAATCTTCATAGAGATAAAGGTTATAAGACTTTAGGAGGATTTCCCTATAGGTATCAAAAATCGGACTGCCAAGTTCTTTTTTCTTGGCAAAGCTAATCTTTCTGGATGTTTTATACATATAGACAAATTCCCTATATCCTGACAAATCAAGTTTTTTGGCAAAACGTGTTAGGGCTGCTTCTGATGTATATAGTTTTTTTGAAACTGCCTTTGAAGTAAGGTCACAATCCTCAGTATCCAAGAAATATTGGGCTATTATTTTTTCTACTTCTGTTAATTCTTCATATTTTGCCTCAATTAGTGGCAAGATTGACTTAAAATTCTCATTCATTGGTGTTTTGCCTATAAATTGCGTAAGCTCCGTAAAGACCCGACTTGTTGCCAAGTTCTGTTGGTCTTATCCTTGTAGATTCAAAAATATCTTCAGGAACATAAGACTTAATCTTTTCTATAATTGGGTCTAGGAATTTCTCTTTTTGTTCACTAATACCTCCTCCAATTAAAATCATTTCTGGATTTGCTATTAGCATTATATTTGAAATCCCTCTTGCCAAAATATCTGTCATCTG
This sequence comes from uncultured Anaerococcus sp., assembly GCF_963510575.1. Classification (GTDB taxonomy): domain Bacteria; phylum Bacillota; class Clostridia; order Tissierellales; family Peptoniphilaceae; genus Anaerococcus. Next base: position 27,281 of record NZ_CAUPFR010000007.1, on the reverse strand, counting down.
ATTTACAAGTTTGATTGCATCTTCATCTTGGGCATCTATTGCAGTAAAGATTTCCTTGCCATTTTTGAAATTTTTTTCTGGGTGGAATTTTTTCGCCCTTGCTACTAGAGCACTGGTAGATCCAAGAGCCTCAAACTTATCTGTTTCAAATGGCATATAGCCTATTTCTCCAGCATGGCCACTTGCTCCCCTATGGATTTTGCCGTCAATGATTAGGGCCCCACCTATGCCTGTGCCTACAGTTAAAACAAAGGCTGAAGTAGCTCCCTTACCTGCTCCGTAGGTCAATTCGCCCATGGCTGCTGCCTTCACATCATTTTCAACCACAGCTTCTAAACCTAGTTCTTTTTTTATTTCACTTTTCCAATCAAAACCCTTATAATTTTTAAAAGTCGGACCGTGGCCAGCTATAATCCCTGTCTTATAATCAACCATGCCGGCTGTGGAAATAGCTATCCCTTCGATTTCATATTCATTTTCTAATTTTCTTACAAGATCAAAAACATCATCTTTAATGCTTGGAGCATTACTTCCTGCCTTGGAGGGGAAATTTTCAAGGTTTTTTTCAAAATTTTCGCCCTTTAGCATGGCCTTTATTTCTGTCCCACCTATATCTAAACACAAAACTGCCATCAGCTCTTGCCTCTCAACATATCTATCACACGAATATTTTCCATTTTGTACTTATCTGCCAAGTCAACAAGACCCTTAGCAAGTCTCTTTTGATCTTCCTCATAGAAATTTATAAATGGTTTTCTAGCGTAACCAGCATTTATGCCAGCTTCCCTTAGGACAGCCTTGATGCCAGCAACCATATTGCCACCTTCAACAATGTAAGAAATAATCCTTACCGCATCTTTTTGTAATTTGTAAGCCCTTTCTACTTCTTTGTTTTTTATGGCTTCATCTATCCTTATAAATAAGTCTGGGATTAGGTTATAGAATGAACCAACAATCCCATCTACACCGATAAGGAGGTTTGAACTAGCTAATTCATCAGCTCCACCGTAGACCATAAAATCTTCTCCACAAGATTCTTTTATGGCTGGAATTTGGTAGATATCTGTATTTGTATACTTGACTCCCTGGATATTTTCTATTTGAGATAGGTCTTTAATCATTTCAGCACTCATCATACCTGCAAGGGGCACGTTGTAAATTATCATTGGTAGGTCAACAGCCTCTGCTAGGTCCTTGTAATAATTGAAAATTTGCTTGCTATTAAAGTGCCAATAAAATGGTGGCACGGATGAAATGGCTGTTGCTCCTGCTTCTTTGGCAGCCTTACCAAGGTCTATAGTTTTCTTTGTACCTATATCTCCAACGTGGACAACAACTGGCACCTTATCTCCAGCTACTTCCATAACTGCCTTTACGCTTTCAATTCTTTCTTCCGAATTCATTAAGAAACCTTCACCAGTAGACCCTGTTAGGTAAAGTCCCTTGATATCAAATTCTAATAAAAATTTGATAAAGTCTTTAGTTGCTTTTATGTCTAAGTTTTCATCCTTGTCAAATATTGAAAGGGCAGCTGGAATAACTCCCTTAAAGTCTTTTATGGTAAATTTCATCTTTTCTCCTTCTTATTTTCCTGTATATAAGTGGCAGGCTACTTCGTGATTATCGTCTATTAATACTCTTTGTGGGATTTCTTTTTTACAAATATCCATGCACTTTTTGCACCTGTTGTGGAAAGGGCAACCTGCAGGTTTATTTATCGGACTTGGCACGTCCCCATCAAGCACAATCCTCTTTGAATCAGCACCAACTATTGGTATCGGCACTGCTGACAAGAGAGCCTGGGTGTAAGGGTGGGCTGGATTTTTGTTTAATTTCTCACTTGTAGATATTTCCATAATATTGCCAAGATACATTACTATTATCCTGTCAGCTATATATTCAACAACAGATAGGTCGTGGGCTATGAATATATAAGTAAGGTCAAGCTCTTTTTGAATTCCTTGGAGGAGGTTTATTACTTGGGCCTGGATGGAAACATCAAGGGCAGATACCGGTTCATCCAAAATTACTACTTCCGGAGAAACACAAAGGGCTCTCGCTATACAAAGTCTTTGCCTTTGGCCACCCGAAAATTCGTGTGGGTAACGGTACATATAATCAGGTCTTAGGTTTACCCTCTTTAGCCTATCTGCAATGACCATGTCAATATCATTTTTCTGGGTGACTCCGTGGGCAACTAGGGGTGCCTTAAATGAATCATAGATTTTTTTCATTGGATTTAGGGCAGAATATGGGTCTTGGAAGACCATTTGCACTTCTTTCCTAAATTCAAAAAGGTCTTTTTTATCAAATTTTCTTACATCCGTCATTCGCCCATGGAGGTTGTATAAAACTTCGCCTCCACTTGGATTTTCAAGTCTCATGATGGACTTACCAAGGGTAGTCTTACCACAACCAGATTCTCCAACTACACCTACAGTTTCCCCACGTCTTACAAAAAAAGATACCCCGTCAACAGCCTTCACAGCTCCGGTTTGCTTTTTAAAAAAAGTCCCCTCATAGATTGGAAAATGGGTTTGTAGATTTTTGACATCAAAAACAAGTTGGTCTTTAATTTCATTCCTAACTAAAACATCATTCTCTCTTGTTTTCTCATCTATTTTCATCTACGACCTCCTTTTCTCCCTCGAGTAATATACATCTAGCTGTGTGACTTCCTTCGACCCTAAAAAGTGGAATATCTCTACTTAGGCATTTTTCAGTAGCAAAGGCACACCTATTTGCAAATTCACATCCCTTCACATAGTTTGCAGGGTCTGGAGTTTCTCCTGGTATGGTCGAAAGTTTCCTATCCCTATCCATACCCGGCACAGGCACAGACTTAAGAAGGAGTTTGGTGTAAGGATGGGTCGGATTATTAAATACATCTCCTACTTCTCCATATTCTATGACTCTTCCCATATACATTACAGCAACCTGGTCGGCAACTTCTGCCACAAGACCCATATTGTGGGTAATAAGGATAACTGATTTGCCTTCCTTGTCCCTTAAATCTTTCATCAAATCCATAATTTGGGCTTGGATGGTAACGTCAAGGGCTGTGGTTGGCTCATCTGCTATAAGTAGGTTGGGATTATTTACCATGGCAATAGCAATCATGGCCCTTTGTTTCATACCTCCAGAAAATTGGTGAGGGTAGTTATCAAACCTAGACTCTGGCTCTGGGATTCCTAGCTTTCTTAACATTTCTATGCCAATTTCCCTGGCTTCTTTTTTTGAAATCTTCCTGTGTTCAAGGATATTTTCAATAATCTGATCGCCTACAGTGTAGACTGGGTTTAGGGATTGCATTGGGTCTTGGAAAATCATTCCAATTTCCTTGCCCCTTATGGTTCTCATTTTTTTGCCGTAGGCTTTTTCTTTTAGGATATCAACTGTTTCTCCATTTTCCTTAAAAAATTCAGATTTTCCTGACTTAATCCTAGCTGCCTTTGGCAAGAGTTTTACCATAGAATTTACAGTTACAGATTTTCCACAACCAGATTCTCCAACTATAGATAAAATCTGGCCTTTTTTTACATCAAGGCTTACATTTTTGACTATTCTATTGTATCTTTTCCCTACCTTAAATTCTGTAGATAGGTTTCTAAGTTTAATTATATTTTCCATAGGCCACCTAATTTCTTGGGTCAAGGGCATCTCTTAGGCCGTCGCCTAAAAAGTTGATACTCATTACAAAGAGGGAAATAAAGAGTCCTGGTATTAGCCATTGCCACTTATACATTTGGATAACTGTTATAGACTTAGCCGCATTTATAATTGTGCCCCAGGTTGGTACGTTGGTTGGTACACCAAGACCTAGAAATGAAAGTCCTGTTTCTTGAAGGATAAAATAGGCTATGTTTATTGTTGTCGCTACTATTATTGGGCTTAGGGTATTTGGCAAAATATCCCTAAACATAATGGCAAAGTCAGATATACCAAAGGCCTTATTTACAGCCACATAGGTTTCTTCTCTTAACCTTAATACCTCATTTCTAACTATTCTAAAGACTGTCATCCAGCCGATTAAGGTAAAAACCAAAATCATATTACTTACTGATGGACCAAGGATTGTTACAAGGACCATCACAAGGATTATCATCGGAAATGATTGTAAAATCTCAGATATTCTTATAAGGACAAGGTCAATTGTTTTGCCAAAATATCCTGCAAGCAAACCAAAAATTGTCCCTATGATTGAAGTGGTAAGGGCTGATGTAATTCCAATTAAAATTGAAATCCTACCCCCATATAAAAGTCTGGAATATAGGTCTCTGCCTGTTGAATCTGTGCCGAATAAGTGGCCATTTCCTGGAGCTTGGTTTAGCTTTACCATATCGATTTTATTTGGGTCGTGGCTTGCCAAAAGTGGGGCAAAAATCGCAGATAGAACCATAAGCGAAACTATAATCAAACCCACAATCGCAAGTTTATTAGATAAGAATTTTTGTAGCGACCTTTTAGCGAGTGATGATTTTTTTTCAATTTTTATTTCTGTCATAATTTCACCTACAATCTAATTCTTGGGTCAAGGATGGCGCTTAGGACGTCAACCATGAAGGAAATAATTAACATAACTGTCGCTATGAAGAGGGTAGTTACCATGATTATCGGATAGTCACCACTTGTTACAGCTCCCATAAGTGTTGACCCAAGACCTGGCCAGTTAAATACTGATTCTATTACAACTGAACCACCGATGAGTCCTGGGATTCTTAACATGATGGTAACAAGAATTGGTCCCATGGAATTTCTAAAGGCGTGTTTTAGGTAAACCTTCCATTCAGGGATTCCCTTGCTTCTTGCTGTTTTTATATATTCTTGGTTCATAACTCCCAGCATGGAGTTTCTTGTGTACCTAAGGACTGTTGCAATCATGGCAATTGAAAGGGCCATAGCTGGTAGGACTAGGTTTTTTGCCCTGTCCATAAAACCTGTCATCCCATAGACATTTCTGCCTCCAACTGGAAACCATCCCAGACTTAAGGCGAAAACTGAAATCAAAACAATACCAAATAAAAATTCTGGAATTGATTGACCTATTACACCTAAAACTCTTGCTATATAGTCAATTGGCCCATTTTGGTTAACTGCTGATAGGATTCCTAAAAGTATTCCCAAAACAGATGAAATAATAAGGGCTGCTAGGGCAAGCTCAACTGTGGCTGGCAATTTTTGTGCCAAAATTTCTTTGATTGGTTGACCATTAATTATAGAATAGCCGAAGTCTCCCTTTACAACCTGGCCTATCCACCTTGCGTATTGGATGAAAATCGGATCATCTAGGCCGTACCTAGCTCTAAGTTCTGCAATAACAGCTGGGTCTCTGGCTGTGCCTGGTGGTAGGAGATAGTTTATCGGATCTATCGGCATAAATTTAAGGGCCACAAAGATCAAAAAAGAAATCACTACAAGCATAGGTATCATCTGAATTAATTTCTTTATTATGTATTTAAATATATTGCCACTGCTTTTCATATATTTTCTCCTTTGAAAAAGTTTTTTTACAAGTGACTTTTAAGGGTCTTTATAAAATTAAAGGAGCAACAGGTGTCGCCCCTTAATCAATAACTACTTAAGCTCCCAATTTTCAAATCCTATGTCCGCTGCAAACCATGGATTTGTAAACTTAGCCCCGTTTGTATTTACATTGTCAGTATTTACAAGTATTTCGTTCTTAAGCATGAAGATTACTTCTTTTGATAGGTCCTCTGATTCGATTTTTTGTAGGTCTTTTAAAATTTCTCCTCTTTTTGCCTTGTCAGTTTCTTGAAGGAGTTTATTGTAGAGGTCTTCGTATTTCTTGCCAACTTCTTGACCGAATACTCTTACAAGGTTATTATTAGCTGGAACATATTCTCCGTACCACTCTTCATAACCAAAGGCTGATAGACCCTTTAGGGCAAAATCGTAATTTCTAAGTTCCATTAATTCTTGGGTAGCATCTCCAGCAAATTTTTGTACATTTACTGCAATACCAACATCTTGTAGGTTTTGTGCTATAGAATTATAAAGATCTACCGAAGATTGGTCTGCCATGTAATACCTAAATTCAAGTGGACTATCAGATGTATAACCAATTTCCTTTAGGAGTTCTTTGGCTTTTTCTGGATTGTAAGCATATTTTTCAGCCTTGTCTTCTTTGTTGTCCTTATCTTTTCCTGGTACGCCGTAGGTAGAAACTTCTGCAAGCCCTGGGAAGAGGTTCTTTGTTAGGTTTTCCCTATCGATTGCATAGTAGATAGCTTGTCTAAATTTAGGGTTTTGAATCCATTTATTGGCTGGTTTTTGGTCGTTGCCTGTTTGGTTAAATACTAGATAGTAATAGAAAAGTGTGTCAACAGTTTGGCCTTCCCAATTTTTCTTTTCTGAAACTGCTTGGATTTCTGTTGGAACTTTAGAATTAAATACGTCTGCCTGGTCGCCTAAAACCGAATTAAGTTTAGCATCAGATGGGACAATATTTACTACCACAGATTTTATTTTTGGTTTTTGTCCTTCGTAATTTTCATTTACTTCAAGGGCTAGGTAGGAATCTGTTGCAACTTCCTTAACCTTGTACATACCATTTGTGATTGGATTTTTCCAAAAATCTGCAGTGTGGTATTCTGTCATATCAACACCTTCAAAACCAGCCTTAGGAAGGATTGCAAATTGGGAAAGAATTGGAACCATATTGCCAACTGACTTGTCCATTTCCATTGTTAGCTTATTGCCATCAGCCTTTAGACCTGCCACTTCTTTAGCCTTGCCTTCCTTGTATTCGCTAGCTCCCTTGATTGAAGAAAAGGCTGACTTGTAAATTGAGTTCACCTTGGCACCCTTAAGGGCTCCTTCGATAGAAAACTTCACATCATCAGAAGTCAAATCTGAACCATCTGACCATTTCAAACCATCTTTTAACTTAAATTCATAAGTCATTCCATCATCGGCCATGGTATAAGAATCAAGAAGGTCTTCCTTAAATTCTGTTAGGTCTGAATTTGCCTTAAAAAGAGATCTGAAGCTAATAACCTTGTAGATATCTCCACGGTTCCACCAAGGTGTATCGAAATTTGTGCCTTCGCCTTGCTTATCAAACAACATTCTTAGTGATTTTTCACCACTATCGCTCTTGGCTGTCTCTTCTACTTTTGTTTCGCCCTTTGCGTCTTGATTTTTTTTGTCAGGTGCCTTTGCTCCACCACAAGATGTAAGGAGCATAATAGCTGATAGGGCTAGACCTAAAACATAATTCTTTTTCATTTTTCCTCCTAATAAAAATTTAAAATATTTTCCACCTTATCTCTCAAGTTTTTTATAATTAGAAAACATTTTTTTATTAGGTTAATTATAATATATCATAAAAATATTTTCAAATTTATTTAGATATTTGAAAATACTTTTAAATATCTTTGATAAGTCCAAGCCCAACCAAGTATAAAATTTTTATTTCCTACTTTTTCGCTCCACTATCACATTTACCATCCTAATGCAAAGGCAAAAAATCCATATGACTCCTTATTTTTATAGGCTGTTTTGACATTTTTTCTATTATCATGTAATTTTTGCAGAAATCTTTTAACTTTATTTTATTAATAAATTTTCATTATTTTTTATAATATAAATTAGGAATTTTTTTGTTTGTTATTTTTTTGACTTTATAACTTATTTCTTTATAGTCTATGAAATCGTTTTTTATTCAGACTTGTATTTTTATCCTAAATCCCATTTAGATGCACCTTTATTTTTAATTCAAGTTTATGTTTTTAAATCCTAAAATTTTGCTTATAAATATTGCTATAGATTATTATGGCAAAAATGGGCAAATATCCTTTCCCTATCATAGATCTTATCGGCCAGTGATTTTTTTATCGGTGAAATTATAGGAATTTTCACAAAAATTCTCATCTAGTTTTTGAAACTACTTTTCATAATTTTATCTAAATAATTTCCTTATAAAATTTTGCCAATAAAAAAATCCCCTTGGAGGGGACTTTTATAAGCCAATATCGAGGCTTTGGACCTTTTTGTCATAGTCTATATAATATAATTTTCCTTTGTAAACCCTATAGCCATAGGTTTCCAAGTCTTTTTCTATAGTTTCACCTGTCAGATAATTTACTATATCCATCTTAAAGAGGTGCTTGGCCTTATCGAATTTTACGCCTTGGCAAGTAATCATGTTTTGACCGATAAAGCTTACTCTATCGGACAATTTATAGGTCACATCCTTTATCTTTAGGTAACCATCACTTGATTTGAAAATTTCATACTTAGCCTTGCCATCTTCAAAATATTTGGCCGAAAATAAATAGTTTTGGTCGGTATTTTTTTCTAAAAGCTCTGCCTTTTGGTCAAGGCCTTTTGCTGGATCAAGCTTATATAATTCTGTTTTCTGGTACTTGTTAAACTTGGTAAATAAAATCTCTTTATCTGTGACTGCTACTTGGTCCACAATTTCGTATTTATACTTGGTCGCTTCATAAATATTTAGCTTACCTGTTTTTAGGTCAACATAGGCAAGACCTGACTGGTTTTTATCAGTTTCCACAGTGTCATCTCTATTATCATAGTAGATTCCATAAATCTTATCGCCAATCATGCCTTTCGGCCTAAAGTCTTCATGGTCCTTGAAATCATAAAGCAGGGTCAAGTCTTCCCCATTTATCTTTTTAATAGAAAAGTCTTTGTCGTCATAAGAGCCTAGGACAAAGATATTATTTGAAAATGGAACATAGGTTGCCTCGAAATTTTCGCTGTAATCTCTTAGGTCTGTAAGGGCAGAGCAGACTTCGCCTCCCCTTATGGTGACTAGGTCATAGTTTGAAAAGAAAATGTCATCCTCTGTGAGGTCTTTTTCGTCTTCTTTTCCTGGCTCTTTTCTATCTTCTTTTGATTTTTTGTCGGAATCCTTTTTACTTTTGTCAGATTTTTTCTTATATTCTTTTTCCTTGGCGGTTTTATCTAGTTTTTTCTTTTCTTCCTTATCTTCGTTGTCTTTTTTTGCTGATTTTTCAACTGATATTACATCTTTTTTGACCTCATCTTCTGGGTAGGTCCTATTTATTTCTTCATCTTCTTGTTGCTTATCCTGCTTTTCTTCTTCATTAGAAACTGAGTCATCTTCTGTGTTCACATCTAACTTGGCTTGATTTAAAGCTTCCTTTACTCGTGGGTCATCTAAATCTTTTTTATCACAAGCCACAAGACCTAGGGCTAGTAAAGTTATAACAAGTGCTCTTTTCATTAGTTACTCCTTATATTTTTCAAAAAACCTTCCTCTTATAAGACTACCACCATTTGGACCTTAATTTTCCAATAGCTTGATTTTTTACAGGTCTCTTTTTACTTGCTTTATTTGCATAAGTCTTAGGTAAGCAGCCACCTATCAAGTTAGAAAGCTAATGTTTGGCAACATGTATTACACTTAAGGCTATTTTATCATAGGAAAGCAAAATTAACAATGTTTTCTTTTATTATATAAGATTTATTCCTTGAAAACTCTTAAAATTTTTGTAAGCAAAATATAACTAAGAAGTCCAAAAAAAGACTAGGTTTTTCCCTAATCTTTCTAAAAATAACTTATTTCTTCCTTGCCATTCCTAAAATCCCAGAAAACTTCCCTGTACTTTCCTTCGTAGATGCCGAGGATTTTATCCATAGACATGGATTTGGGTTGTGTATTTTTAAATTCTTCATAGTCCATCCAGAAGAGGCTGCCTTCCCTATTTTCCTCTACCAAGTCGCCCTCAAAGTCAGTAGTTTCGTAGATTAATCCAACATCCTTGCCTTCATCAGAAATCCAGGTAATGATTCCTACTAAGTTAGGGTTTTTGATATCAAGATTAGTTTCTTCCTTGGCTTCCCTTATGACTGAATCTACGAAAGATTCTCCAACTTCCACCTTGCCACCTGGAAAGGTTAGGCCTTCCCAACCGTATTTCTTGACCTTATCTAAAACCAAAACTTGGCCGGTCTTTTTATTGTAAATTTTTACCATATTCATTAAAACAGTTTTCATATCTTACTCCTCCAAAAATTATATGCCAAAGAAAAAAAGCTTGCAAGCCTGACCCTCACCCAGAATCCAGTTTTATAGGTGAGGTCAATAAGTCACAAGCTTTTTCTATATTTATAGTCTTTCTAGACTAATTTTAATTTCTTTATCGTTAAGTGGAGTTTTTTCAACACTTAGGTCTGTCTTTTCAAGCTTATCTGCTAGGGTTTCCTTTTTGATATCTTCTGCGAACTTATCTAGTGACTTAGCTAAGTCTGCGTCAGCTTCATAGGAAATATTTATCCTATCAGTTACCTCAAAACCAGAATCCTTTCTTAGGTTTTGGATTTTTGAGATAAATTCTCTAGCATAACCTTCGTCTTTTAGGTCTTCGGTGATTTCTGTATCAAGGATAACAAAGACATTGCCGTCAATTTCTACATCGAAACCTTCCTTGGCAGTAATTCTAATATCTAGGTAGTCTTTGCTAACTTCAAATTCTTCCCCGCCAATTTCTACCTTAACAGGTCCTTGGTTTACCTGGTCTATAAAGGTCTTGGCATCTGTAGATGCAAGGTATTTGGCAAAGTCATTTACCTTTGATTGGAAAATCCTACCAACTACTCTAAAATCAGGTTTTAAGAAATAATCCATGAAATCTGAAAGGTCATCTTCAAAATCAACTTCCTTGACATTTAATTCTTCCTTTATCAAACCAAGGAGGTTTTCAAGCCTTTCCTTATAAGAACCATCCACGATTATCTTTGAAAGTGGTTGGCGTACCTTGATTGCTTCCTTTTCCCTAGAAGCACGGCCTAGGTTTACAATCTTTCTTACTAAGTCCATATCAGCCTCTAGCTTAGAATCTATCAGACTTTCATCTACTTGTGGCAAGATTTCTGTGTGAACAGTCTTTCCTCCAGTTAATTTTTGGTAGATTTCTTCTGCCAAGAATGGGGTAATTGGCGCAATTAACTTAGATAGGCTTAGCAAAACATCATAGGTTGTCTTATAAACGCTCTTCTTAGAATCTGTAAGGTCTTGGGACCAAAATCTCTTTCTATTACGTCTGATATACCAATTTGACAAGTCTTCTACAACGAAATCAGAAATCTCATGAACTACCTTGTTGTAGTTAAAGTTTTCCATTTCTTCGTAATAAGATTTAATCAAAGTATTTAATCTTGAATATAGCCAGCGGTCAATACCGTCTACTTTTACTCCCTCAAATGACTTGATATCAGCAAGAGTGAGCCCATCTGTACCTGCATAGAGGCTAAAGAAGTTATAGACGTTTTCAAAAGTCCTAAAGAAGTTGTTTTTAACTTCCACAAGGCCTTTTTCATCAAACTTAGTTTGCATCCAAGCCGGTGATACATATAGGGAATAAAATCTCACTGCATCTGCCCCGTACTTGTCAAAAAGCGCAAACGGATCAAGGGTGTTTCCTCTTGATTTTGACATTTTTTGGCCGTTTTTATCTACAACCAAGTCATTTACAAGGACATTTTTATATGGTGCCCTACCCATGGTTATAGTTGAAATTGCCATTAATGAATAGAACCAACCTCTTGTTTGGTCTATACCTTCACAGATAAAGTCTGCTGGATAATAACCTTCTTCAAATAATTCCTTATTTTCAAATGGATAATGTAATTGAGCGAAAGGCATAGCTCCAGAGTCAAACCAAACGTCTAGTACATCTGGAACCCTAGTCATAGTGCCACCGCACTTGTCACACTTGATGTGGACATTGTCTACATATGGTCTGTGAAGTTCTATATCTTCTGAAATATCTTCGATTGCGCGCTCTTTTAGCTCTGCTCTACTTGCAACTGTATCTGTATGACCACACTCACATCTCCAGATATTTAGAGGTGTTCCCCAATATCTTGATCTTGAAATTGCCCAGTCTTTAACATTTTCTAGCCAGTTTCCAAATCTCTTATCACCGATAGTTTGTGGGAACCAGTTTACAGTCTGGTTATTTTCTACCATTTTGCCTGAGAATTTGGACATTTCTATATACCAAGATGGCCTAGCATAATAAATCAAAGGTGTATGGCATCTCCAACAGTGTGGATAGTTGTGTTCCATGGTTTCTTTGGCAAAAACCTTGCCTTCTTCTTGTAAATGTCTCCAAATTTTTTCGTTTGTATCAAAAACAAATTCGCCCTTCCAAGGAGTTTCTGTAAACCTACCTTCAAGGTCAACTGGTTGTATGAAGTCTAGGTCATATTTTCTGCAAGCTTGGTAGTCGTCCTCACCAAAGGCTGGTGCGATGTGAACTATACCTGTACCGTCTTCTGCAGAAACATAATCAGCAAGGATAACCTTAAAGGCCTTGCCTGGTTGAGTCTTAACATATGGCATCAATTGCTCATATTCCAAAAGCTCAAGGTCAGCACCCTTCATTTCTTCGACAACTTCGTAGTCTCTCTTATCCATAAGTTTTCCCATCAAAGATTTTGCCATGTAGTAGTAGCAAGAATCTTCCTTGTCAAAAACTTTTACATAATCTAATTCTGGATTAACAGCAAGAGCAAGGTTTGATGGAAGAGTCCAAGGTGTAGTTGTCCATGCTAGGAAATATTCATTGTCAGCACCCTTTTTCTTAAACCTAACAGTAAGGGTAAGGGTCTTTTCAAATTCATATCCTTGGGCAACTTCGTGGCTAGCAAGACCAGTACCACATCTTGGGCAATATGGCATAACCTTTGCACCTTCGTAAATGTAGCCTTTTTTGAAGGCTTGGTCTAATAACCACCACTCAGTTTCTATGTAATTATTATCCATAGTTACATATGGGTGGTCCATATCGTAAAGAAAGGCCATCCTATCTGACATGTCTCTCCACATATCAGAATATTTCCAAACAGATTCCTTGCATAGGTGGTTGAATTTTTCTATACCGTATTGTTCAATATCGTTTTTATCGTGAAAACCTAATTGCTTTTCAACTTCGATTTCAACTGGCAAACCGTGAGTGTCCCAACCGGCTTTTTTTAAAACCTTGTAGCCTTTCATATTTTTGTAACGGCTGGTCATATCCTTTAGGGTCCTTGCTATAACGTGGTGGATACCTGGCTTGCCGTTAGCTGTTGGAGGACCATCGTAGATTACGTATTCATCTGCATTTTCACGTGTCTTGAAGGTTTCTCCTAAAAGGTCAATTTCATTCCAATAATCTTTTAGTTTCGCTTCCCTAGATTTAACATCTTTGGAATTGACTTCTTCAAATTTTAAGTCGCACATAATTTTTCCTTTCTAATAAAAAAGGACCGTCCATACAGACGGTCCACTTATTTCCTAGTTTGCTCTTAAGGCTTGGCATTCCTGATAGGCTAATGTTTTCACCTATCAAACAATAAAGTGATTTTCGTCTATAAATCCCCTAGCATTCTCACCAACCATGCCTCTCTGAAGGTTTTTTATAAATTACTCCTCTTTATATAGTCAATATTCTTACTCTAATGTACTATTTTACCCCAATTTGTCAAATATGTCTTATAATCTTAAATTTTTCTAGGGTATAAATATTAAAATCGTCTACATTTGCCAAATCCTTGGCATCTTCAAACATCTGGTAGTCTGTTTCGTACTCTTCCCTAAAAACCACGACAGGATTATTAGCATAAGAAAGTAAAAGTCCTGAATAAACCCCAAAATCTTCGATATTTTCAATTTGCTCTACCTTGTTTATCTCCAAAACTTGGATATAAATATCATCTAGGTCTTTTAATTTAAGGGCAAAGGCATTGTCAAAGACCCCTAAATTTACAACTTCGTGTATAATATCTAGGGCGATATTGGCCCTGGTTGGATAAATAGAGCCTGACCTTTCGTGCCTGTCACCCTTACTTATTTGTATCAAAACTCCGTTGTGGTTATCCTTAAATTCCTCATCGTACTTATCAAGGTATTTACCTGTTTCTAGGTAATATCTCAATGAATCGTAGGCTAAATCTACAAACTTATCCTTAATCATCTAGGAGTCCCTCTATATCTTTTGCAATATTGGCTGGTTTTTTCATAGAATCGTATCTTTTAACTGGCACTCCATCCTTACCGATCAAAAATTTTGTAAAATTCCACCTAATTTTTTTAGATAATTTACCAGAAATTTGGTCTTTTAGATAAGTGTAAAGTGGAGCTTCATTTTCCCCATTTACTTCTATTTTATCAAAGCGATCAAAGCTTGTTCCAAAATTTAGGGCACAGAAATTGTTAATTTCTTCGATTGTGCCAGGTGCTTGGCCTGCAAATTGGTTACAAGGAAAATCTAGGATTTCAAAACCCCTATCCTTATATTTTTTATAAAGTTCTTCTAAACCATCATATTGCTTGGTAAAACCACATTTGGTCGCAGTATTTACTATTAATAAGACCTTGCCCTTGTATTTTGATAGGCTAACGTCCTCTCCCTTGTCATTTTTTACTGTAAAATCATAAATTGTTGTCATAATAACTCCTAATCTTATATAAGCATTATACAGCTTTTTTGATGAAATTCAGTTATATATTTTGTAATAAAAAACCCAGGTTGAAGCCTGGGCTAGTTTTAATAATCAAAGACTGGTACTGATGAACCTTTTGTTTTTTCTTTAATTATTTTTGCAGTTTCTGCTGTTTGGTAATAATTTTCTACCAAGTCTTTTAAGGTTTGGCTATTAGCATTCTCCTTTAGGCAAGCTACTATATTTACATAAATTGCCTTGGCTGGATCCTTGTAATCTTCTAGGAAAATAGCATCTCTAGTTGGGATAAAACCTGCATCTACAGCCATTCCTGAGTTTATAACTGCTATATCAGAATCATCCAAGCTCCTTGCTGTTTGGGCTGCTGATAATTCTATGATTTCGAGTTTTTTTGGATTTTCTTTTATATCAGCAGGAGTTATGGCATCTCCCTCCTTGCCATTTACTTTAATTAGGCCAGCTGATTGGAGGAGGAAGAGAGCCCTAGCTCCGTTTGATGGGTCATCTGGTATGGTAACCTTAGCTCCGTCTTTTAGGTCCTTTATATCTTTGATTTTAGATGAATAAATACCTAGTGGTGCTATGGCTGTATCACCTATAGAAACTATATCAGAACCAGATGCTTGGTTGAAATCTTCTAGGAATTTTTTGTGTTGGAAGGCATTTATATCTATATCTCCAGCTAATAGGGCTTCGTTTGGTTCCCTGTACTCAGAAAATTTAACAATTTCTAATTTTTTGCCAGTTGCCTTTTCGAATCTTTTAGCAACGTCATCCCAATCTTCGTTATTTTCGCCAATAAGTCCAAGTTTTATTACATCCTTATCCTTAAACTTATCTTCGCTTGCTACTTCTGTCTTTGTTTGTTCTGAGGCTTTTCCTGCCTTAGCTTCTTGGTTTTTTGCTCCACAAGCTGTAAAACTTGCTAATGCAAGTATAGCTATTAAAATTTTGCTAATTTTTTTCATATTTCTTCCTTATTATTTTCTTATTCTTTTCTAATTTATTCTTTTCTTTTCCAACTTATTCTTTTCTTATTCTAACTTTTCTAAACTAAGTATGTATGAATCGCAAAGCACTGCGCTACTGTCGACCCTCGCCTGTTTTTTTATTTATCTTTCAAAGTTTAGGTCTTATTCTTGTTCATACTCCGCTTTTAAATCCCCATACAAGGGGATTTAACGCTCATATAAAACCCCACTTGTTTTTTCTAAACAAGTGGGGCAATGAATCGCAAAGCGCTTCGCTACTTTGCGACCCTCGCCTGTTTTTTTATTTATCTTTCAAAGTTTAGGTCTTATTCTTGTTCATACTCCGCTTTTAAATCCCCATACAAGGGGATTTAACGCTCATATAAAACCCCACTTGTTTTTTCTAAACAAGTGGGGCAATAAATTGCAAAGCGCTTCGCTACTTTGCAAGTCGGTATGCCGACTTACCACGCAGGTATCCATGCTCCCTTGGTTATTCTTTCGAAGTCTTTTTTGGTTTCGTCTGTTTGGTAGTATTTTACGAATTCTTTGTAGGCTTCGTTGTTTTCGTCTTCTTTTCTTGCTGCTATTAGGTTGATGTATTGTTTTACTGATTCGCTCTTTGGATCTTCTACGTAGATTCCTTCGTTTTTGTCTAGGCCTGCGTCTAGGGCAAAGGTGTCATTTACTACTGCGCAGTCTACGTCATCTAGACTTCTGGCAGTTTGAGATGCATCCATTTCTATAATTTCAAGTTTTTTAGGATTTTCTTTTATCTTATCTACTCCAATTGTATCTCCTGGTTCGCCTTCAACTTTGATTAGGCCTGCATCTTGAAGTAGGAATAGGGCTCTTGATCCATTTGATGGGTCGTTTGGTATAGCTATTTTTGCCCCTTCTTTTATGTCTTCAAGTTTTTTTACCTTATGAGAATATAGGGTTATTGGTGCAAGCATGGTATCTCCTATAGATACAAGGTCGCTTCCCTTATCTTCATTAAATTCTTTTAGGAATTTGTAGTGTTGGTAGGCGTTTAGGTCTATGTCTCCAGCAAGAAGGGCTTCATTTGGTTGGGCATAGTCTGAGAATTTTACTAATTCAACAGTATTGCCTGTTCCCTTTTCATATCTTTTGATAACTTCTTCTAAAACTTCGTTGTATTCACCAACTACACCTATTTTTATGTGGACTGGGTCAGTTGATTTTGCTGTTTCTCCTGTGTCCTTACTTTCTGTCTTAGCTTCTTCCTTTGGAGCTTCTTCCTTCTTTTCCGCTCCGCTTCCACAAGCTGTTAAAGTCACTATCAAGCCTAGTGCTAGGGCTATTTTGCTAGTTAATTTCATTTTCTTCTCCTTTTTTATTTAGCAACATTCCAACAAATTTATATGAAATCTCTCTCAAGATGATTTCTCTAATGACTTGTCTTTCTAATTAGGTAATTAGCAAGACCTTGGATAAGGTAAACTACAATTAATATTAGTATAACTGATACTATTACGACATCGTCTTTGTACCTTTGGTAGCCTACGGCTATGGCTAAATCGCCTATACCACCAGCTCCAACAGTACCAGCCATAGCAGTTAGTCCCAAGAGTGAAATTAGGGTGATAGATGAAACTCTAATCAAACTTGGTAGTCCTTCTCTTAGGTAAACTCTGGTAATAATTTCTACAGGGCTTAGTCCCATAGCTTCTGCGGCTTCAACCTTTCCACTATTAACATCTGCAAGGGCTTGTTCAACCTGTCTTGCAAAAAATGGTACTGCAGAAAATGTTAGGGGTACAATAGCCGCTGTAGCTCCTATCCTTGTTCCTATTATAGCTTTGGTAAAGGGAGCTATAAGGGCTAATAAGATTACAAAGGGAATGGCCCTAAAGAGGTTGGTTAATTTATCTAAGATGCTGTAAATTATCCTATTTTCTAAAATCCTATCCTTGTCTGTAACTACCATTATTACGCCCAAGATTAGTCCCATTATGCCTGCAAAAATTGCAGATATAACTAACATATATAGGGTTACTTTAAAATCGCTTATAATCCTGTCTTTTATAGATAGGGAATAACTAAAAAATCCCATCCTTACCTCCTAATATTTCTAAGTTTGTACCCTTATCCTTTAGATAAGTGCTTACTTCTACCAACTTATCGTCATCGCCCTTAAAGCTTACGATTAAGTTGCCAACTGCTGTTCCATTGATAAATTCTATATTTCCTGCTAGGATATTGGTCCTAACTCCGAATTTTTCAAATAATTCATTGATAATTGGCTCTGTGGTTGATTGGCCCAAATATGATAATTTGGCTAGGATTTCATCATCCTTGAGGATGCCTATATTGGATTTGACTTCTTCTATGGTTTCTGAAATATTTGTGGAAGTTTCCACAAATTCCTTGGTGAGTTTGTTTTTTGGATCTGAGAATATATCCAAGGTTGAACCAGATTCTATAACCTTGCCATCTTGCATAACTGCGCACTTGTTGCAAAGGTCCTTGACCACGTCCATCTGGTGGGTGATTATTACCACAGTTAACTTTAATTTGTCATTTAAGTCCTTAAGCAATTTCAAAATTTGCTTGGTTGTCTTTGGGTCTAGAGCACTTGTGGCCTCATCACAAAGTAGGATTTCCGGATCAGAAGCAAGGGCCCTTGCTATGGCACATCTTTGTTGCTGACCACCTGATAATTCACTTGGATAAGCATTAGCCTTATCCTTAATGCCTACTGTTTCTAAGAGGTCTAAGGCTTTTTTTCTTTTTTCTTCCTTACTCAAAGACTTATCTTTTTTTATAGGAAATATTACATTGTCAATAACTGTAAGGTTGTTTAGGAGGTTGAAATGTTGGAAAATCATTCCAATCTTTTTTCTCCTTGCCCTTAGGTCTTTATTTGATAAGTCCAGAAGGTTTTCTCCATTAATTAGGACTTGGCCTTGGCTTGGTCTTTGGAGGAGGTTTATGGTCCTAACAAGGGTTGACTTTCCAGCTCCAGAAAAACCTACAATCCCAAAGGTGTCTTGCTCTTTAATTGTCAAACTAACATCATCTACTGCTTTGAATCCATCAAAGTCCACTGTTATATTTTTTAATTCTATCATTTATCGCTCTCTTTCAAAAAATCTATAGCAAACTTAATTGCAAGGCCTAGGGCATAGTCAATCGCCCTTTCATCTAGGTCAAATTTTGCTGTATGAAGGTCAGATGCCTTTCCCTCCGCTTCATTTCTAGTACCGAAATTTACGAAAATTGTAGGGCAAAGCTTGGAATAACCATAAAATGATTCTGAAATCCAAAGCTTTGGACTTGCTATTAAAGCATCTTCATATAGGCTATTAAGGCTTTCCTTGACTTGCTTGGCCAAGTTTTCATCATTTATAACCGGCTCTGCCACAATTTTGCTATAGTCGTTAAAGACTACAGAACAACCGTGGGCTTTTGCAGTTAGGTCTGCAAGGTTTTTTAAAATCTCAAGGGCCTTTTTGCCTTCGTCTAGGTCGAAAAACCTTAAGGTCCCCTTTACATTCGCCCTATCGCAAATCACATTGGCAGCAGAGCCTCCATTTATAGCTCCAATCCCCAAACTAACAGGCTTTTCCAAATCTAATTGGTTATTCCAAGCAGAATTTAGACCCGTAATAATATGGGCTGTTGCTATTAGAGGATTTATTGCAAGATCAGGTCTTGAACCATGACCTCCCCTGCCGATTACATCAAAGTCAACTCCTGCACACCCTGCATAGGCAGGGCCTTCTATAATAGAAAATTTCCCAACATCCAGGGCTGGACTTTGGTGGTTGCCGTAAACTGCGTCAAGGCCCTTATCTTTTAAATGCTCTACCATTGCATCAATGCCTGCTCCAGTTTCCTCGGCTTCTTCAAAAACAAGATAAATCTTACCACTTATTTCATCTGCCAAGTCTTTGAGGATTTTCCCAGCAATTACTGCAACAGTCATATGGCTATCATGGCCACAAGCATGAGACACGCCAGGATTTTTCGATACAACCAGCTTTTTCTCTTTGAGATTGTAAGGGTCTTCTTGGATTGCTAAAGCATCTAAATCGGTTCTGATTCCAAGAGTCTTGCCAGGCCTACCTGTATCGAATAGGGCTGTAAAACCAGTTGAACCCGGCACATCTTCTACAACAAAACCCAGCTCTTCGCACTTTTTCTTTAAATACTTACTTGTTTCAAACTCCTTGCTTGATAATTCTGGGTTTTCGTGCAAGTATCTACGGATATTTACAATATCGTATTTATTAAGTTTTATTTCTCCTTTTATCTTTTCTACTAAAGTCATTTCTTCCTCGATTTCATAAAAAAATAACGTCCCATATTCCACATAGGAATATAAGGACGTTTAAATCGCGTTACCACCTTATTTTATGCTTGGTCACCCAAACATACACTCATCAAGTACAAACATACTCTAATTCTGTAACGGGAATTCCCGTATGGATCTCATATCGACCCATCCCATCCAAGGCCATCTTCATCTAGTCGCCTCTTTACTCCTTTTCACCAACCGGAGCTCTCTAAAAAAGATTCTTCTAAACTACTCTTCTTGTCATATGGTTTTGTAAAACTTTTATCTCGTTGATAATGGTATAATACCATTTAAAAATTTTCCTGTCAAATATTTTTTTATTTTCCCTCTGGAAGGCTAATTTTTTCAAGAATTCCATTTAATTTTGCAATAGCTATCCCATAATTAGTCATAGGGGTGCCAGCCTCTTTGGCCTTTGCCACCCTAGATAAAACATGAGTTCTGTTAAACATACACGATCCACAAGCTATGATTAGGTCATACTTTTCATAGGCTATCGGATCATTTCCCCTAGCAAAATCTATATTTATAGCTGGGTGGGTTTTCTTTATAAGCTTTGGAATCTTCACACTTCCTATATCCTCATCTACCGGAGGATGGGTACAGGCTTCGGCAATTAAAATATTTTTTATATTCCCGTCCAAAACCTGGGCAGATTCTACAAAATATTCCAAATCTCCCTTAAAGGCTGAAAATAAAACTGAAAAACTTGTGAGTTTCACATCGCTTGGTTTTTGCTCGTAGACTTCCTTAAAGGCCTGACTGTCGGTAATAATAAGGTCAATTTTATTTAGACTCTTGATGGTTGTTTCAAAATTAGAAAGGTCTGTGCAAATGGCACTTGCCCCCTTATCGATAATTTCCCTAATGGTCATCACCTGTGGTTTTATAAGCCTATCCTTTGGTGCTGCCGCATCTTGGGGCATGACTAGGACTACCATGTCGCCTTTTTTGACCAAGTTTTTGGTAATGGTGAGGTCTTCTTTTTTGTAAAGGGCTTTTATTTTAGAAAAAATTTCATCCCTTGACTTGGTAGATCCAAGGTCTACGCCGATTGGATTTTTCCCAGCGAAGTCTTTTAGGATTTGACTTCCATCCCCAGCATCTACCTTCATAGCTATATATATTACTGGTTTGTCCTTAAATTTTGGGATGATTTCTAAATCATCTCCAGAACTTAAAACGTATAGAAAAACATCCACCTTGTCTATTTCTGCCAAGGTTTTTTCGTATCTTTCCTTGCCAAGCTGGGTCTGATCAGCTGTTCCTGCCGTATCTATAAAGACAACTGGCCCAAAATCGGTTATTTCCATTGCCTTTCTAATTGGGTCTGTAGTTGTGCCCTCAATCGGCGAAACTATAGCTGTATCTTGCCCTGTTAGGTAATTTAAAAGGGTAGATTTGCCGGAATTTGTCTTGCCAAAAATCCCTATATAGACTCTTTCGCTAAGGCTTGTCTTAGATATAGATGTCACGTTGACCGTCCTCGACACGTTTGATATTTTCCCTAGTACTCTCCCTTACTTCTGGATTTGGAATATTTTCTAGTTCTCTTTTTATTAGCTTATCAGCATTTGCTGCTGTTTTTTCACTCGCATAGTCAACTGCATATTCTTTTAGGGTCACAAGGGCATTTGGATGGCAGATATTGCCTATACCATGTTTTTTGACCATGCCCATGAAGACTTCACCTGTCCTGCCCTTCCTGTAGCAAGCAGTACAGAATGATGGGACGTGGTCTTTTTCTATTAACCAATTTACAACCTCGTCAAGAGTCCTGTTGTCAGCTAGTTCGAATTGGTCACTTCCCTTGGTCTCATGTTCTGTATAACCACCAACAGATGTCTTTGAGCCTCCAGAAAGTTGGCTAATTCCTAACTCTAAAAGCCTATTTCTCATAGCTTCTGACTCACGGGTTGAAACAATCATGCCTGTGTAAGGTACGGAAATCCTGATGCAGGCAACAAGTTTTGCAAACATATCGTCTGATAGAGAATTGTCAAAATCGTCTGGATCTATATCGTCAGCAGGTTGGATTCTTGGTACAGAAATTGTGTGAGGTCCAACATTAAAACGAGCTTCCATATGCTCAGCGTGCATTAATTGACCGATAAATTCATATTCATAAGAATCTAGTCCGTAAAGCACTCCCATGCCCACATCATCAATGCCTCCTTCCATGGCCCTGTCCATGGCTTCTGTGTGGTAGGCGTAGTTTGATTTTGGCCCAAACTTGTGAAGGGCTTCGTAGTTTTCCTTGTTATAGGTTTCTTGGAAGAGGATATAAGTACCAATCTCAGCTTCCTTTAATTTCCTATAATTTTCCACAGTTGTGGCTGCTATATTAACATTTACACGCCTAATCGCCCCATTTTTGTGTTTGATATTATAAATTGTATGGATAGACTCAAGTATGTAGTCAATTGGGTTATTCCTAGGGTCTTCTCCGGCTTCGAGGGCGAGTCTCTTGTGGCCTTGATCTTGGAGGGCAATAACTTGCTCTTTGATTTCTTCTTGGCTTAGTTTTTTCCTTGGAATGGTCCTATTTTGACCATGGTAAGGGCAATATACACAACCATTTACACAATAATTTGACAAATAAAGGGGTGCGAAAAGCACAATCCTATTTGCGTAAAATTTGTGTTTTAAGTCCTTGGCAAGTTTGAATATTTCCTCATTTAGGTCGTCTTCCTTGCAGGATAAAAGCACAAAAGCTTCCCTGTGGCTAAGGCCCTTGGCCTTTCTCGCCTTTTCTAGAAGCTCTGTAATCAATTTTCTATTGTGGGAGTTCTCCCTGCCGTAGGCAAGGGTATCTAAAATTTCTTCGTGATTTATAAATTCTTCTGCGTGTGTACTTGCAGGATCGTATTTTGTCATTCTTTCCTTCTTTCTTTTCTATGTCCATTTATAATTATAATACTTTTTTGGTCAAATTTAAAATAAAATCAGAAAAAAATTAGATTTATTCTAATAAAGTAAATAAAAAATCTTTATAGAGTAAGGTATAATAATTGTGTTATCATCTGCCCTCGGGGTGAAGGGAGATGAAATCATGCAGACATTAATAGCAATCATCGTTGCTGTCATAGCAAATAGAAAGCCCCTCCGGCTCAGTGAGGAGTTGGTCACTTAATTTGAAAATGGCTAGATAGCAATTTGCAAGATGATAATTAGCATTAAAAAAGACGAGCGCGGGGCTCGTCTTTAACATTGGGTAATCAATATTTATTGTTGACTTCATTCAAATATTATGCTTGTTTTTTCATTTATTTAAACCACAAGCCGATCATTTTCCAAAATCAGACACATCTCCCCTATCATCCACAACCCTGTAGCCGAAGGAGGCGATTTCTCTTTCCAGCTGTTTTTTTGCCTCAGCTGCTTCAAGGCCTGTGTTTAACTTGTTATCGTAAAGGTTGTATGCTTTTTTGGCTTCCTTAGGACTTAGGTTTGGCATAAGGACATTAGCTCCTGCCTTTAAGCCCAATTCCCTACCCTTAGGATTAACTGTGCCTAGGGCTGTAGTAGCTGGAATTAAGGCGTAGGGGAAAACTATCCTCAACATGGCAACAAGCCTCAAAGTCTTTGTAAAAGACCCATTCTTAAAATCTCTAAAAGGTGTATCGTGACTTACCAAATATGGCCCAATACCAACCATATCCGGCTCCAATTTTTCAAGAAACCTAAAATCTGCTATTAAATCTTCTGTCTTTTGGAAGGGACTTTCAACCATAAAGCCTCCCCCAACTTGGTAGCCGATTTTTTTGAGATTATAAAGGCACTCCTGCCTATTTTTTAAATTCATTACTTTTGGGTGGAGCTTACTGTAATGATCCGGATTTGAACTTTCTTCCCTTAGCAAATACCTATCGGCACCTGCATCAAAAAAGGCCTTGTAGTCATCGTAAGACCTCTCTCCCAAAGAAAGGGTAATCGCCACATCCGGATACCTTGACTTGATAGATTTTAAGACATCAACCATAAATTCTTGGCTAAATTTAGGGTCTTCCCCACCTTGCATAACAAAGGTCCTAAAACCAAGTTGATATCCAAATCTAGCCGCACTTAGGATTTCCTCCTTGCCGAGCCTATAGCGGTTCACATGAGTATTTGATTTTCTTATTCCACAATAATAACAATCATTTTTGCAAATATTAGAAACCTCAATCAAGCCCCTAAGATAGACCTTATCTCCGTAAACTTCCCTACGGATTTCATCTGCCATTTGAACCAAAATCTCTGTCATAGATTCATCTTCTATCCATTTTTTTAAAGTTTCGTCATCTATATGGTTTATTTCTCTTTTTATCATAAGCCCTCTTCTTAAAAAAAATTAGGAGGTCCTAGGACCTCCATCGGGTTTGGTAAAATAAATTCATCTATAATATACCCAAAACTTCCCTTTTTGCAATATTATTTTTCACTTGCAAATAAATTATAGGGAAACTTGTTATGGCGGACCCTAGGTAAATAGGTCTTTATTGGATTTTTTAATTTCCCTTCAAATTCATCTTGCCAAGCCCTTAAAATTTCAAGTCTTTCCACCCTGTCTGGAGTCCTCGGAATATTTCTCAAATTTTCCCTCTCTTCTAGACCGAGATAAGTATCCTTAATTAAATTATCGAGGAGAATTAATAGCTTCTCATAAATATCAAGGTCACGCTTTTTCAGATAAGCCTTGATAAATTCTTGGTCTTTTTCGCTTACATTCGCCCTTCCATGGTAGGAAGAAATCTCATCCGTCACAAAACCATGGCCCAGGGCAATCCTTGCTGGATAAAAATAAGATTCAAACCTCAAAATCCTGTAGCCTTCCATAAGATGTGCCATTTCCAAATGTCCATAGGCCTTGCCCAAGTCGTGAAGAGTTCCAAGAGCAAAAGCAATTTCAGGATCTAAGCCGATTTCTCTTGCAATTTTTTCGCTAGTCTTTCCTATTATGTGGCTGTGAATTATCCAAGGTCCCGGATTTGCCTTAAAGGCCTCATCCAACATATTTCTAACCTTGTCCTTGTTTGGTATGTTCCCAAATCCTTCCTTATACATATTCTACCACCCCGTATGCGTGGTCAATTTCTGACCCTATTTTAAAATCCACCTTATTTAGACTATCTTCATAAAAAAGTCCAACCTCTTGCTCATCTTTTATTTGATTTTTGTAAATCATTTTGATATAGGAAATATTTTCCTCATCAAAACCAGGAATTTCCTTTATATAATCAAAATATACCCCATTGTTTACATGGCGGTTTTCATCATAATCTGCCCTTCTAATTGCAATTTCTTTTTCCTTGCCATAAAAATCTGGCTTTTTGTAGGCCCTTCCAGTGTAAATTTCAGGGCTTTGCCCATAGGCATCTAAAACATCCCTAGAAATTATCCCTGCCCTTTGCTTTTCTATATCAAATAGGATAAAAGTAGCCTTGACTCTGGCAAAAATTTCCCCACTATTTTTTACAAGGAAATTCCTAAAGGCGTAAAACCTCTTCATGTGGGTAGGAATAGTTGTAATTTCAATCTCCATACCCTTCATAAGTGGTTTTAATATTTCTATATCCCAACTATAGAGCAACCAAGTTTTGTTTTTCATAGCCGAAAGATTTTTCTCAACTTCCCCAGCCTGGCTAAAGGAAAGGTCTACCATCAAGCTCGTTAGGCTTTTCATTGTGATTATTCCCTTTTCATTACAAAACATGGACCTTATCTCATAGGTTTTTGTATATTCCATAAGTCTCCTAACAAAAAAGGGCAGGTTGCTGCCCTTTTTTTATTTAAGTTCTTTCAATAATTCAGCCAAGGCCTTTAAGAATTGTTGGTCATTCCTAAAGTCATTTTCATTTAAGTCTAGGTCTTGGTTTTTGTTTTCAATTTCTATATCTGGTTTAACGCCAACCTTGTTGATTTTGTTGCCACTTGGTGTTTTGTACTCACTAATGGTAATCTTAGCTCCCGCCCCATTTTCAAGTGGGAAGACTTTTTGAACTATACCCTTGCCAAATGACTTTGTACCAACAATCTTAGCCCTGCCCCTGTCTTTAAGGGCACCAGCCAAAATCTCAGATGCAGATGCAGAATTTTGGTTAATTAGGACTGTCATTGGTATCTTATCCATGGTATCGTCAGATTTTTCTGTAATTACTTCGCCATTTTTATCCTCAGTTGTCACTATAACTCCCTTATCAAGGAAGGTATCGGCTATATTTAGGCAAACATCAAGAGCTCCACCTGGATTATTACGCAAATCTAAAACAAGTCCTTTTATATCAGAATTTTTAAGTTTTGAATATTGGGCCTTAAAATCATCCCAAGTTATATCATCAAAGGCAGAAAGTCTTAGGTAACCAATCTTTGTGCCATCAATATTTATAGTCTTCGAATAAACTGTATCTACAGTCACATCTCGTCTTTCAACAAGCATAGGGATTATCTTGCCATCAGGCTTATTTTTGCTAATCCTTAGGACTTCGATTTTCACCTTAGTTCCAGGCTCGCCCCTAATCAAGGAAACTGCCTTATCAAGTTCGCTGGCATCAAAGGCTGTTCCTTCAACAGTCTTAATAAAGTCACCAGACTTCATACCGGCTTCCTTGGCTGGAGAATTTTCAAAAACTTGGACAACCTTAATCAAACCTTCCTTAGAAGGAGAAACAGTCACCCCTATTCCCTTATACCTACCATCAAGATTTTCCAAAAGTTTATTAAACTCATCTTTTGGATAATAAGAAGTATATGGATCGCCAAGGTTGGCAAACATCCCCTTAAGAGCACCATTATAAAGGTCCTCGTCCTTATACTTAAAAAGGAAATTTTTATCCAAAAGTCCCTTAAGTGAATCCATCTCACTAATTAATTCTTTATCTCGAGTAGTTCCACCCTGGCCCAAATCCACATTCGACCCAAGCATGAAACCTGCAAAGCCAATCGCCCCAACAAGAACAACCGACAAAATTACTTTTCCAAATCTTTTCATTAACTAATAATCCTTTCCAAATGGGCCTTAAGCCCACTTATACTAATTATATATATTATATCACAATAAATGGCAAATTGTAATAAAAAAATAAGGTCATCTTCCATTAATAGTAAATATTTATGAAGCTTTTTGGGTAAAAATCAAGTGAGTACAAAGTTACAAAGGAAGGATAGAAAATGCAAATTACAGAAATTTATAAGGATATTTACCAGGCAATCTTTCCCCTAACAGGAAATCCCCTCAAATCAATCAATATCTACGTCATAAAATCAGAAGACTCGTCCATGATAATCGACACCGGCTTTAACAATCCCGAAAATAGGGCCAACATGGAAGACTTAATCCAAAAGCTAGACCTAAATTTACCAAAAACCAAACTATTCCTAACCCACCTCCACTCTGACCACGTAGGACTCGCCAAGTGGCTAGATGATAGAGGTGTAGGTGATATTTATATATCAGAAAAAGACGGAAAAATGGTCGAAAATGGGATAAATAAAGAAGACTTCCAGTGGCAAAATATCATAAAAAACGCCCACTTCCAAGGACTCGG
>NZ_CAUPFR010000006.1:0-40058 GCF_963510575.1 uncultured Anaerococcus sp. | reverse complement strand
TGAAGAGGTGCCAAGTCATAAGTCAGATAAAAATGTAGTAGTGGTAATTTATAAAGGGAAAGTAAATTTCACTGGAGAAAATGGAAAAGAAATCATTGTTCCTGGAGATATTATCTTGATGAAACCAGACGAAATGCACGCCTTGGAAGCTATTGAAGATAGTGATTTAATGGTTATTAAGGCTAGGATATAAAAATTGAGACTCATAGGTTAATGATTATATAGTTTAATCTATTAGGCAAAAAGAGATAGGTTGTTGACTTGTCTTTTTTTGTTTTCTGTCTTCTTACTTAACATGATTATCTTTCATAAAACAAAGATAGGCAATATTTATCAAGTGGTGGAAGGTGATTTTTTAAAAAATAATGGTAATTACCACTTAAAAAGTGTATTAATTTAATAGAAAGTTTTATAGGTTGGAGGTTTTATGGAGGAGTTTAAGAAAATTATCATTATCATATACCATATTTGTCTTATTGTTGTTGCCTCTAATGCCTTGGCTACTAGGGATAACTTGTTAATTAGACTATTGGCGGCTATAGTTTTGGTTTTAAGCCTTAGCAAAATCTTTAAAAAGGAAACTTGGATTAGCTTATTTGCTAATGATGCAAGTAAGGTTGAGTAGGTATTAAGCTTTGACTTTAAAAAGGAGTGTTTATGTTTTTTAAGGCGGATTATTTTATTTTAGAAGATACAATGCTTGAAGATTATTTTATGGAAGTAGAAGATGGGGTTATTGTTGGATTTTCCAAAAATGAGCCGGGGGATTATACTTATTTGGGTGAGTTTGTGGCTCCGGGTCTTGTTGACACCCACATCCATGGTTACCACGGCAAAGATATCATGAAGGCTGAGGAAGGTGCGCTAAATGTGATTTCCAAGGGCCTTTTGGAGTGCGGAGTGACTAGCTTTTTGCCAACAACCCTTACAGATTCTAAGGAAAAAACAGATGCGGCCCTTAAGCGTGTTGCTGAAGAATACAAGGATGTGGAAGGGGCCAAGGTCAGGGGGATTTTCCTTGAAGGTCCATTTTTCACTGAGAAATACAAGGGCGCCCAAAATCCAGAACACATGTCAGATCCAAAGATTGATTACCTAAAGGATTGGATTGAGATTTCCGACGGACTTGTAAATAAAATTGCCATTGCGCCTGAAAGGGACGGGGTGGAAGATTTTATCAAAAAGGCGAATGCAATGGGAGTCAGAGTTGCCCTTGGCCATTCTGATGCGACTTTTGACCAGGCTGTGGCTGCTGTTGATGCAGGTGCAAATATTTTTGTCCACACTTTTAATGCCATGAGTGGCCTCCACCACAGGGAACCTGGTATGGTAGGCGCTGCTATGGCAACAGATGCGATTTCTGAGCTTATTTGTGATGGCCACCATGTAAACCCTAACGCAGCAGGTATCTTAATGAATGCCAAGGGTAGGGACAAAATCGCTTTAATTACAGATTGTATGAGCGCAGGTGGTATGGCTGATGGCGACTATCTCTTGGGAGATTTCCCTGTAATTGTCAAGGAAGGCACAGCTAGACTTAAGGATGGGGGAGCCCTTGCTGGGTCTATCCTCAAGCTAAAGGAAGCTATCAAAAATGTTGTGGATTGGGAAATTGCTGACATTTTCGAAGCTATCCAGATGGCAAGCCTAGTGCCTGCCAAGTCTGTTGGTATAGATAATGTTTGTGGCAAGCTCCACGAGGGCTACGCAGCAGATTTTATTGTTTTTGACTATGATTTAGACCTCAAGGCCACCTACCTAAATGGCCAAGAAGTCTATAGAAAATAAGAAAATTCTCGTAAAAGCCTCCCGGAAACGGGAGTTTTTTGCGTTTTTAAGATATCGATAATCATTATTGACAAGTTTTAAAAAATTTAATATAATTATTTTGAATTATCAAAGATAAATTAATAACAAACCTATCCGTGAGGGGGTTAGAGCCTTTGTAAGTGTTTAAATTAGGTCGTTTATAAATAAAAACAATTGAGCTTTAATGAAAAGTCCAAAAAATTAGGAATTTACCGGCTCTTTGCAAAAAATCTGATTTGCTAGCCGAGGCTTCGAACCTAGATTATTCGGAGTTTAGAGCTTGGTGAAGTGTGTAAATTACGAAATCATGTTAGAAAAGATTTTAGACTTTTCCGATAAATCCTAAAAATCTGTGGACTTCACCGGCTCTTTGCAAAAAATCTGATCTTGCAGGCACAGGCTGCTCCTAGCTCAAATAGGCTTTGTTATTTGAAGATAATTTAGGAGGTTATAATGAAAATAAAAAATAAAGCTAGTTTAGGCCTAGCTCTCTTGTTGGCTATAAATTTCCTTCCTGGCCAGGTAAGGGCGAGCGAAATAAATGAAGAAATGCCAAAAGAAGATGTTGCTGGCGAACAAACCGAAACCCTATCTTCTAAGGAATTAGTTGAAAAATTCCTTGATAACAAAGAAGAAGACTTCGATGAAAAAGTATCCAAGGCCAAGGCAGACCTTAAGAAATATTTGGGATCTATGGACGAAGCATCTGTAGACAACCCATCCATAGCCTACGAGGGTCAAACCAAGGAAGATATCAAAAAATCAATAGCTAGAGCCAAAGAACTTTTAGCTGACCAAGCAATTGACCAAGCCAAACTTGAAGAAATAGAAAAAATTCCTTTCAAAAAAATTAACGGCAAAAAACAAGGTATATTCAGGGACTACACCCACAAGGCCCTTGTAAATTTCGAAGTTCTTGGCAAAAGAACCAACAAAAACCCACACAACAACAAGGCTTACACTGGTTTAAATCAAAACAAAATCATGATAAAATCTAGCCTTAAGGGCCTTAAAAAAGCAGGCGAAAGCGACAGCAAGTTTATTAAATTAAACTACGTTACAGAAGATGATTACAAGGCAATGAAGGTAGATGGGGTTTCTTCATCAACTCCAAAATACAAGAAGCAAGAACTCCCTAGGGAAGACTACAAGGTAAAAGAAGTAGCAGGTGGTTATGAAATAGAAATCACAAAACTACCAGCAAATACAAAATTTGTCAAACCTATAGTCCTTGTTAAATTAGCTGATGGTACATACTTTGAAAATGGTGATATAGTCTATGTAAAAAATGAAAAATCACCAGCCACAGTCCAAAAAGCTGAAAAAGTAGACCAAACAATAGAAGCTACAAAAAAAGAATCCAAGGAAGAAGCCAAGGCAGAAACTAAAGAAGAAGCCAAGGCAGAAACTAAAGAAGAAGCCAAAAAAGACGCTAAAAATCCAGCCAAAAACGTAAAAACTGGTGTAGGATCATCAATCCTTGCTATCCTCGGCTTAGGAGCTAGCTCAACAGCTTTCTTTGCCAGCAAAAAAAGAAAATAAAAAGTTATTCTTAGACCCCAAAATCCCGATTTAGGATGGAGGGGTTTTTTATATTTAAAGCTCTCTTGGCAAAGAAATTTTATTTGGAAAAACCGTTTGCATGGTTTATAATTAAAGTAGTACTTAATTTTTTTGAAGGAGTGAACTATGACAGAATTCAGAATCGAAAAAGATTCTTTAGGAGAGCTTAAAATCCCAAAGGACGCTTATTATGGAGCCAACGCCTACAGGGCCTATGAAAATTTCAAAATCACAGCCAAGGCCATGGACCCTTATTTTATTAGGGCCATAGTTGAAATAAAAAAAGCC
The DNA here is from genome assembly GCF_963510575.1 of uncultured Anaerococcus sp. Taxonomy (GTDB): domain Bacteria; phylum Bacillota; class Clostridia; order Tissierellales; family Peptoniphilaceae; genus Anaerococcus. Next base: position 36,398 of record NZ_CAUPFR010000006.1, on the reverse strand, counting down.
TGTGCCATCCAAAACAACAAGGTTGGCATCCTTTCAGATAAGAAAAGTAAAGCCATAGTGGCAGCTTGTGATGAAATCCTCGCTGGCAAATACCTGGCAGACTTTATTGTCGATCCTATCCAAGGTGGAGCAGGTACTTCTTTTAATATGAATGCCAACGAAGTTATTGCAAATATAGCAAATGTGGCACTTGGAGGTAGTCTCGGCCACTACGAACACATCCACCCAAACGACCACGTAAACCTCGGCCAATCCACCAATGACGTAATCCCAACAGCAGGCAAAATCGCTATAATTCGCTACATAGAAGACCTAGCAAGCGATACAGAAAAATTAATCGCTGCCCTAGATAAAAAAGCAGTTGACTTTGATGACTTTGTAAAAATGGGCAGAACTCAGCTCCAAGACGCAGTTCCAATCACCCTTGGTCAGGAATTTAAGGCCTATTCTAGGGTTGTGGAAAGGGGACTAATGAGGTTTAAAAAGGCTATCGAAGAGCTTTCTTCAATCAACCTCGGAGGCACAGCTGTGGGCACGGGCCTTAACGCTGATGATCATTTTGTAGAAAATATCGACCGAGTTTTAAGGGAAATCACAGGACTAGATTTGAAACAGGCTGAGGATTTAATCGACTCTACCCAAAACCTAGATGGATTTTTATTTGCATCCTCCGTCCTCAAAACCTTTGCAGCCAGCCTTTCAAAGGTGGCAAACGACCTAAGACTCCTATCCTCCGGCCCAACCACAGGTATTTCAGACTTCAAACTTCCAGCCAAACAGGCAGGTTCATCAATCATGCCAGGCAAGGTAAACCCAGTCATACCAGAGGTTGTAAACCAGGTTGCCTTTTTGGTTGTAGGAAATGACCTAACAGTGACCATGGCGGTTGAAGCTGGCCAACTGGAGCTAAATGCCTTTGAACCAATCATTTTCTATGCCCTAATCCAATCCATAACCACCCTTAGGGGAGCCATCCAAACCCTAACTGTAAATTGTATAGAAGGAATCACTGCCAACAAGGAAAAACTAAGGGCCAAGGTAGAAAATTCTGTCGGAATCATTACAGCCTTCGCCCCACACATAGGCTACGATATGGCCTCATCTATAGCCAAAGAGTCCATGAGAGAGGCAAGACCAATCAGGGAAATAATTCTCGAGAAAAAACTCATGACCAGTGAAGAAGTCGATAAGATTTTAGACTACAGAAAGATGACCCAACCAGGAATCCTAGAAGAAGAACACATGGAGAAAGACTGATGGATTACAGGATTGAAAAAGATTCTATGGGTCAAATCAAGGTAGGAAATGACAAGCTTTGGGGCGCTCAAACCCAACGTTCCTACGAAAATTTCCCCCAAGGACTTGCCACAATTCCCTATGACCAAATCAAATCCCTTATCCTAGTCAAAAAGGCAGCAGCAATGGTAAATAATAAGCAAGGAAAACTTCAAAACTCTTACAAAGATGCTATTGTAGAAGCCTGCGATAAGATATTGGCAGGTGGCTTTGAGGACCAATTTCCCCTCACAGTCTACCAGACGGGATCAGGCACCCAAACCAACATGAATGTAAATGAAGTAATCGCTCACTTGGCAAATGAAATGTTGGGAGATTCGACAATCCATCCTAATGACCACGTCAACATGAGCCAGTCAACCAACGATGCCTTTCCAACAGCCATGCACATCACAAGCCTTAGGCTAATAAAAGAAGACCTCCTCCCAGAAGTGGACGGCCTTGCCGAAGAATTTTATAAAAGGGCAGAGGACTTTAAGGGGATTATAAAAACGGGCAGGACCCACCTCCAGGATGCAACTCCTCTTAAACTATCAGATGAAATCAAAACTTACGCCGACCTCATAAAAAGGGACGGGGACTATATAAGGCAATCGGCCAAGGCATTGGAATTTTTGGCAATCGGGGGCACAGCTGTTGGCACAGGCCTAAATACAAAAGAAGGCTACGATAGGAAAATGGCAGAAGTTTTATCGGACATCACAGGTCTAGATTTGAAGGCTGACCCCAACAAATTTTTGCAACTATCAAGCAAACATGGCATGGCCAAGGCCCACGGAGCTATCAAAATCCTAGCTTCTGACCTACTAAAAATCGCTGAAGACATCAGGTTTTTATCATCAGGGCCTAGGACGGGGATTGGTGAATTAATTATTCCGTCAAATGAACCCGGCTCTTCTATTATGCCTGGCAAGGTAAACCCAACCCAGGTTGAGATGTTAGCTATGATTTGCCTAGAAGTAATGGCAAATGACTCGGCTATCACCATTGCTAACTCTCTGGGGCAACTCGAGCTAAATGCCTATATGCCATTTATACTTTATAAGATGGTGGATTCGGTGAAAATCCTTAGTAAGGGCCTACATTCCTTTAATATTCACCTAGTCAAAGGCCTTGTGGCAAATGAGGAAAAAATTGCGGAAAATCTCAACAAATCCCTCATGCTTGTCACAGCCCTCTCCCCACACATTGGCTATGACAAGGCAAGCGACCTTGCAAAATTTGCCCACAAAAATAAAATAAGTCTAAGAGAGGCAAACGCACAACTCGCCTATGTGACAGATGAAGAATTTATAAAAATAGTAGATCCAGAAAAGATGGTTTAAATGAAAGAATATATACAAAAAGGCTCTTGGAATGACAGGGCCTTTACCTTTATAAACAAGTTAATAAGAGACCACGGAAGGGACAACCCTGCCTACAATCCAGAAAAAAAGCCCTTTGCAGTTTTTGACTGGGACAACACTTCCATTATCGGAGATGTGGAAGAAGCGGCCTTTTATTATTTGGTAACAGAACTCGCCTTTAAAATCAATCCCCAAGACCTTTACCAAATCATAAGGAAAAATGTGGACAAGGCTGACTTTGCCCACCCTTATAAGAACATTGATGGAAATCCTGTAAATATAGATCAGATTTCGGCCGATATTTACGATGTCTACAAGAGAATTTATGGGACAAGCGACAGGCTAGGGGGAGATGTGCCTTTTGAAATAATTAAGCAAACCAATGCTTACAAGGAATTTGTTGCCAAGATGATTTTTCGTTACAAGGCAGCAGTCTACGACAAAAACGCCAGAGATCCCTATTGCTGGATAACCTTTCTCTTTGCCAACTACAACCAAGACCAAATCGAAGAATTTTGCCAAAAAGCCTTCGCTAGCCTAAAAAAAGAAAATCCCAGAAGGGAAATCTTCACCTCCCCAGAAATCAAATCCCAAGCAGGGCAAATTTCCACCTCCTACTTTGTAGGCCTCGGAGATATAGGAGAAATGGCAGACCTCTACCACAGCCTAGAGCGAGAAGGTATTGATGTTTATATTGTATCTGCGTCCTTTATCGACATAGTAAGGGCCTTTGCAATAAGAAATTCCTACAACTTTGACCAAGCAAAAGTCCTTGGTATGAGACTTGCCAAGGATGAGGAAGGGAAAATCCTCCCAGCTCTCGACCACAATTTCCCAAGAACCCAAAACGAAGGCAAGTCTGAAACTATTAGAAAATACATCCAAAATACCAACAACTACGGGCCAATCATGGTAGGTGGCGATAGCGATGGGGACTATTCTATGATGACAGAATTTGAAGAAACCCAGCTAAGGCTCATAATAGATAGGGCAAGGTACGGAGCCATAAACAGGCTAAAAGCCAAGGCCCTTGGAGGGTCAGAAACCATCATCCTCCAAGCCAGAGACCAATACGCCAAGAAATTTATCAAAGATGAAAGATCGAGATAGAAAACTACTCAATTTTAGAAAAAAAGGTGAAAATCAATTGGAAAATTATTGATTTTCATCTTTTAGTTTCCCTAAAATTCTTTGGTATAGTCCTAAAATCTGTCATAATTAAATTATGGAAAAAAATACAAGGAGGGAAGATATTTGAAAATTGTTTCATTAAACACCACCAGAGCCTGCAACCTCTATTGCAAGCATTGCTATAGAAATTCTGGCGAAGACGTTGATACCTCGGGAGAGCTAAGTACGGAAGAGTGCAAGGCGCTTTTTAGGGATATGAAGGAAGCTGGTTTTAATATGATCAAACTCAGCGGTGGAGAACCCCTTATGAGACCTGACATTTTTGAACTTGCAGCCTATGCCCAAGACCTCGGTCTTTATACATGTTTAGGTTCGAATGGCACCCTTATAAACGAAGAAAACATAGGAAATATAAAAAAATACATAAGGTCGGTTGCCGTATCTATAGACTCAACCGACAAAGTTGCCCACGATGAATTTAGGGGCTATGAGGGAGCCTTTGACAAAACTTTAGAGGGAATCGAGCTTCTTAAAGAAAACGGAGTAAAAGTTCAAATTAACACAACCATATCAAAAATAAACCTGCATGAAATCCACGCTCTTTTAGACTTTGCCACAAAACTCGGGGCAAGCTCTGTCCACGTTCTCTTTTTGGTAATGACAGGCAGGGGCAAGGATTTGGGAGGAGTTTACTTATCAAAGGAAGAATACCTCAAAGCCATAAAAGAAGTTTTGGAATACAAGTCAGACCTCTTCATCAAGCCAACTTGCGCACCCCAATCGACAGTCATAGCCAGAGACCTAGGCCTTGATCCAAAAGTGAGAAAGGCATGTATAGCAGGTTCGTCCTATTGTTCGGTCGTTTATGATGGCAGGGTCAATATTTGCCCTTATGCAGAAGTTACAGCCGGCAATTTGAGAGAGAAATCCTTTTTAGATATATGGAATAATTCAGAAGTCTTTGAAAATTTGAGAAATTACGAAACTTACAAGGGAGCTTGTGGATCTTGCTCCTATAATGAAATTTGTGGAGGATGCAGGGCGAGAGCCTTCGCTAACACAGGAGATTATTTGGAATTTGATAACTATTGTTCCTTAGGAGATTAAAATGAAAAAATTTACAGTAAAAGATTGGGTCCTAATGGGCCTTTCCCTAGCCATGATGATAGTAGTAGGCAAAATACTTTATTCAATCAGCCTAACCCTACCAATCCCATCATCCAGAGTCCTAGTCACAGCACCGGTCTTTAGCTTTATCTACACAGCCACAGCCATGCAAACAAGAAAGATAGGCACAGTCACCTTCATATCCCTAGCCTACGGTCTATTTATGATGAAATTTTCCATATTTGGGGCAATAGCTGGTGTCGCATCCGGAGTCCTATGTGATATCCTAACCCTAATCATCTTTAAAAACTACGACAAGCTAGAAAACATAGTCTATTCAGTACCAATCAGGTCATCCCTATCAGTTTGGACCTCATATTTTATAGTAACAAAATTTGTCCCAAACTCTAGATTTGTTCAAGCAGGCTTTATTCCAACCATGATAATTTGCATAATAATCTATTTTGTAGGCCTAGGAGCAAGTAAATACACAGCCAAAATCTTTGGCAAAAGGATGGCTCTAGCGTGAAAAATATGGAAGTAAGGGAACACGAATCAGCCAAAGACCTGCCCCTAGAGAATAGGAAATACATCCTAGCCCACAATGACCAAACAGGTAAGCTTTTTGTCCACATCCTTAAAGACTTTGGTGAATATGAGTTTTCTGACCAGCTAGATGAAGTTTTTGGCGAATGGGAAGACGGATACTTTGTCTTTTCATGTATCTTAGACAATGAAAAAAGTGCCTACACACCAGAAGGGAGATTGTTAATCTTTGAGGACCATCTCAGAAACTCAATCCTCGCCATGATCAAGGCAGAAAGAAAATTGACACAAGCAGATACAAAAGTCAAAATAAAAGAAATCTACAAGTCAAAAGACCAAAAATTAGGCAAAATAATAATAGAAAAAAACCTCCACGATTTCATCTACCAGGATGGGAAACTTGTGGACTACCAACCAGGCTTTAACTACAAAGACTTGGCAAAATACAAAAAGACATCTGACCACTAAGGCCCAGATGTTTTTTTAATTCATCCTAGGTACAGGAGAATATTCTACAAATTTTTAAAAATTCAACTGCCAATTAAAGAGGTGGAAATTTTTTTACAAAAATTTTTCAAAAAAATATTACAACAGACTTCATATCAAAAATTAAAGATAAAGGCTTTTTATGGGCGAAGAATCATTTGAAATGAGGATTGTAGATTGTTAATAAATTAATTAGCTAAAACTTATTAAAAAATATTTTTCTAAAATTTTCAAAATTGTAAGGGGATACAAGGCGATGGATGACACGTTTTAGACATATTGGGAAAATAAGAAGGCAGAAAATTATCACAAAAACCTCTCTAAATCTGTTGACATAAACATTTTGCTATTATATAATTTTAGTAGGTAGGAAAATATTTTTTTAGAAATGACCACATTTATGGAAAATTATTTTGCAAATAATACAGAATGTATATTCTAAAATATTCTCATTTCTAGAAAACTTTCTACAAAATTTGCAAAGGTTTACATCTTTATATGAAAAGGAGAGAAAAATGAAAAAAATCGGTTTAATTCCAAGAATGATTTGTGGTATTATACTAGGTATTCTAATCGGTACATATTTACCAGAAAAAATAGTTAGAATTTTTGTAACATTTTCATCTATTTTTGGTAACTTCCTTGGTTTCATAATCCCACTTATGATCCTAGCCTTCGTTACTAAGGGTATAGCAGACCTTGGAGAAGGAGCTGGAAAATTGCTTGGTATCACAGTAGCCATAGCTTATTGCTCAACACTCGTAGCTGGTTCTGCATCATACTTCATGGCAAGGGCTATCTTCCCTAACTTTATCAACGATAGCCAAGTAGCAGCCATCCAAGCCGCAGATGAAATCAAACTCGCCCCATATTTCACAGTTGAGATAGCACCATTTTTCACAGTTACAAGTGGTATTATCTTCGCCTTTATGTTGGGTATTTGCATCTCATGGTTAAGAAAAAAAGGCTCTGGCAAATTCCTTTATGGAGCAGTTGATGAATTTAACCAAATCATCACCCAAGTCCTAGCAGTAGCCATAGTGCCAGTCCTACCATTCTTTATCATGGGTAATTTCGCCAAGATGGCTTACACAGGATCTGTATTTGCAGTTCTTTCAATCTTCTGGAAAATCTTTATCTGCATCATTGCCCTCCACCTAGTTTACATTACAATCATGTTCTTAGTGGCAGGTTCATATGCAGGCAAAAATCCATTTGCTATGATCAAAAACGAGCTAAGAGGATATTTCACAGCAGTTGGTACCCAATCATCTGCAGCTACTATTCCAGTTAACATAGAATGTGCTGAGGCCAACGGTGTATCTCAAGCCATCAGAGAATTTGTTATCCCACTAGGAGCTACAGTCCATATGCCAGGCTCTATGATTACTATAACAGGTTGTGTCTTCACAATCCTCACCATGTACAATATGAACCATTCATACGGACTAATGATACAACTTATAGCTATCCTTGGTGTAGCTATGGTAGCAGCACCGGGCGCACCAGGTGGAGCAATCATGTCAGCTCTACCATTCCTACCAATAGTAGGCATCAGCCCAGAGTCAGCCATGGCAAGTCTTGCTATTTCCCTATACCTAACCCAAGACTCATTTGGTACAGCAGCAAACATCTCAGGCGACACAGCCCTAGCAGTAGCAGTAGATAAGTTCTATCATAAAAACATATTAGGAGACAAAAACTGGACACCAGACCCAGTTAAATAAGACGTAAAATTTTTGCAAATAGGGGATGTTAACGAAAATAAGTTAACAGCCCCTTTATAATTTAGAAAAGGAGCTATTATGGCAGTAAATTCTTCGATATTTGACATAATGGGCCCAATAATGGTAGGCCCATCAAGTTCACATACAGCTGGAGCTTGCAAAATAGGCAATATTGCAAGAAAAATGGTAGATAGAAATTTCAACGAAGTAGACTTCTACCTCCACGGATCCTTTGCCAAAACCTACAAGGGCCACGGCACAAACAGGGCCCTAGTCGGAGGAGTATTAGGATTTGAACCAGATGACGACAGGATAATAAATTCCTTCGACTACGCCGACCAAGCCGGCATCAAATACCAATTTTTCGAGACAGACCTCGGTGCAGTCCACCCAAATACAGTAAGGATAGTATTCAAATACCCAGACAGGACTCCACTCGAAGTCCAAGGCTCATCCATAGGTGGGGGAGCGATAGTAATCACAAAAGTAAATGGCAACTCCATCGAATACTACGCCAACAAACCAACCCTCTTCATGTCCTATGGCGAACAAAAAGGCGTCATCGCCCACGTATCAGGCATCCTCTTTGAATATGGCTACAACATCCACATGATGAAAACCATCAAAGACGGCGACAATGTAATGCTAGTCTGCGAACTAGACGAACCCCTAAAAGAAGGCATCCTTGAAAAAATCAGGGCAGGCAAAGACTTCACCTTCTTAAAATATATAGAATAGGAGAGGAAAAATGCTTACTACAATGAAATTACTAAAGGAAAGATGCCAAAAAGAAGGCCTAAACCTTTGGCAACTAGCCATCAAAGATGAAATAGAAAACACAGGCAAAACAGAAGAAGAAATCTTTGCTAGACTCCAAAAAACCCTAGACGTCATGAAAGCTTCATCCGAAAAAGCTCTCGCCCAAGACGTCAGAAGCGTCACCGGCATGACAGGAGGCAATGCCAAAAAAATGCACGACTACTATCTCAAAGGCGAGGCAGTCCTAGGAGAAGTAGCCTCCACAGCCATGGCAATGGCCTTCTCCACATCAGAAGTAAACGCCGCCATGGGCAGGATAGTAGCAGCCCCAACAGCAGGCTCAGCCGGCATCATCCCAGCCACACTCATGACCATGAAACACAAATACGGATGTGATGACAAAAGCCTATGCCAAGCCCTCCTCATAGCCACCCAAATCGGCCAAGTCATCTTCGACAACGCCACCTTTGCAGGAGCAGAAGGAGGATGCCAGGCAGAAACAGGATCAGCAGCAGCCATGGCAGCCGCCGCCGTATGCTACCTAAGAGGCTACGATATACAAATCCAAGAAAACGCAGCCACAGCCGCCCTTTTAAATATCATGGGACTAATCTGCGACCCAATCGGAGGCATGGTAGAATTTCCATGCAACCTAAGAAACGCCAACGGCATCATGAACGCCCTAGCAAGCGCCGACATGGCAATGGCAGGTGTAGAAATGTTTGTAGGCTTCGATGAAGCAGTAGAAGCCATGAAAAGAGTAGGCGATTCCTTACCAGAAAGACTCCGTGAAACAGGAGAAGGAGGTATAGCAGTCTGCCCATCATCAATCAAACTAAAGAAAAAATATATAGACAAGGTCCCAGAAGAAGAATAAAACAAAGTCAAACACTACCCCTTGTTTCCTCTCGACTACGCTCGAGGTAAACTATGGAGAAATCTCTGGACCAACAAAGGATTAGCTCTGGTTGGGACTTGGGATGTTTTTGTAATTAAATTTAAAATTTTGACAAACAAAATATTGGGTATATAAATATTAATAAATATGAAGGAGAAGTTATGGCAGCTTATTTTTATATGCTCGCAAATGAAACAAACGAAGTATTATATAAAGGCTCAACAACCGACTTAATCAGAAGAATCTACGAGCATAAGGAACACCTATTGAAAGATAGCTTCACTGACAAATACAATGTGACAAGGTTGATATATTATGAATGCTATGATGATATCCAAAGCGCAAGAGCAAGGGAACACCAAGTTGGTAAATGGTCTAGAAAAAAGAAAGATAAAATAATAAGTAAAATGAACCCAAAATGGATAGATTTATATTGGGGATTGTTGGGGTAGGGACTTGGGATTTTGTTTGTAAAATGAACCTTGCTTTTAAAATAACTTGACACCTTTACCATATAAATTATATAAAGGTGGCGAGAGATCTCTCCACTCGCTTACGCTCGGTCGAGACGAGGGGGGGAGGTGAACAAATCCCGACACCACACCCCTCGTTTCGACTAAGTGAGTGAAACGAACGCATGGAGAAATCTCTGGACCAACTAAGGATTGGCTCTGGTCGGGACTTGGGATTTCACTTTTATAAAAGAAATTAATTTTCAAAATAACAGCAATTTTAATCTTCAAAGCAAACTCAAACCCACCACCCTCGTTTCGACCGAAGTGGAGAAACCTCTGGACCAAATTAGGATTGGCCCTGGTATGGACTTGGGATTTTGTTGTAAAATTATTCTTGATTTTAGGTGGTCATGACACCTTTACCATATTTGCTTTATAAAAATGGAAAGAGACTTCTCCAGTCTCCCCGAGCCGACGGGCTTGTTCTCCGCTCGGTCGAAGCGAGGGGGGAGTTGATAGCAAGAGGTCTCTCCAGTCTCCCCGAGCCGACGGGCTTGTTCTCCGCTCGCTCGAGACGAGGGGGAGTTGATGGCGAGAGATTTCTCCAGTTTCCTCGGAATAGCGGTGGGGTGTCATTCTGATTTTTTTCTTTATGACCTGTAAAAATATTTCCTACCCACAAAATTTTTTACAAAAAGCACAAAATTTCTACATATTATTTGAAAAAATCCTCAAAATGTCATATAATATATTTAGTCAGATAGCATAGAATAACAAATTAAAAATATAGGAGATATTATTATGAAAACAAATAGAATACTAGCAGTTGCCTTATCTGCAGGTCTTATCCTTTCAGGTGGTGTTGCCCATGCTCAAGATGCAGGAAATCAACCAGCTGCTCCAGCACCAGCAGAAAAGACACTTTATGATCTTGATCAAGATGTTCAAGCAGCTAAAAAAGATTTGGAAAAAGCTAATAAAGATTTAGCTGATGCAAAAGCAAAACAAGCTGAAGAAGAAAAAAAAGAAAATAATGATGCGGCTATAGAACAAGCAAAACAAGCTGTAACTAATGCACAAACTAAAGTTACTAATGCTGATAAAGCTGTAAAAGAAGCAGAAAAAGCATTTAAAGAAAAAGATGATGCTAGAAAAGCTAAAGAAGAAAAAGAAAGAGTTGCTCCATTAATAGAAGCAGAAGTTAAAAAAGCTAAAGAAGAATTGAGAAAAGCTGGTCTTAAAAATGAAAAAGTATTAAAAAGACTTGAAGGCTTAGATTCTGTTTATGATGTAGATCAAATGAAAGAAAAGCTTCTAAATCAATTTAAGTCTAATTCAATGACTATTGATGAATATAACAAAAAGAACAAACTTGTCACAATTGATGAATGGCTTGAAAATCAAAAAGATGATAAGAAGGTAGAAAAAAAAGATAAAAAAACTACTACAATAGATGATTATCTAATCAAGAAAAACTCTGAAGATGGATACATCAGTAGAGAACAAGCTGAAATTGCAGCTAAAGCATATCTTAAAAAACACCCTGAATTCAATTCTTTCAGAATTATGAAGGGTTTAAATAATAATTACTACTTTGTTCCAGAAATAAATGAAAAAGAAGAAAAGAAACCAGATGTTAAACCAGATGTTAAACCAGATGTTAAACCAGTTCCATCTTATGATTATGAATACCCATTAATCAAACCTGGTAAGGTTGACGAAGAAGTTACTCTTCCTAAACTAGAAGAAAGCAAAGAAGTAGAAACTGAAAAAGAAGCTAAAGAAAAAGAAACTACAGAAGTTAAAGAAAAATCTAAAGCTAAAGAAAACAAGAAAAAAGTAGTAGAAGCAGAAAACAAGAAACAAGCTCCTGCTCGTCAAGCTGGTCGCAAGAATCCAAAGACTGGTCTTGAAAGCGTAGCTCCAGTTCTTTCAACACTTGCTATCTCAATGGCTGGCATTGTTGCAACCAGAAAGAAAAACAACTAGAGTAATTAACTAGCTTGTGATGTAGGGCGAACCTACAACAAATAATTTGCGCAAATTTATCTGACTACAAAACTCGAGCTTAGGCTCGAGTTTTTTGGTGGATTTTTTCCAGATGGTCTTTGGCTAGTCTTATATATTCTTCCATGACTTTGATTCTGGCATATTTTTTTTGGTTGGTGGCGACTATGACCCAGGGATTGTAATTGGTCCTTATTAGCATTTCGTCCATGGCTTCCTGGTAGGCGTCCCATTTTTGCCTGTTGCGCCAGTCTTCGTCGGTGATTTTGTATTGCTTATCTGGATTTCTCTCCCTGTCTTCAAAGCGTTTTAGCTGTTCGTCCTTGTCTATGGTGAGGAAAAATTTGATGACTAGACTGCCGTGGTCGGTGATTTCCTTTTCCATGTTGGTGATTTCTCCGTAGGCCCTGTCCCATTCATTGACTTTGGCGTAGCCTTCGACTCTTTCGACCATGACCCTGCCATACCAAGAGCGGGAGAAGATTGAGACGTAGCCGTCTTTTGGGAGTTTGCTATAAAATCTCCATAGATAGTTGCGGTCTAGTTCTTCTTTTGATGGGGCGGAGATTCCGTAGACTGTGTAAAGTCTAGGGTCGACTTCTTTGATGAGTCTTTCTATGGCACCGTCTTTGCCGGCTGCGTCTACTCCTTCAAAGACTAGGACTTGGCTGATGCCTTTTTCGTAGTATTGGTACATGAGGTCTGCGACTTGTTTTTGGAGTTTTTTCTTTTTTGCTTGGTAGGTTTCTTCGTCTATGGTTTTGTTTAGGTCGAGTTTTTTGAGGATTGATTTGGTTTTTTTGTAGGATCTCTGGGTGTTTTCATTTTCCTTTCTTTGTCTGATGACTCTTTCTATGCCTTGGCTGAGCCTGTCTATGGCTATGCCCAGGGCTTCTTTGGAGGCGGCTTTCCTATCGTTGGAGTCGATTATGTCCCATGGGGCGTAGGGGAAGTCGGTGGCTTTTAGGAGTTTTTTGAAGTGGGTTTCGTAGGCTGGGTAGGAGGTCTGTTGGGCATCGTCCATCCCGTCTATATAGAAATTTTTCTTGATGGAGTTTCTGAGTTCTTTTATCCTCTCCTTTTGCACGTCCTTGTCTATATTGAGGAAAAATTTTATGATGATGGTTTGGTCGTCAAAAAGGGCCTTTTCCGTATTTTTGATGGAGGCGATTTTTGTTGCTATTTCCTTTTCGGATAGGGTTAGGTTTTCAAAAAGCTTGTAGTAAAAAGATCTGTCAAAGAGTTTGACCTTGCCTTTTTTGGGGATATTTACCCAAAATTTCCTGATAAAGGGGTAGGATTTGTCCCAACTATCGTCCTTGTCGGGTACAGCTACGTCAAAGTCCTTGGCTGCGAAGTCTCGGGTCAGGTCCTTGATGACAAAGCCCCTGCCGGATGATTCCCAACCGTCAACTATGATTAAAATTGGAATATTAAGATCAGAGCAAATCCTCGCCATCCTGCCAAGCTTGTTGGCAAGGTCTGCCCTCTTGAAGTCTTGAAATTGAAATTTTTTGCCAGTAGAAATTGTATTTGTCATATGAGCCTTCCTTTGCATTTTATATAGTATTTTTACCCAAAAAAATTTTTCTCCACAAAAAAAGAGACCCTCATGTGCAGGGTCCACATCCGATTGGTTTCCCGTCCCATTCTCCGGACGGTCTGTTGGAATGACGAATTTTTTCCTTATGATTTTCTTAGTATTTCTTGAAAAAATCCCTAATTTCCACAAAAACTTGCCCACTTTCGCCAAGGTCTGGGTGGGAGATGGCAAAGCTGTGGCCTAGATGGTGTGTAGGAGTTTTTTTGAAATCTAATATAAGATGGGGCAGGTCTTTTACGGCTAGGAATTTTTTTAAATCGAGAGCCTGGTCTCTGATAAAATCTTCCTCGCTAGTGGTAATCAAAGTTGGAGGCAAAATGGCAAGAGCCTTTAGGATATTATCTGTAAAGGGGACTTGGTCCTTGCTAAGGCCACATCTTGCAGGCTCATTTATGAGGGAAAGAGAACCGGATTTTAAAAGGCCAGTCATAGGTGAAATCAAAGCCATACCTGAGATATCAATGTCTTTGGCAGGGATGCCAAAAATTTCCCCGAAATTTACATCATTCATAAGGGCAAAAGCCGCAAGGCTTAGAAAAGAACCAGCCGAATCGGAAGTCAGAAAAATCTTGTCGGGATCAAGATTAAACCTGCGAGCATTTTCGTAAATATAGGTAAGACCGTCGAGGACGTCCTTGATTTGGTCCCTCAGGGTCACATGAGGAAGGAGTCTGTAATTGATATTTGCTACATTAAAACCCAAACTAGCCAGCCTTAGGCAGGCGGCTTTGCAAACTTCCTTAGTCCCATAAACCAGGCCACCACCGTGGACATAAATCACAGTAGGGAGGAGATTTCCAAAAGATTTCCCATAATAAATATCAAAATTATGGTAAAAATCCCCGTCATTTTTATAGGACAAATCAGACCAGACTTCCCCCTCGAATCCAGAATAATCCTCCAAAGCCAAACGCCCCTCATCCTTCTTGCTCAAAATCTCAATAATATCCCCAAGCCCCAAATCAGGGTAAAGGTCCTTTTCAAAATCACCCATAAAACCTCAACTTTCTGGTTTTAGTGTACCACAAAAAAAGAAAAAATCCCTAAATCAAAAATTGACCTAGGGAAAAATCTCACCTATTAACGGACCTAGCAACCATAGAAACAGTATGTCTGATGCCTCTGATAGCTAGGCTTAGTTCGAAGATGTTTTCTACTGGTGCGAGGCCTCCGTAGCCGGCATCTCCTATGTGTTGGATATCTACGCCACAGATTTTGTTGGCTATGGCGATTTGTCTGATGGTTTCCTTGCTAGATCCTTCTTGGCTGGTGCCGATGGCTGTCATGACTAGGGCGTCATTGGCGTGGGCAACTTTTACAGCTTCTTTGAGATCATCGCTGTCAAAGCCTGGAACTGTACCCACTGCTGGGACTAGGATTATATCTGCGCCTGCCTTGATGAAGGTCTCTATGGTTTCCTTGCTGGTTACAGGTTCGTCTACACCTGATGAGTGCATCTTGCCTGCTATGATGAGGCCTGAGAAATTTTCCTTGGCTAGTTTTATGGATTCGGCTATGGTTTTGTTGGTAACTCCTGTGCCAGGATTGCCTGTTAGGCACAAGAAGTCCATGCCAAGCTTATCTAGGGCAGCCAAACTGTCTTCATTGACTGTCCTGCCCCTAGAAATAGCTAGGGTGTTTTCCATCATTTTGGCATTTGGGTCTACAGGTTCGAGGTTAACTCCGATTGGTCTACCGACAAGTTTTTTTAGTTCATTTACAAAATCGGCTTGGTTTTCGATGCCGGCAAGCTTTGGTTCTAGGACATCAACTGCGTTTAGGAGGATGAGGTCAGCGCCAAAGGCTCTTGCGATTTCTGCTCCGGTTATATCTCCTATGAAGGCTTCTCTGACGGCAACATTTTCTGCGCAGACTGTCCTGCCTTCGCTTGCCTTGATACTTTGTTTGAGTTCTTTTGCAGAATAGGCACAGAGGTCTGAGGCATTAGAACTTATTAATCTTTTCATTTTATTCTCCTTTATTGAAATTTTCGTTGATTTTATAAAAGGCGTAGGCGTAGATTTTTGTGCATTTTATCAAATCGTCTATGTCCATCCATTCGTTTGGGAGGTGGGCAATCCCGTTTTGTCCTGGGAATGATGGACCAAAGGGGATTATATTTGGGCAAAAATGGGCGTAGGTCATGCCTGTGGTTGTGGTTGGTTTTTCATTTGCCCCTAGATAATCATTGTAGGCGTCATTTAAAATCTCCACTAGGGCAGAATTTTTATCTGCTAGGAAGGCTTCTTCGTAGGATATTAGCCTTACTTTGAGGCCGAGGGCGTTTTCCTCGATTTGTTTTAGGACATAATCCTTATCACAAATAGGCATGGATAGGCTAAATTCTATACCATATTCATCTTTATCCCTAAAAATTTTCTTGCCCCTCAAAATCATCCTACCGAAGTCTTGGTCACTGATGTCTATAGCCAGATTTTTGATTGGGTCGCCGGCAAAGATTTTTTTATTTAGGAAATTTTCAAAACATTCAAAATCTCCTTTTAAGGCGACCTTAGCTCTGGCCCTTTCTCCGTAGATGGCTGGGAATTTATTGTCTGGGGAAAAGCCCATGATAGGTGGTTTTTCCTTAGTTAGATAATAGCTGAGGTCTGCCATGCCACTTTCTTCATCAGAGCCAAAGACAATCCTAAATTCCTTGTTGAAATTTACACCTAATTTCTTTAGGGCATATAGACCGTAAAATGCTGCCATGATTGGGCCCTTGTTGTCAAGTGCCCCCCTAGAATACATCCTGTTTTCGTGGATTTCTCCGGCAAAGGGAGGGTATTTCCAACCCGGCATTTCATCGACCACATCTAGGTGGCCCATGGCGCAAACATAGTCAGTACCTTCGCCGATTGAACAATAAGCCATGTGGTTGTCTACGTTTTTTGTGGCAAAACCCTTTTTGCCAGTGATTTCGATTATTTTTTCTAAAACCCTTTTGCAGGCTAGGCCATAGGGAGCATCAGCTGTGGCTTCCCCTTTTTTGCTAGGGATTTTTATTACTTCTCTTAGGTCCGAAATTAGGTCGTCTCTTAGGGAGTCGACCATTTGGTCAATCTTTTCTTTCATTGCAAATCCTTAATTTTTTCAAATTCTTTTTCATCTAGGCTTTGGATAATTGTTTTTACCAGCCTTAGGCAATTGTCTACATCGTCTGTATTGGCTAGGGTGTGGTTGGTGTGCATATACCTTACTGGGATGGATAGGGTCATATTTATGATTCCATCTAGGGATTTGTGGATATTGCCAGAATCAGTTCCACCCTTGTTAAAGACTGCGTACTGGTATTTTATTTTGTTAGCTTCGCACAAATTTTCGACCCAACGCATGAGTCCCCTGTGGGCTATGGAGTTTGAATCTATAAAGGAAAGGACAAGGCCACCACCGAGTTTGACTGAGTTTTTGTCAAAGACGGTATCACCTGCGAGGGTGGTGTCAATGGCAAAGGCCAGGTCTGGTCTAACTATATCTGTAACCGTGCGAGCACCCCTAAGACCTGGTTCTTCTTGGACGGTAAAGGCCCAGTAGAGGTCGGTTTTGTTGGCAAGCTTCTCAGCTAAAATCTCTTCGCCAAGGTAGGCAGAAATCCTGTTGTCTATGGCCTTGGCTAGGAAAAATTTATCATTAGCAAGGTCAAGGTCTGGTGCATAGGGAACTACCTCATCGCCAATTCCTATATTCAATTTCTCAAAATCCCCATCTTCCAAAGCCAAATCCAGGTAGAGTTCATCCTGGCTTAGGGTTTTGGATTTTTCTTCCGCACTCCTGCCGTGGGTTGCAGGAGAGGATATGACTCCAAAATATCTCTTGCCATCCTTATTGATCAATTGGTAAATTTGTCCAACAACTAAGTGGGTCCAGGTAGAACCAACAGGCCTTAGTTTCAAAAAATTGCCCCTAAAATCTTCTACCAAAAACCCAATTTCATCTATGTGGGTTGCAAACATGAGTTTTAGAGGATTTTGGCTTTGGCTAGGTTTTTTTCTTACAATTAGGCTACCTATCCCGTCTTTTTGAATTTCTAGGTCCTTAGCATCTAGGTTTTTTTCTAAATGATTTACGACCCTGTCTTCAAAAGAGCTTAGGCCGGGAAGGCTTGCAAGGTCTTTGAATTTTCCTACATCCATATCATTCCCCTAAAAATTCGCCAACTTGATCTAGGAAATCAATCAAGAAATTTTCTAGCTTTTCTATGTCGGTTTTAGAAATTATTTCATTGGCTGTTGAGATATTTGCTGTGGCAAGACCTAGGGATAGGCAAGGGGTTCCAGAAATAGTTTTGTGGATAAAAGATCCGTCATTGCCCCTAAGACCAAGGTAGGCCTTAGCTTCAAACCTGTCTTCTACAAAGGATAAAAGTTTCCTATCGGGTAGCATTTGCTTGTCATATTTGCCGACTATTAGGCCATCGCCTAGGGAAATTTTTGGGCTTGAGGCGTTAGTTTCAAAACTTGTGAGTGCTAGGGCGAGGTCTGGCTTTATTACGTAGGTAGCAGTTTTTGTCCCCCTAAAACCGATGGTTGATTGGGATATACCCCCAACATACAAATCAAAAGGATAGGTCTTATCCTTGATTTTTTCGGCTAGGCTTATGGAAAGATACTGGTAGATTTTTTGGCTAAGAGACCTTGCCATTATAAAGTTTTCATCTTCATAAAAGGGCGAATCTAAACTTACAAGGTCGCCTATTTTTACACTTTCTTTTAGCTTATCCTTAGGAGCTAAGACTTCTATATAAAGATCATCTTCGCCAATATTTGTCTTAGAATCTTCAGCAAATTTTACATCTGCCTTTACGATACCTTTTATATTTTTTTTGTTTCTTGTGATTATATTTACTCTTTGATTTAAAAAAGATAATGGAGAAATATCTTCTAGGAGGATGAACCTTATTTTTCCATTATCTTCTATTTCTCTAACCATTAATCCGTATTCATCTAGGGGAAAGGCTATCATTACTTTTTTACGACCGGGATTTGCCTTGTTGAAAAAAACTGAGTTTAGCTTATCTTTTACTATTTTATAGTCATAGGCTTGGTAGGCTTTTTCGAGATAGTCGCTGATTTGTCTTTCAAAACTGGATACGGAATAAATATCGTAGATTTCTTTGATTTTATTTTTTGTCATAATTTTTAATATAAGTGGTCCTTATTTATTTCTCCACCATTGACCTTCCTATCTATATAGTTAGCTAGGTTGTCAAAACTTTCGCTAAGCCCTGTGCCACCTTTTTTTGGCATCTTTAGGATGTCTATCTTGTCCTTAAAGTTAGAGATAGTAGCTTCGTTTTCTTTGGACATCATGGCTAGTACAGGGATATCGGTGTATTCTTTTATACTTAGGGCAATTTCAGCAGACATTAGGGCGTAGTCTTCAAAGTTAAAACATGGCCCACAGACAACTAGGTCTGGTTTTATCTTTTCTGCCATCTTGGTCATTTTTATTACTACTTCTTTTTGGTGGTTTAGAAAATATTCGTTGCCACAATATAAGGTGGCTACAATGCTTGCGGAAATTTTATCAAAATGGGGTTTTAGCATAAGGGCAGAACCAATTCCGCCCTTTGCTATAGCTAGTTCTTGGTTGGGATTTGATTTTCCGCCAGCACCAGCCAAACCCTGATCAAAGATCATTAATACTTTCATTTGTCACTTCTTTCTAAAAATTAATCTAGGCTTAAATCGTCAAATGATAGGGAGTCTATTTCGTCAACTTCTTCTACCTTATTCTTTTCTTCTTCTAGGTATTGCTTATCTAGTAATTTCATGAATGGGTAGTAGATTGCCATGTTTAGGGCAAGTAGGCCTAGCTGTAAGATTACTGCAGAGAAGGTACCTGTGATGAGGTAGCCTGAGAATCCTATTGGGGTTGTCCATGGTAGTTGGATACCAGATGTAACAGGGATAAAGCCTGTGATAGTTGCAAGGTAAGCTATAACTGTATTTGCAATAGGTGATAGGATAAATGGAATAATCATGATTGGGTTTAATACTATTGGTAGACCAAAGATGATTGGTTCGTTAATTCCAAAGATGCCTGCAGGAAGAGATAATCTACCTAAAACTTTCATTCTTTCAGATTTGGCTAGGAATGACATCATTATTACAAGACCTAGTGTTGATCCACCACCACCGAAGTTGCAGAAGAAATCTGAGAATCCAGCTGTGAAGATGTTTGTCATCTTTAGACCAGCTTGAGCTGCTTCGTAGTTTTCAAGTGTAAGAGCCTTGTGGATTGGTGAGAATACTGTATTTGTAACAGCAGGGCCGTTTATACCAAAGAACCAGAAGAGGGTTGATAAGAATTGGTATATAACTTCAAATAGGGCAAATCTTCCTAGACCAACAAGTGGTGCTTGGAGAACTTGGTAAATTAGGTTGTGGAGGTATTCATAAGATGTATGTGAAATAATTATATTTATCACAAAGAAGAATACCATTGATAGGGCTGCAGGGATTAGGGCCGCAAAAGAATCCATTACTGCTGGAGGAACTCCATCAGGTAGTTTGATTACAAGTTTTCTTTTGACTGCCCAAGCAAAAATGCTTACAGATATGATTGCTACTATCATTGATAGGAAGATACCAGCTGTACCAAAGTTTCCAAAGGAGAATCCACGGAATACTTTTTCGGAATCTTCTATATTTACAAAGTCTGGGTGTTTTTGAGGTGTTACTATCAAGAAGGATACTAGGGCAACTGCAGCAGCAGATACCTTATCAGCTAGTCCTTTTTCACGAGCATAGCAATAACCAATAGAAAATGATGCTAGGAGGGCTATACAGTCAAAGGCTATGGCTGTTACTCTGCCAAGATAAGCATCCCAACCTTCTCCAAAAATACCAGCCATAAATTCTTCGTAGCCGTTGATTGGGAAGTTGGCAATTAATAAAAATAGGGAGCCGATAATTACAATTGGGGTTGTAATTAAGAAACCATCTCTAATCGCACTTAATATTTTGTTTTTTGATAAGGTGTTAGCTATTGGGGATAGGAACGAATCTAGTTTTTTTAACATTTCTATTTACCTCCGTTTTTCTTGTATTCTAAGATAGCTGCTTTTAGAACTCTTTCGCCGTTCATTGTGCCATAATCATCAGGATCTATTGGCATGATAACCTTTCCAAGATTGCCGTATTTTTCTTTTGTTTTTTCATAAATGTGGCGTACTTGTGGGCCTAAGAGGATGGCGTCTGGATTTTCTGAATTTATTATTGTATCCATTTCAGAATCAGGAAAGGCCTTTACTTCTATAGGCAAGTTGTGTTCGTTGGCTACTTTTTGCATTTTGCTAGCTAGTAGGCTTGTGGACATACCGGCGTTGCAAAATAAATAAAATTTTTTCATAATTACTTCCTTTTTCTTACATAAGTGTTTGAAATCGCATCTTGAAGTGCTTGATGAGTTTTCTTATCTTTGAGGGCTTTAAAAGATGAATAAGCTATTATAAGGGCCATGGTTGAGGCTAAAATGATATCAAAGCTCTTTGCACCACTAGGGTTTATGTGTTGAAATATGGTTTGGATGATAGTGTTAAAAGGCGAATACAAAATACCTTGGAGGAGGAAACATCCTAGAAAATACCTTTTTGTTAGGGTCATAAGACTAGGTTTGCTTCCGTCCATATTAACTATTTCAAGCTTCATAACCTTATTCATTAGGGTGGCAGTAGTTTTTGAAGTATAAGGGATTAGTACATAGTAGCTAAAGGCTATTAATAGTGACATAAGAATTATTATAGCATCTGCCTTATTACTTTTAATAACTATGGCTCCGTACTTATCTCCAAGTCCAGTAAAAATCAAGCATAGCCTTATGGCTAAGTTTAAAAGGACAGAGGAGATGTACCAGTCTATCATATAAGCAAAGACTCTTTTAATAAAATATCCAGTTTTTGTGTTTTCCTCTATTTTTATTTTAGATTTTTTACTCATCTATTTTCCTAATTTCTTTTATTAGCTGAATATTTTCTTCAGCCATTAATTTTATCACCTCCGTTGTTATTAGTTGGTCTTCGGCGTGCATTAGTAAAAGACCTACTTCTACCTTGTTGCCAGATGCTTCTTCTGTAATTAGGGATGAGTGGGCCTTGTGGGCAAGTCTGTAGGACTTTACACCCTCCTCAATTAGTTCTGAAGCTCTTTTAAAATCACCCTCCCTTGCCTTGGCCATAGCCTCTATATAGTTTGATTTGGCTGTGCCTGCGTGTGAGATGATTTGAAAACAAATCAATTCTAAATCTTCCATATTTCCTCCTATTCTTCTTCTAATAATTTTAGTGGTGCAGTTCTGGTTTTCATATAGTCATCAAGCCAGTCGGAGCTTGCTTCTTTGTAGAGGGTTTTGTCATTTTCCCTGTAGCAGAGATAAACCTTGGCTGGTTGGTTTTCGCCTCCATAAACAAAGGAGAAGCCGTCGATGTTGGTTGCTACGCCAAAATTTCCGTCCTTGTCAATGGCTACTACCGATAGGTCACCACTTTTAGCCCTTTTTTTCTTTAGGATTTTATCCAAATTGTTTACTGCCTGATCACAGGCGTCTTGGACCTGGTATCCTTCTTTCATTAGCCTTACGATTTCGTAGGAGATACAACCTTTCATGAGGTCTTCCCCAAGGCCTGTAGCAGTGGCAGCTCCAACTTCACTGTCCGCATAAAGACCTGATCCAATTACAGGACTATCGCCAACCCTGCCTGGCTTTTTCATAAAAAGTCCACTTGTAGATGTGCCACAGGCGATGTTGCCATCCTTGTCAAGGGCACAAACTCCAACAGTATCGTGACCTATATAGGGTTTTAGGTCTCTTTCCATGGATAATTTTTTTTCTTGGTAGAGACGGTTTTTGTAATGGATTTTTGCCCTATCTGTGAGCATGTTTACCCTTTCAAAACCGTTTTGGTCGGCGTATTTTTCTGCACCTGGTCCTACCAAAAAGTTGTTGGCATCAAATTTTGACAAGTCTCTTGCGACAGCGATTGGGTTTTTAATATTTTTGACTCCTGCAACAGCGCCGAAGTTAAAATTACTTCCGTCCATGAAGGCTGCATCTAGTTCAACTTCCATATTTTCATTTGGTAGGCCACCATAGCCTACAGATTTAAAATAGGGAAAGTTTTCGACTTCTTTTATGGTTTGGGTCATGGCGTCTGCTGCACTTTTGCCATTTGCCAAATCTTTTAGGCTTTTTTCTATGCCTTCGAGGGACATCCTCCAAGTTCCAATTAAAGCGTACATAAGTCCTCCTTTTAGATTATATTTACCTTAAACGTTCAAGAATATGTTCATAAAGTCCATTTGATTATTTGCTTCAAGAGCCCTGGTGACTGACTTGTGGCTTGATAAAAACAAGCCGAGTTTTTCGTAATATAGGCTCATATCAGCTAGTTCCTTGCCTATGATTAGGGAATAAACTAGTCTGGCGCTTGTTTCGTTCCATTTTACAGGATTGTCTAAGACGATAATTATAGAGTAGGAATCTCCATCAACCTGGTCTAGGATGTGGGGGATGGCTATTTGGTTAAACAAGGTATAACCCATATCTTCCCTTTGTTTCAATTGTTTAAGGGCAAGGTCTTTGTTCATGGCAGATTTTTCTTCTATACATTCTGAAATATATTTTAGGATTTCTAACTTGTTTTTAAACTGACTAGTCTTTATGAAGATAGAATTGTTGAACAAGTCGTAGATTTTTGCCAGTCTCTTATCTTCAAAGGCGAGTTTTAAGTTATCCAAGTCATTTTTAGAAAATATTATATCAACATAAACCACAGGGATTTCTAGGTCGTAGTCTAGTTTTATTGATGAAATGACCAGGTCATAATTTTTTAGGTCTAAGTTTTTTAGGCTCCTTAGGTCAGTTGTGTCTAGGCTGTCTATTTTTTCCTTAAATTGCCTGTTTAGCTGGGCTTTCATTATCTGGGCTGAGGAGTTGCCTGAACCACAGATTATAAGGATTTTCTTTTGGTTTACTGAGTTAGAATTCATAGCCGCCATTATGTGGAGGGCTATGTAGCCAATTTCGTCTTCTGATAATTTTGTTTGGTATTTTTCGTTTATTACATTTGCCCCGATTGTTGCCAAAAGGTAGGATATTTTGTTTTCTTTGATGTCATCTAGGATGGGGTTTTTCATGTTAAAACCGTATTTTATCCTATTTGCTAAGGGGCTGAGGTGGATGGCGAGGGAGAAGTAGAAGTCTATATTTGCCCTAAAATCGTATTTGGAGACCTTGTAGATTTCATCGATTATACTTTGTGATAGTTCGAGGATTTCTGTTGATATTTTTTCCTGGTCCCTTATTGTATTTTTGGCTATTAGGTGCATGGTGATGTAGACTAGCTCTTCTTTTGGGATTTGTAGGTCTAGGTTTTTTTCTAGTTCGTTTACAATATTTTTGCCTAACTTATATTCTTTATAGGTTTCGATTTTCTTTTCAAAATCTTTTGCCAGGCTGATATATTTTTTTTGCCTTATTCTTAAAATCGATATATAGATGTGGATGACTAGGTTTTTGAAACTCACATAGGGCATGAAATAAGATTCGCCGAAGTCAATATTTTCTATGATTTCTTGGATTTTGCCAAATAAGTCCTTATCCTTGTCGCCTTCAAAAATTAGGGGATCTTCTCCTATTTCATTTTTGATTGCTAGCCTGATATTTTTCTCACTTCCTTCTACCTTCATGCCGTAGTAGGGTTTTGCTACAAGGTCTAGGTTATAGGTTTCTAGGATTTGCCTTATTAGGGGCAAGTCTTTGTTGATTTGTGATTCACTTACGTGAAAGGTTTCGGCTAGTTCAAATTGTTTGATATAGGAGTTTGAGAATAAGAAGGTCTTTAGGATGTTTACATACCTAAGGTTTTTGTCCCCGTCTTCTTCTTGGTAGTAGGCATATTTGTGCCAATCGTTTTTCAAGAACAGTTTGAATTTGTCCTTGTCATTGATGATAAAAATAAAACCCTTTCCTGGCCTGGATTCTATAAAGGCTCCCTTATCTTTTATAGCTGAATTTAGTAGGTTTATCTCCTTTCTTATGGTTTTAGAAGATAATTCCATTACTTCTCCTATCTCTTTTGACGTATGGTAGTCGTAGTCAAGAGTTAGGTAGTCAAATATTTGTTTTAATCTTGTTTCAATCATATAACCACCTTGTATCTTTATTATAGTAGAGAATAGAAATAAGGTCCACACAAACATTTTCCTTAGCTTTGTGGAAGGTCTTTGCTTTGAAATATTTTTATAGTTTAGATTTACTTTTTGAAATAAAAAAAGAAACCTATTCGATTTCTTTTTTTTGCAAAGATTTAAGATTTAAAATTTATTTTTCCATTTCTCCTAAATATTTTTCGTATTCACCTTGCCAATAAATTTTGTCTTCTTCTGTTATTTCCCTTACGACCTTGGCAGGGTTTCCTACAGCGATTGACATTTCAGGTATATCTTTGGTTACAACTGAGCCTGCTCCGATTATAGAGCCTTTGCCGATTGTAACTGCCGGGAGGATTGTTACGTTGCCTCCTATCCAGACATCATCTTCTAGTTTTATATCTGCTCCTTTTTCTATGCCTGTGGCTCTTATTTCTGGGTCTGTGGGGTGGATGGCTGTGAAGATGCCTGTCCCAGGGCCTATGAGGACCCTATTTCCTATTTCTATTTTTCCCAAATCTACCATGGAGACGTTGAAGTTTATAAAAGACCCATCTCCTATGTGGATATTGTCCCCATAGTCACATCTGAAGGGTGAAAGGACTGTTGATTTGCCGAAGGATCCAAAGAGTTCTTGGCAGATTTCCTTTCTTTCTTTTCTGTCTATGGTCATGTTCAATTTTACTAATTTTTCCCAGCAGGCTGTGAGCCTTTCAACTAGGTAGGCGTCTGTCTTAAATAGTTTGCCTGCTTTTAGGTTTTCGTAGTTTTTCATATATTCAATATACTTTTGATAAATTAAATGACAATTCGTAAAATATTAGTAGAATAATAAGGTTATAACTTATATAGGAGTCTTTATGAATAGGAAAATAGATTTATTGCATGGAAATATTAGGAGCACGCTTTTGAAGCTGTCTTTTCCTTTGGCCCTTACAGCCTTTATCCAGATTGCCTATGGCTTTGTTGATACTATTTGGATTGCAAGGTTGGGCACCAAGGCTATGGCAGGGGTTGGGATAGCTGGTTTTATTTTTTGGATAGGCAATTCCCTTGTCCTTATACCTAAGGTTGGCATGGGAGTTTATGCTTCCCAGGCTTTTGGTTCGCAAAATGAGAAGGAAACGGTGATGATTATTAATAATGGTTTTATCCAGGCTATTGTCATCGGTTTGTTTTTTACAACCTTTTGCCTTATTGTAAAAAATGTTTTTATAGAATTTTATAATTTGGGCCATGAGGCTGAAATGGCTGCCAAGGATTATTTCTTTGTGGTAAGTTTGGGGATGATTTTCTTTTTCCTAGGGCCTATGTTTACCCAGTCTTTTACATCTCTTGGGGATTCTTTTACGCCTTTTGTGATTAATGCTGTGGGTCTTTTTTTCAATATGGTTTTAGACCCGGTTTTAATTTTCGGTCTTGGTCCTTTTCCACATATGGGGGCAAAAGGAGCAGCTCTGGCTACGATTATTAGCCAATTTATAGTTGTTTTGCTTTACTTTTTGCTTGTGATTTCTAAGGACGGGATTATTAAGTCTGCTATTTCTTATATTGATTATAGGGAAAATTGGCAGCTAGAAATTTTTAAGCTTGGTTTGCCTGCGGCTTTATTATCAGGTTTCCATGCGTCAATTTCTATGGTTTTGAATAGGTTTATGTCAGCTTTCGGTCCAACACCTGTTGCTGTTTGCGCTATAGGAAGTCAACTTGAGTCGATTTCTTGGAATACTACTGAGGGTATCCAGGTTGGTATCCAAGCCCTTGTTGCCCAAAATTTTGGGGCTGAGAATAAAAAGAGGGTCAAGGAGTCTATTAAGGAAGCCTTTAGGCTAGTAGCCCTTATCGGTATTATTGCGACTTTGGTTTTGATTATTTTTAGGCACAAACTTTTTGAGCTTTTTACTCCAGAGAGCGAAGAGGCCATAAAACTTGGGGCAAATTATCTCTTTATCCTGGGTCTTTCCCAAGGCTTTATGGCGATTGAGATAGGTTTGGCTGGCTGTTTTAATGGGATGAGCGATACAAAGACTCCTGCTGCCCTTGGCGTGATCAACAATCTCTTGAGGATACCTATAGCCCTTGTTTTGATGCCTTTTGTTGGCGTCTACGGGGTGTGGATTGCGATGAGTTCTACTTCTATTATGAAGGGGATTGTGGCAATGACACTTATTTATAGGAAGATAAAAAAATATATGCAAGGATAAACTCTTCTTCGGAAGAGTTTTTATTTATGAAAGTGTTTGCAATAATTAAGAATATACTATAAAATATAAGAGAGAGAAGAAAAGGAGAGTAAATATGAAACAAGTAAGATTGCCTTATGGCAAAGAATTCGTTGAACTAGAAGTGGGCGATGATGTAGCCGTTCTTGAGAGCAAGGCGCATGATTTTAAGGCAGCAAAAAGCCAAGAAGACCTCGTTAGGGATGCTCTAGCTAATCCAATTGGTACAGAGAAACTATCTGAACTCGTAAAGGGTAAGAAAACCATTACAATAATTTCATCTGACCATACAAGACCAGTACCATCTGCTATAACCATGCCAATCCTTCTAGAGGAAATTAGGTCAACAAACCCAGATGCAGAGATTACCATTCTTATTGCAACAGGTTTCCACAGACCAACTACCCATGAAGAATTAGTTGCTAAATACGGTCAAGAAATCGTTGACAATGAAAATATCGTTGTCCACAAATCTGGCGTAGATGAAGACATGGTTGAGCTTGATACCCTTCCATCAGGCGGAAGACTTCTACTAAACAAGCACGCTGTAAATGCTGACTTATTAATAGCTGAAGGCTTTATTGAACCACACTTTTTCGCAGGTTTCTCTGGTGGTAGAAAATCAGTTCTTCCAGGTATAGCAAGCGAAAAAACAGTTCTTGCCAACCACTGCTCTAAATTCATAGCAAGTGATTATTCAAGAACAGGTATCTTAGTAGAAAACCCAATCCACAAGGACATGGAATTTGCAGCTGAACAAGCAAAACTTGCCTTTATCCTAAACGTTGTAATTGACGCTGATAAGAAGATTATCAATGCCTTTGCAGGTCACAGGGTAAAAGCTCACTTTGAAGGTACTGAATTTGTTAGAGGCCTATCAACTGTTGAGGGTGTAAATGCAGATATAGCTGTAACAAGTAACGGTGGTTACCCACTAGATCAAAACGTATATCAATCAGTAAAATCAATGACAGCAGCAGAAGCAGCAGTAGCTGATGATGGTGTAATCATTGAAGTTTCTAGATGTGATGATGGTCACGGTGGAGAAAGTTTCTACAGAACATTCAAGGAAGCTGCTACACCAAAGGACGTTGAAGATAGGATTCTCCAAATTCCAATGGAAGAAACAATTGCTGACCAATGGGAAATCCAAATTCTTGCAAGAATCCTTGTACGTCATAAAGTTATCTTTGTAACTGATCCAGAAAATAGACAACTAATCGAAGATATGCACATGACCTACGCTGAAAGTCTAGAAGAAGCTTTAAGAATGGCTAAGGAAATCAAGGGCGAAGATGCTAAGGTTGCCTTTGTTCCAGATGGTGTATCTGTAATTGTAAATAAGAAAAAATAAGGATTAAAATAAAAAAAGGCTAAGACTAATAGAAAATATTTTTTAAAACAAAGTGAAAATAGATTTTTCTCAAGCCTGTCCTTAAAAATGATTTATTCTTAAATTTCCAAATTAAAATATGTTTAACTTACAAAGAGACCCCCAAAATTTTGGGGGCCTTCTTTTGTCCTAAATTATTACATAAATTTTTCTATATCCATACCGGAGATTTTTTCTAGGGTCATGTCTGCTTCTTCTTTGATATGGTCCCATTCGTTTTGATTCCATGGGAAGTCTTTGAGGCCTACGGTGATGATTCCTTCTTTTTTGGCGGCCTTTATGGCATAGAGGGCATCGTCAAAAAGCACGCAAGCTTCTGGGTCTACTCCGTGTTTTTTGATGGAGTATTGCCAATAGCCTGGTTCAGATTTTTTCATACCTAAAAGCTCAGGAGTGGCAAAAAAATCAAAGTAATCGTAAATTCCCAGCCTTTTAAGGGCCATTTCCAAGTATTTATAAGGGGTAGATGAGGCTACCGACATGGAAAAGCCTGCATCTTTTAATTTTTTTAGGATTTCAAGGTTGCCCGGTTTGGGACCAAGCTCGTCCTTGTAGCCAGTGTAAATTACATCTTCAAAGTATTTCATAACCTCTTCAAAGGTCATGTCTGTGGCGATTTCATTTGCTATATAGTGGCACATATCATCGATTGAAAGGGCTTCGATTTTGCCTTTTTCTTCTTTGGAGAGTTCTGTAAAGCTATATCCGTATTTGGCGAAGAGTTCATTTTGTGGTTTTATCCAAATGTGCATAGAATCTAAAATTGTCCCGTCAACATCAAATATTAGTTTTTTCATTCTCTACCTTTCTTTTTATCTTTTTGCAGGTTTGTAACCGGCTTTTTCTGCTGCCTTGGCACTTGAAAACCAAGTTACATTGTTTACGCTTATTTTGTTGTAACCTTGTTGGCCTGGTCGGTGGTATTTGCCTGAGGACATATTTGCCTTTATTGGACCCCTGGTTACATCTGCCAAATATGTGCCTTTTTTGCTTGAGATTCTGGCAGTTTTTTGGTTTACAATTGGGAGGTCACCCTTGCCAAGACGAACTGTCTTTTTTGCTTTAACCTTGCTTGTGGTTGGTTTTTCTGATTTTTTTGTGGTTGGGGTAATATTTTCAGCCTTACTAGAAGGAGCCTTTGCTTCAAAATTTGCCCTTGCAGATTCGTTGTAGAGGCCAAGGTCTTTTTCTTGGGCAGTTTTGGCGATTTTCCTAAATTGGTCAAGGTATTTCACATCTGGTGGGAAGGTGGCTAGACTTCCGTAGCCATCACGGAGGAGGATGCCGTTAAACATCTTATCTCTTATTTCTTCGTAGGTTGGATTTGCTGGGTCTTTTGGTAGGCTAAGCCAAATATACCTAAGAGATCTACCATACCTATCTGTTTCTGAAACGTCTTTTTCGAGGTAAACCACCTTGCCCGTGAGGTTTTTCTTGGTAAAATCAGAGGCTTCTTTGCCAAAAAATCCTACAGGTTTTGATGGGTGGACTGTTTCTGGTGTGTCAACTCCAATCATCCTAAGGTTGGTTGTTGTAGAACCTACTTTTACTGTAACAGTATCACCGTCAATTACAGATACTATCTTAGCCTTGGTGAAGTTTTTGCTTTCTTTTTTAGGGGTTGAAGTTTCGTCTTTTGAAGTGATTTTATTTGTAGCCTTAAGCCCGCACTTAAGGTCTAGGTCAAAGGCGTCATAGTAAATAATAGGCTTACTTTCGCTTGCGTAAGAAGTGCCTATGACGCTTAAGCTGATAGCTAGGGTCAATAAAAGTTTTTTCATAAATTTCTCCTTGTTTTATATTTATACTTATATTTTATAATATTTTTATGGCAAAGGCAAAGAAAAGGTCAAAAAAAACAGCCTAAATAAATTAGACTGTTCCCTATTAATATGCTATATTTAAGGCGTTCATAGTTCCAGCTGCGAGTTGCTCAAAAGACCTATGGTTATTCTCAAAAGCTGGTGAATAACGGTTTATAAAAGCTTTATAAGTTGTATAACCCTTGTTAGCATAGGCTTCTCTCATTAGTTTAAAGACAACTTCGATTCCATCTTCAACTGTAGGTGGATTTACCCAAGCAGCTCCTCTTGATGAGTAGGCTGGTGCCCAGTTGCCACCAACACCGTTTTTGTAATAACGGATGCAACCAAAATTGTATTTGCCAACGCCAGCATTCATACCAAAAGTAGTCTCCTTGGCGATTTGACCCATAAAGATACCTACGTTGATACCATATTTGTTTGAAAACTTTAGGATGGTATTTCCATAACCCTTAAGTGGAGTATAGTGGCCACGCTTTTCTAGAAACCTATCTATGTAAGCACCGTTAATATGATCTGGGTTTTTGGTTCTTATGTCAAAATTAGCGAGGTCGCCTTGTCTGTAATTTCTCCAAGAAAGGGCGCCTGGTTCTGTAGTTGTACCTGTAGCATTCCTATTAGAGCCTTTGATGGCAACACGGTCTGGGTGAGCATTTTCGTTATTTGCTTCAAGCTTGTTAGCTGTCTTGTAAGAAGTTTGTTTGATTTCAGTCTTTTTGTGAGGAAGGTCAGCTCCTTTTTTAAGACCCAAAGTCTCATCGAGGTCAAAAGCCTTGTACTCAACAACTTGGCTTTCAACTGATTCTGTATTTTCATTTGAAACTTCTTCTGCTGCTAGGGATGGGCTTGCCATAGCCAAAGCCGACACAGTAAAAAGTCCGGTTAATATATATTTAAAATTCTTCATTTTATCTCCTTTTCTTTATGACATTTTATATTCTAACCCAATTTTACTAATTTGTCAACAAAAATGTTACGAATTTGTTACTTTATCCGGGAAATCCTTGGCTAATTTGGGAAAACTAGGATTATTTTGTATTATTTTTGTAACTATGATTAAAGAATGGAAAATAATTGCTCGAGGAAAAGGTTGTCTGCCCTTGCTTTATTAATTTTTTACTTTGTTATATAATAGTTATAAAGAACTTAGAAGGGGAGAGATGTATGAATATTTTATGGGAATTATATACGACTTTTGTCAAAATCGGCTTAATGACTTTTGGAGGAGGCTACGCCATGCTCCCAATTCTCGAAAGAGAAGTCGTCGATAAGAAAAAGTGGGCGACTAGTGAAGAGATTTTAGATTATTACGCCATAGGTCAATCCACACCTGGGATTATAGCCATAAATACAGCGACCTTTTGTGGCTACAAGTTGGCAAAAAATATGGGAGGAGTGGTGGCAAGTCTGGGTTTTATAACCCCATCTATTATCATAATTACTATCATATCTAGTTTTTTGAAAAATTTTTCCCACATAGCAGCTATAGGCCACGCCTTTGCAGGCATTAGGATTGGTGTATGTGCCTTGGTTTTGTATTCGGTCATAAAAATGCTAAAGAAAAATGCTAATACAGTTGGAAAATTTTCTGTATTTTTCTTAACTTTTTTAGCTATAGCAGTTTTTAAAATTTCGCCAGTGATAATTGTAATAGGTGTTGGGCTTTTAGGAATTATTTTAGGGAGGATTAGAAATGCTTAGGATGATGTGGGAATTTTTCAAGGCAGGTTTGTTTGCCGTGGGAGGTGGTATGGCAACTATCCCCTTCCTCCAAGCTATGGGAGAAAAATATGGATATTTCACTAGCCAAGAGCTTTTGGATATGATTGCTGTTTCTGAGTCGACTCCAGGCGCTATAGGTATAAATATGGCAACCTATGCCGGTATCAAGGCTTACGGTCCAATCGGGGGAATCCTCGCTACACTCGCCTTGGTTACAGGTCCCATTATAATTATCCTCATAATAGCAAGGATGATTTTGGCCTTTAAAAATTCAAAATTAGTTGCTGATGCCTTTACCACCTTAAGACCAGCCACAGCTGGCCTAATCCTTGGCGCTATGGCAACAGTCCTTGTCCTTACCCTTTTTGATACAGAGACCTTTGCCCAAACAGGCGAGCTACTTTTGTTATTAAGACCAATCCCAATAGGCCTTTTTGCAGTCTTTACTCTGGTTTTATTCAAATTCAAAAAGCTCAGTCCTCTTTGGATAATAGTAGCAGGTGCAGGAATTGGAGTGGTTTTGGGCTTGTAATTAATAAAGTTATATTTAAGGAAGGTTTCTAATTTATAAAAATAGGCAAAAAAATTCCCAGAGTCCTTTTGGATTCTGGGAATTTTTTTATTTTACTTTTCTAAATTTTTTCTAGCTTATTTTCTTCTTATAGTCTTGCTGATTTCCCCGAATACAAGTGGGATTGAAGCGAGGATTAGAACTGGAATCCATTCCCATGTTAGGGATACGACTTCAAAGAGTTTTGTCAAAATTGGCACGTACATTACAACTAATAGTAGGGCAAAGGATAGGATTACCGCCTTGATTAGGTGTGGGTTTGATCCAAATCCTAATTCCTTTAGGGTGTATTTTGTGCTCCTTACTGAGAAGGCTCTTAGTAGTTCTGATGTGATTAGGGTTGCAAATACCATTGTGTGGGCACCTTCGATTGAGTCAGGGAAAATCCATTTTAGGCCAACTATATAAGAAGCAAGGACTGCGAGTGTTATAAATATTGACTGGCTAATTAGATTTGTTCTGATATCGCCAGAGATAATTGATTCTCTTGGGTCCCTTGGTGGTTCTTCCATGAGGCCTGGCTCTGCTGGTTCAACACCTAAAGCTAGGGCTGGGAAGGCATCTGTGACTAGGTTTAGCCAAAGTAGTTGGATTGGGGTAAGTGGACTAGGAAGTCCCATTAAAATTGATAGGAAAACTATCAAAACTTCTGCAATGTTACATGATAGGAGGAAGGATACAAACTTTTTGATGTTTGAAAAGATCACTCTTCCTTCTTCAACTGCATTTACTATGGTTGCAAAGTTATCGTCAACCAGAATCATATCTGAAGCGTCTTTGGCAACGTCTGTACCTGTAATACCCATAGCCACACCTATGTCAGCGTTTTTGATAGCAGGAGCGTCATTTACTCCGTCACCAGTCATGGCTACTACATTGTCATTGGCTTCTAGGGCCTTAACAAGTTGGACCTTGTTTTCTGGAGAAACCCTGGCGAAAATCCTCTTGGTTTTGACGATTTCCCTGATTTCCTCGTGGGTCTTATCATTTAGTTCTGATCCTTGCATGGCTTGGTCACGGCTTGTTGCAATTCCCAAATCTTTGGCAATAGCAAGGGCTGTTTCAAAATAATCGCCAGTTATCATTATGACATCAATTCCTGATGCGTGACATTCGGCAACAGCTGCCTTGGCTTCTGGCCTTGCTGGGTCAATCATGCCTGTAAGACCAACAAAAATCATATCTTTTTCGATATTTTCTGTAGTAAGGTCTTGGTCAAGAGTTTCTAGAGGTCTAAAGGCGTAGGCCATTACCCTAAGAGCCTGACTTGCTAGGTCGTTGTTCTTATCGGCAAGTTTTTTGCGATAAGTATCGGTAAATTCTTCCATTTGACCATTGATTAAAATTTGAGAAGAATTGCCCATAACAACATCTGGTGCACCCTTGGTCATGGCGTAGTATTTGCCATCAAGCTCGTGGAAGGTAGTCATCATCTTCCTTGTGGAATCAAATGGGATTTCCTGGAGTCTTGGGTGTTTGTCGTTAAGGGTCTCTTGGTTGATATTCCATTTTTCTGCCAAGGTTAGCATGGCACCTTCGGTTGGGTCGCCTGTAATCTTGTATTCTTCGCCTTGGCGAATAAGATTTGCATCATTACAAAGACTAGCAATAGTCATTAATAATTCGATTTGACTGTCAGAACTAATTACTTCTTTGTTTTGCCTTCTGATATCACCCTCTGGCCTATAACCAGTACCTTCGACTTCGTATTCCTCATCGTTGGTGAAAATTTTTGTGATAGTCATCTCGTTTTGGGTCAAGGTTCCAGTTTTATCTGAGCAGATAACTGTGGTTGAACCAAGGGTTTCTACAGATAGGAGGTTTTTTACGATTGCCTTCCTGTCTGCCATCCTGTTCATACCAATAGAAAGGACAATAGTTACAACAGCTGTCAAACCTTCTGGGATAGCTGCAACTGCAAGGGAAACTGCCACCATGAAATTCTCTAAAAGATTATGACTGCCCCTAAAATATCCTAGGGCAAAAACCCCTATACAAACCACAACGACAAGGACAGCGAGAATCTTAGAAAGGGTTTTAAGTTGCTTTTGGAGAGGAGTTTCCTTATCCTCAACCTCATCCAAACTTACAGCAATTTTGCCGATTTCAGTTTCTTCTCCAGTATTTGCCACAAGGCCCATGCCGTGGCCGTAGGTAACAATAGAAGATGAGTGGACATAATTTTCCCTATCACCAATTCCTACATCTTCATTTGTTTCAAAACTTGCGTCCTTTTCTACAGCCACAGATTCACCTGTAAGCGAAGATTCGTCTATCTTTAGGTTTGATGACTCGATAAGCCTCATATCAGCTGGGATAATATCCCCAGTTTCGATAACAACCACATCTCCCGGCACTAATTCTTCTGCCTTTACGTGGCTTCTTTGTCCATCACGGATAACAGTAGCCTCAGGCGAGCTCATCTTTTGTAAAGCTGCCACAGAGTCCTCTGCCTTTCCCTCCTGGATGATAGACATAATGGCGTTAATAACAACGATTGCGATAATAATTACACATTCAATTACATCGCCTGTAAAAGCTGACACAATAGCAGCGATTACCAAAAGAATAACCATAGGATCAGCTAATTGTTCGATAATCTTCTTCATAAGGCTCTTTTTATTTGATGACTCAATAGCATTTGGGCCATACTTTTCAAGCCTAGCTTTGGCTTCAGATGAGGTAAGTCCACGCTTAGCGTCAGCTCCGTGTTTTTTGATTACTTCATTAAGACTGCCTTTATAGTCCATAATTCCTCCTTAAAAATTTTGCAAAATATAAAAAAAGCGGGGCTTAGTGAGTTATACTCATTAGCTCCGTCTCGCCACCTTCTAGGGTTTATTTAACCGGGTAAAAACCGTTCTGACGATTAAATAATTGGGCTACTCCCTTTTGCTAGTAATATTATATAGCAAATAAAAGCAAAATCAATTAAAGATTGGCACTTACTTGGTATCCTTAAGGTCAAACTTCTTCCTCAAAACCAACTTAGAAAGGCCAAACAAAAGCAAAAAGAAAATCAAAAGAGAAATAATTACTATAATAGATAGAATCTCCCTAGAAATCTCAAGATAAATTAAAATAGGAAGGATAATCCCATAAAACAAAATTCCAAGCCCAATAGAAAGACACCCCGCAAACTTGTTGCCAAAAATCCAAGTATCGCGAGAAAAACAAGCCTCCCAAACATGAAAACCAACAGACATATCAGGATGATCTGTGTGGAAAAATATAAAAAATATTCCTATATAAATTGAAAAAATAAGAAGCATCAAATCGCCAACAATAACTGGTCCCATTCTTTTTTCTCCTCTTTATCCTTGATAAATTAAATTAGGGAAATTTTCCCTAATACCCTTTGTTTTAATATACCATATTTTTGTCTTTTATAGAATTATTCTATATATTGTTCTTCATTGTAATCTGGTAAATTAGATTTTTATTCCACTTACATTTGAATCTTCGTTTCTGGGGGAACCCCTAGGGGGCTTTCCGTATGCCCCCTCATCGGGTTCCCCCAGGCCCCCTTTCCGTTACACCCCCGAACGGCTCCTTATGCGGAGTGCGGGTAATGAAGCTTGCTTATCGCAAGCTTTTTTTGGTAGAAAGTATAGCACTGTATATGATTACGTATATCCTTACTATCATTCTAATTATCAAAGCCCTAAAAATCGCAAACTCGCTAACGCTCAAACATGCGATTTTCTTTACGGGCTTCTTGATTAGAATTTAGGCCTTGGTAGATTAGGGAATTGGTATCGAAGTACATAGAGGACTTAGGCTAGTTTGGCTTTCGCCAAATATTGCTAGATGAGTTTTGCATTCTAAAACGAAGAGTTAAAAACTTAAGACCAAGTATTTTAAAATCCCAAGACTCCGTTAAGAAAATTGCACTGACAACTCTTTACGAATAAAAGCATTATAAATACTGTGAACTAATTTATAAATAAAAACACAAATCAGACCAGATTGCAATTTTTAGGAGGCTTGGGATTTTAAAAAGTTAGAATAATATTATACATAAACAAGGTCACCTCCATATTAACTCGTTTGCCGACAGGCAAACTCCTTATCCCCCGAGAGGGGCCGGCCGGAGGGGGTAGCCGAGTGGGGTCTGGGGAGGCAGGTTGGGGAACGTCCGGAACGTTCCCCTGGG
>NZ_CAUPFR010000005.1:0-40972 GCF_963510575.1 uncultured Anaerococcus sp. | reverse complement strand
TCGCTCTCGGCCGCTAGGGCAGGATGTTCCCACATCGGGTCCCCCTTAAACCCCCGACAAGCCCGTCGGCTCGTGTAGACTTACCCCCTCCGGGCGACCCCTAGCGGGGGATATTGTGTTTGCCTACGGCAAACCTCTTTATTAAGTGGAATGACTTCGTATTAGTTTTCTTAACTCCCAACTGATTTCTAATCGTCAGGTTGCTAAAACTGATAACTCGCTATCGCTCAGTCCTCAACGAGCCGGACGGGCTTGCCATCAGTTTTCTTGACGCAACCTTCGATTAAAAATCTTCGCTTGGTAAATAATAGAATTATTTTCTAAGTTCTAGATTTTGCTAGGCCCGTTTGGATTTTGCCATATTTTGCTTATTATTATCATATATCAATCACATTTTTAAAAGTATTTTTCTCGTGCTTCTTATGTGTCACAAATTAATCATATCTTTCAAATTTTATTTTATAATCCCAGTAACACCACTATCCAGGCCTGGACTATAGATGCTATTGGAATTAGTAATAATGGCATCAAGATGAAATGTTCCTTAATGGCCAAATGCTTCATCCAATTTCCAAATTCGTAGTCCTCATGTCCTTCTGTGCCTGGTATTACTATCTTATCCTTGTACTTTCCTTGGAACAAAAGTACATCCAATAGAAGGAAATCTCCCAAGTTTAATATTGTCCACTGAATATAGCTCATCCAAAAAAGATCTCTAAGTCCTCTAATTCCTGTATGTAAAAGTGAGGTCACTCCATATATAAATACGATTCCTGAAATTATAATCGTAAGTATTAAATTTATTCTTTTTTCTTCTTTTGTCATCTTTTCTGTAGCCGAATTTTGTATTCCCTTTGGATAGGAATCGAAGAAAAATCTCGGGTTAATCAGTACAAAAGCTGCCACCGAACCGTTAAATATAGCAGCCATTGCAATTCCATCTAATATTGCTCTTGTTATATCCATAATGTTCTCCTTATTTGTCTTTCAAAAATAGTTTTACTTTTTCAGCGTATTCTTTGGGATGTTCATGAAGAAATTGTCCGTGACCAATTCTTTCAAATACTTCTGTTCCCATTTGTGGAATATACTCTCTTAATATCTTTTCACTTTTTGCAGGAATTAGATCATCGCTTCCTCGCCAAAATAATACTGGATTTGAAAACCTACTTAAATTTTTTGGAATTTTGTAATAATAGATAAATTTACAGGCATTTTTAATCGTATTTTTTGATATTTGCGGATAGGTCATTTCTATTACACTTAAATTATCCTTGCCCATAAGCTTATCTAATAAAAATTTAAGTATGGGCTTCTTATTTTTGATCCTACTTGTCCCAATGATAAAGGCATAGGTAAAAGGCACTGCCATCAAGCCCAACTCATTTCTACTCCATTTATAATTAATTAATCACAATTTTACAAATTTTTACCAATTAATAATTTCTGAACCATACGCCTTGTCATATTTTTCTATAAGAAATTTCTTCATAGGACCTTTAAATAATAAGGAATAAAAACTCTTATATTTTATCTTGCATGCCCCAGAAATTTTCTAATTTTTTATACTAATTTATATTTAATTTTATTATTTTCTCCCAATAAGAAGAGTTGAGCCGTGAAGCCCTAACAATAAAGCTTCTTTAGGATCCATAAAAAGACCATCTGTTGTGTCAATTAATTGCACATCTTCATAGCCATCTTTTTTAAGCTTTTCAATAAATTTACTCATATCTCCGTATCTTGACTTATTCATCAAATCATGAATAACAAATACTCCACCTTTTTTTAGCACACGAAACGTTTCCAATAACAGTTTTTGTTTATTTTGCCCCATTATATTATGATAAACGTAGTTGCTAGTCACTAGGTCAAAACTTTCATCTTCAAAAGGAAGATTCACTGCATTTCCTTCTTCAAATCTCACATTTTCTACTTGCTCAGCCTTAGCATTGTCATAACAGAGCTTCTTTGAAAATTCGGCCTTGTATGGACCACTCCATATGTCACAACCCACCATGGTCGCTTTTGGATTTCTTTTTGCACAGGCTATAGTAAGGGCTCCACTGCCACAGCCCACATCTAAGCCCACTCCACCATCTTGGAGCTTTACATAGTCGGCAGTCCCCTCTATTATAACTTTAGCGAGCTTTCTTTTACCCTTGTAATCAAAGCTCCTATATAAGATGCTAACCCACATAGTTATTAATAGGAGTATAAGGCATCCTATTCCTAGGATAATTCCCCAGACAATCCTTTGCCTTCCTTGAAGGATAAGGTCACTTACACCAAATAAGATGAATAAAATAAGACATACTAGACTTTCAATAATCTTAACCTTCAACAATCTTTTAGGAAGCCAGTTTCCGTAATTAGGTTTTGTTTTCTTATCAAAAACATTGTATTCCCCATCCTTGTGAAATGGAGTCATCTTACCAAAGATTGCACTCTTATCAATATGCTCAAAAATCTTTGCAGAATAAGGATGTATTCCACTATGTCCGGTACAAACATATTTTAAATCATAATCTTTTAACCTATCTCTTAGTTTAACTAAAGACTCTTTATTCTTCTTTGAATCTTGATTGAAAAAGTCAAAGAAAGCATAACCACCATTTTCATTAATAGCAAGACAATCTCCAGAAATTAAAATCTTATCATCAACAACATAAACAGTATGGCCTACAGTATGCCCAGGAACAGGAATGGCTTCCACCTTTATTCCATCAACCTCAAAGATTGAAACATCT
Organism: uncultured Anaerococcus sp.; assembly: GCF_963510575.1. GTDB lineage: Bacteria > Bacillota > Clostridia > Tissierellales > Peptoniphilaceae > Anaerococcus. Next base: position 38,222 of record NZ_CAUPFR010000005.1, on the reverse strand, counting down.
TTGATTGGAGTCCAACCATCTGCGATTTTCACACAGTTATGAAATATTGCCTTTCTTCGAATTTCTTTTGTCATATATTTCTCTTCATCGGCACCGATGTAGACATGAGCATTTGGAAAAATATTCCTGCCTGTTATATCAATTCCGCCGGCGTGATCAACATCTAGATGTGTTAAAAATAAATGTCTGATTTCATCTGGATTTATTTTTATTTTCTTAAACTCCTTATCTATACTATCATAGTTGATGTGACCGCTATCAAAAGCAATGGTTCTTCCATTTTTGGTATAAAACCATAGATTTACATCATATTCTCTAATGGCACTTATCCCATCAAGGAGGATGCCAGTATCTTCTGGCTTACAGTAAAATTTCCCACGCATGGTAATAGGCTTTACTTTATCATCAAAAAAATATAAAAGTTTCATAGATTTGCTCCTAAAAAATTCTAATTAAAACTAATAAGTAAAGATATCTAGTAAATAAAATATAATAAGTTAAACCAATCTCCGCGAATAATCATAGGAAGTCTCTCGATTATCGAAGTAAAAATAAGGAGGAATATAGGTATAAATAAAGCTTGCCAGCTTGGAAATACCGTAAATCCAAATAAAATCAGCAATGCAATTGCTATATTTGCTAAAACCAATTCCAAAAACTATTTTTGCCTGGAGTTTTAAAAATTTTAAAAATTCATAAAAAGCTCCCTTATTTTCGTATCTTGATAAAAAACCTAAGTAGGCACACTGAATCTGATAAGCACCTCCTAAGATTATGCCAAAAGCACTTATTAAAAATACAAACCATCCAAGCTTTAAATACTTTTCGTTTATGCTCAAAACAATATGAAAAATCCTTTATAATATATAAAAGCACATATGGAACCCAAAATACCTATCAATATACACTTTATAAGGTCACTATTAAGCGCCCTCTTTCATTAAATGATATCGATTATCAATTTAATTATACCACTGGTTTCCAAATATTTTATAATTTTCCACATAAAAACCACCACATTTAAAAACGTGGTGGTTGCTTTTTCCTTAGATTCTTTCTAATAGTTCTACTAAGAATTTAAAGTTATTTTCTACAGATTTTATGTTTACTCTTTCATCTGGGCTGTGGGCGCCTTCTATTTCTGGGCCGAAGGAGATCATTTCGGTGTCTTTTAGGGTTTTCTTGAAGAGTCCACATTCTAGACCACCGTGGGTTGTTGCTATTTGCATTTCATCGCCATGGACATCTTTCCAAACTTCTTTGGCTAGGTCAATTATTGGGCTGTCTTCTCTTTGCCAACCTGAATATTCGCTGGTAATTTCTGCCCTTGCTCCAAATTTTTCTACAATTTTCTTTGAGATTGCTGCTTTGTAGAATTTTTGGGAGTCTATTTCTGATCTGAACATTGAAGATATCCAAATTACCTTATCCCTATCTTCGATAAGACCAAGGTTTGAGCTGGTTACGATTGAATTTCCTACTTTTTTATAAAGGCCGTCTGGGATTACAAAGAGGAGGTCAATGATGTTTTTAGAAAGTTCTTTTGTTAGAACCTCTCCATCAAAACTAGCTTCTTTTACCCAAATTTCTCCATTTGGATCAACGTCTTTGTATTCATTCTTAACTTGAGCAATTCTTTCTTCTATAAGTTTGGTCACATCTTTTTTGTTAGGAACTGCAACAATAGCTCTAGCTGCAGATGCGATTGCATTTCTTTTAACTCCACCTGAAATTGTTGCGATTTGTAGGCCTTCGATGCCTTCTAATAGTCTGCCTAGAGTTTTATTGGCATTTAGCCTAAACTCGTCAATTTCCATACCTGAGTGGCCACCTGCAAAGCCCTTTAGGCCAACTTCAATAAAGTCGCCTTCTGCCTTTTCGAATTTCTTATCAAACTCGATTTCAAGGTCAAGTCCACCTGCACATCCTACTGTAAGGATGCCTTCTTCTTCGGAGTCGATATTCACTAGGTATTTGGCTGTAATTTGAGAAAGATCAAGCTTACCTGCCCCTCCCATAGAAGTTTCTTCTTCGGTTGTAATTATTGCTTCGATTGGGCCGTGTTTTAGGCTATCATCATCTAAAACTGCTAAGATAAAGGCAACACCAATTCCATCGTCAGCCCCTAAAGTAGTTCCATCTGCTGTAATCCAACCATCTTCTTCTAATAATTTGATTGGGTCTTTGGCAAAATCGTGGTCACTTCCTTCAACCTTTACACAAACCATATCCATGTGACCTTGGAGGGCAACAATAGCATGGTCTTCGTAGCCTGCGCTTGCTGGTTTTCTGATAATTACATTTAGGGCCTCATCTTGGCTGACTTCTAAATTTCTTTCCTTGGCAAAGTTTACCAAAAAGTCTGAAACCTCTTTTTCATTGCCAGATTCCCTAGGAATTTTAGCTAATTCTTTAAAATATTTTATAACTTGGTCAGAGTAATTCATTTTTTATCTCCTTAATTCTTCTATCATTTCATTCTTTGCCATGAGATTTTTTTCAAAATCCTGGTAATAATCCCTGAGATTTCTAGGGTTTCTAAACTTTTTACCAGATATCAATTTTGAATTGGCATTCATCCCAAGGCCTAGAATTGAACCAATTTCTTCATTTATGATTACATTATACCTCTGGGCTGTAGATTTTCTTTGGTAACCAACATTTTCGAGGTTTGAAATAATATTTTTTTGCCTGTATAGGTAGTAGGGTTCGTAGGCATTTTCCCTTGTAAACTCCCCTATCTTATCGGCAATTTTTATGGAATCTTCTCTCTCCCCGGTCTTACCTTTTTCGTTATATTTGGAACCTGATTTTATGGCGAGAGCGTGGAAGGTGATATTATCTGGGAGGAGGTCTTTTAAAATAGCAAAATTTTTAGCAAAATCTCCACTCCTTTCACCCTCAAGTCCCACTATAAAGTCCATATTTACGATAAAACCCAAGTCCTTAGCAAATTTATAAATCTTAAGAAAATGCTCCATATCTATGTCCCTATTTAGATTTTTCAAAATTTCTCTGTTAAAGGTCTGAGGATTTAAAGAAATCCTTGAAACTCCACCTGCCTTTAAAATTTCAAGCTTTTTAAAATCCAAGGTATCTTCCCTGCCAGCCTCAAAGGTAAGTTCCTGGTAGGTAAATTTTTGATTTATGGCTTGGAGAATTTTTTCAATTTCTCTATGACCTAAAAAAGAAGGAGTGCCCCCACCTATATAGATGGCATCTAATTTTTCCGGCAAATTTATCCCCTCAATTTCCTTGGCAAGGTAGTCTACTTAGGCTCCCTTGTCGTGGTGGGCGCCGGCCTAGGTCGGGTAGGAACAATAATCACACCTGGTCGGACAAAAAGGTATATTGATATAAAGGCTAAAATCTTCTGGAGAAATGTTGAGCCTATCCTGGTTTTCCTTTACCTTTGCCAGAAGCATTAATTTTTCATCAGAAAGTTTATAAGTATTTTTAATTTCTTCTAAAGTTTTATTTTTCAAAAGCTTTGACGGTTTAGAACCAGTAAGAGTCCCCCAAGGTGACTTGTAGCCGGTTTTTTCTGTCAAATATTCATATAAAATAATTTTTAAATCTTGGTTGGTTTTAAAAGCAAAATCTTTGCCAGAAATATTCACCGACTCATCTTCGATTTTGATTTCTGCACCATTTTTATCATCAGAAAAATCTATATCTTCGTGATCTAGGAAAATATTTAAGATATCATAGGATATTTTTCTTTTATTTTGATCTTTAAGGTATATTTTCATTTTGCCCCCATTATTTTTCAAGCAAAAAAGGGCCTAAGCCCTCTTTTAATTTGCCTTTAGGAAATTTTCTGCCCAGGCCCTGTCAACAAGGTAGGACCTATCTTTTTTGATAGCTTCTCCGTAATTACTTAGGATTGTCTCGTAAAGCAGGTCGGAAAAGTCTAATTTTAGCCCCACATTTAGGACAGTTTCTAGGTAAAATTCCTTTTTGTCAGTAAAAATAAAGTCCTTAACCTGGTCTGATTTATAGGAAAAATCTTCGCTATTGATTAGGAAATATTTCATAAGTTCGATTACCCTATCATCCAAACCTGCTTCGAAAATAGCTATTTTTTCCCTCAAAGCTTTGTAATTATAGGTAAGCCTTAGGGTGTGCTTGATAAGTTCGTCTTTGCGAGCTGCCCCAATGAGTCCCAAACCTGTTGAAAAAGCAAGTCTTGCCTTTTTATCCACAAAGGCTGGGTCATTTACAACCATAAAAAGATTCGCCTCATCCGTATAGGCAAAACGATAATTTAAAATAAATTCATTCGCACATGACGGACAGGTTATATTTCCAAATTTCCCCGAAAGAATCTCATCTTTTTCTACTGTTGAAGAAAAAATCGCTGTTGGCAGACTCTGTTCAAATTTATGACCACACTTAGGACAAGTTATTTCAAATACTTTTTCTCTTTTTTCCATATCAAACCTTTCTCTTTCTTAAGCTTACCTTATATTTACCCAAAAATTATCCTAATCTTCGAATTTTACAGCCTTAAGTAGAGGAATAGCTAGGATTGTCGCTACAATTACAGAAATAACAGCATTTACCATTGATACAGAACCCTTTTGGATAACTTCTGCCATGGTTGCTTCCATAGTCAAACCTAAAACAAGTCTGTTTTTGATAAATGTCTTGCCTAAGTATAAAATTACATAGGTGATTTGACCTAAAGCGCCTGCTATAACTAGCTTTGGTGGGTTTACAACCTTATCTCTGTTTTTGTAAATTATACCTGCCACAAAAGCCATAGCGAACTTGGTGATGAAGGTAATTGGTGCACTTGTAAAATATACCGGATCAAATAAATCAAAAAGCGCAGAACCAACTCCAGCTGAGATACCACCGTAAACTGGCCCTAATAAAATACCACCAAGTAGGCAAAATACGTTTCCTAAGTGGAACCTTGTTTGACCAAGAGGGGTTACTATAGGGATTTGGAAAAATCTCGAAAATATGTACACAAGAGCTGCAAAAAGCGCCATATATACAAGTTTCTGTGTGCTTAATTTTTTCATACTAACTCCTTTTTTCATATTTGACATCAAGTCTTATAAATTATACCATAAAGGAGTAAATTGTGAAAATTTTATCCAAACTAATTTCCTTAAAAAAATCAAAAGAAATGCGAATTCGATTTTTAATTTTTTTACGCCTTAGCTTTGAAATCAAAAAAGAAGCTAGACTTCCTAGCTTCTAAAATCTATGAAAAAATATTTTCTATCTTAACCACTAACCTTGTCAACTTTTTGGTTAGTATCTATTGCTTTTAGCCTATTTTCCTTGATTTCCTTTTTCCTATTATATTCGTGAAGGATTAATGATATTGTAACTATGGCATAGGATATAAAGGTTCTTAAAAATTCTCCAACCATGGCATCTCCTGTCACTTCCTTTCCAGCAAGTGGCATGATTATAAACATCAAGTGGAAGAGGGCTGTACCTATAATTGCATTAACTATAGAGGCCTTTAGGATTGATGCTCCTCCTACAAGGAGGGCCGCAGCTGCATATAAGGCTGCTTGGTCAAGGCCTGCATAAGTTGCAAGGGTGCCGATATTTTGAAGATAGATTAACTGACCAAAGGCTGCAAGAACTGTTGAATAAACAATAGATTTTACCCTAATCTTATCAGCATTTAAGCCTGAGTTATTGGCTACATCTTGGTCAAGGCCAACAGCTCTCATGTTTTGGCCTAGCTTAGTCTTTTTAAAGTAGGTGATAAATACACATAAGATTCCTATTATAAAAATAGTTAAAACTGGCACATCAAATTTTATTTGATCATTGCCTAAAGGTATTTGAATCCTGTATTTCAAAGCATTATCAAGAGCACCTGCTGTTGTAAGTGTAATAGAGTTTTTAATTCCAACTCCTGAAGATAAGAGCATTGACTTATCCCTGATTGGAATAATAGTTCCTGTAAAAAACATGATTACAAGCATATAAACACCAAGCATAAAAAATGAAAGCATCATAGATGTAATCATTTCTCTACCCTTGGCCCTATTAAGGACATTGCCCGAAAATAAACCAAGGACTATAGCAATAGGAAAAGCAATCACAGCAGCCACTGCTATTCCCAGGAGGCCTGTAAAACCTAAATCTTGGGAGAAAATTAGACCTACCTGGGCAGCCATGGCGCCTAGTGGAATACCAAAGTTTATACCCATACCTGCAATGATTGGGATAATCAAGCTTAAAACTAGGAAGGTATTACGGACAAGTCTATTTGCAAGCTCGCTTGTAATAAATCCTAGCTGGGCCCCACTAAGGATGTAACCCACCAAACAAATTACCATAAACATTACAGGGACAAGGTGTCTGGTTGAAAATTTATTTTTAATCATTGTCAATCCTCCTTGTGAGAGCGTAAACTATCATTCCGTTTGTTATGATAAGTCTCATAACTTCTGAAACATCTATAGACAAAAGTCCATTGATAACTGTAGGGGTAAGGGTTATTACCCCTTGAAATAAAAGGGTACCTATGATTACATGGCTAATCTTTGCCTTATTCAAGGTCGCCCCACCTATTAAAATTGATGCAACAGTCTGAAAGGTAAAGGATGCTGGTGCTTGGTAAAGCTGGATAAAACCATAGGATTGCTGGTAGACAACTATACCCATAGCTGCGATTGCTGTTGAAAGAACAATAGCTTTAAGTCTTACCTTTTTAATATTAATACCACTCGCCTTAGCGTATTCGTAGTTAGATCCTACTACGGACATGGCGGTACCTGTTTTTGTCCTAAAAAGTCCCCAAACTAGGAAAGCCATGATAGCAAAAAACAAAAGCATCCCGATAGGAATCCTAACTCCAAAAAGGTCAAAGGCCAAAAAATCCGAAAGAAGTCCTACAGAATTTACTCCTCCTGTAGCACTTTCAACATTTTTCATCCAATAATCAGAAACAGGGATTTGCTGACGAAGGCCGCTTCCCCCATAAGATAGGACTGAAACTGGATTCTTGAAAGGTAAAAATACATAGGCTATACACATAAAGGCTGTGAATGAAAATCCAACATAAGTTGAAATCAACATCTCATCACCGATGATTTTGTTAAGTAAAAGTCCATAAACAAAACCAAAAACCACTCCAATTATAGCGCCGATAGCCATGGCAAGGAAGATGCCTCCAAAGCCTGTGATATTAAATTCTAGGGAAATAACTGCACCTAAAATTCCTGCTACTATACCGATTGGGATGCCGAAGTTAAGACCGCATCCTGCTTCAATCATTGGAATCAGAGATAAAACTAGGATAGCAAACATACCAAATCTTGCAATTACGTTTTCTAGTGAACTTTTTACGCTAATCCCTGCGGCAGGAGCTGCTATAAATAAGCTTAGCAAAAATAGGGCAATAATAAATCTTGCTATACCAACTTTCGCAACGAAGTCTTTAATTTTATTCATTTCCTAGCTCCTCTCCACTCATTAGCAAACCAAAATCCTCCGCACTAGCATCAGGATCAAGGACATCCACGATTTTGCCCTCGCAGACAACTCCTATCCTATCACAAACCGATTGGAGTTCCTCAAGTTCTGAAGAAATCATAATTATAGTTGTGCCATCTTCTCTGTTAGTTTTTTTAAGGGAATCCAAAACCAGCCTCTTGGCTCCTATATCAATTCCCCTAGTTGGTTCAGATACAAATAATAAATCAGGATCCATTGAAAAGGCCTTGGCTAAGCACACTTTTTGTTGGTTTCCACCAGAAAGCCTACCTACAAGTTCATGAGGTCCCTGGGTCTTTATGGCAAGGCTATCTATATATTTGTTGGCATTATCCAGGATTGCCTGGTCATCCCTAAATTTAAAAGCAAAAATTTTCTTTATGAACTTATCGAAAACTTCCATGGCGTTAAAGGCTATATTTAGAGCTATATCTTCGCCAAGCAAAAGTCCCACACCACACCTGTCTTCAGATACAAAGGCGATTTTTTTCTTCAAAATAGAACTTGTATCCGCTAATTTTAGCTCTTGACCATTAAAGAAGGCTCTTCCCTTTACAGGGTAGGTTCCAAGAATACCGTTGGCAATACCGAGTTTACCCTGGCCAGCAAGACCTGCTAGACCAAAGATTTCCCCACGTCTAACCTTAAAATTAGCATCGTAGACCATCTCACCTGGCATTTCTACATAAAGATTTTGGGCTTCAAAGATTATGTCTTCCTCGTTGATTTTTCTTTGGTCATCATCTACATAGGCTGTCCTATTTGACTTGCCCATCATCCAACCTGCAATTTGCTTAATGTTAAGGCCTGCTGCCGGCTTATCTTCAACTATTTGCCCATCTCTAAGGACTATTACCTTATCACAAAGGTCTAGGATTTCTCTTAGTCTATGAGAAATAAAAATAATAGCTATGCCCTTTTCAGAAAGTTTTTTTAGGGAAGAGATTAAAATATCCGCTTCACTTTCAGTTAAAACTGCTGTTGGCTCATCCATTATCAAAAGTTTAATATTTTCCCTTTTTATTTCTCTGGCAATTTCTATAAATTGCTTGTGACCAACAGGTAGTTCACTCACATATTCCTTTGGGTTTAAATCAACTCCTAGCTTATCTAAGGTATTCTCTGTATCTTTTATATTAGCCTTGGCATCTATTAGCTCATAGCCCTTGCCAAAGACAGCTGACATCGGTGTCTTTTTAGTATTTTCCATGTTCAAAGTTACATTTTCAGCAACAGTAAAACCTGGTATGAGGGAAAATTCCTGGTGGACCATGCCTATTCCCGCCTTTAAGGCGTCAATTGGGTTTTTGAAGCTTATTTTTTCCCCATTGAGGATTATCTCTCCTTCATATCCACCAGTATTTTTAATAAATTCCATACCAAAGATAATATTCATTAAGGTAGACTTGCCAGCCCCGTTTTCTCCAACAAGACCTACAACTTCACCCTCATCGATAGTAAAATTTACATTTTTTAATACATTGTTTTGACCAAAGCTCTTACTCAGGCCCCTAATTTCCATTAACATCTATAACTCACTTCTCTTTTACTTAGCAAAGCCTAAGCAGGGTCGAAACATTCCGCTGCTTAGGCTAAAATTTTATTCGAATTTACCTTCGGATTCTTTTTGCTTTTCAACCATATCATCAACGTCTACGTTGATCTTTCTGTACTTATAATCAACTTTTTCTTCTGTCATTCCTAGGTAGCCCTTACCAAATACATAAGTATCTTGGGCAACAAGAGCGTAGTTTGGAAGTTCCTTACCGTCTGCCATATTGATCATCTTTGAAACAACCCACTTAGCTCCCTTAGTTTCACCTTCAAAGGCCTTTTTAATATCATCAGGATTATTTATATCAGCCTTGCCATTTAAAACATCTATAACTAGGTCAACAGCAGCAACTGTACTGGTATATCCAAGTGAATATGCCCATGTACCCATTCTGTCTTTGCCACCTTTTTCGATTACAACTTGCTCTACTCTCTTTAAGATTGCTGGCCAATCGCCTGCTATATCATCAAGACCTATAGAGAAAGCTGATGGATAACCCATGATTGGGCTTGGAAGGTCTGGTTCAACAAAGATTGCTCCACCTGCAGCAACTCCTCTTAAAAGTGGTTCTGTAAGAGCATCGTTAGTTGTGAAGAATGCTGTATCTTTTCCATATTTTTCAATCCATGGACCGATATTTTCAGCTAGGTATTGTTGAGCACCTGGTGTACCAATATCTGTTGTAGGGTCTGGTGCATTTAAAGAAATGAATTCCATGCCCAGGTCCTTACAAGCTTCTTCCATGATAGCACGTCTAATAGCAAGAGTTTCGATTGCCATGTGCCTTGGGAAGGTAATATGAGCAAATTTCTTAGCTCCCATCTTTTGAGCTGCCTTAATCATCCTGTAGCCCCTAGAAATATTATCAGCATCCACAACTAGGTCGGACACATTTGAAGTCATTAAGATGTCTTCTTGTGGAGTTAGGTTTACAAGGATAATATCAGGTCTAGATTTTCTAATATCTGTGAAAGCTGCTGTTGTACCTGGTACTGATTGGTTTACAATAATTGCCTTCATCTTTGGATCGTCAGCCATAGCCTTAATCTTGGAAATTGTTGTTTCCATTTCAGTTTCAATTTTGTCTGGGTATGTATCGTGAACGATTATTCCTCCTTCAGAAGCCTTACCATATTTTTCCATAGCAGCTTGAGCACCACGGAACTCATCCTCACTTTGAGATACTGTAGAACTTACAATTCCTATATGGAAGTCTTCCCCTTCTTTAAGCTTTTCAAACTTAGCCTTGTTATTTACTGCTACTTCGCCAGCATCTTTGTTAGTCTTATCATTAGACTCAGTCGCCTCTTGCTTTGAATCATTTTTTTCAGCTTTATCGTCTACTTTCTGACATCCAACTAGGCCCATAAATACAAAAGCCAATAAAAATAGTGATGTCATTTTCTTCATCATCGGTTTCATTTATTACTCCTTTATCATATTATAGTGATAATTATATACTCACTTTATTACATTGTCAAATAGATTTAATAAATTCTTTCGCAAGTATTTTGTACAAGTCTTAGTATCTTAACATTGTTATCATTTTCCCAGGAATTAATTTTTTTTATTTTTTTATTATTTTCATGCAAAAACGAAAAATTAATTTCAATATAAGGCAATTCTCAAAAAAATTCTCAAATAAAAAACCAAGCTAAAATCCTTCTATAGGATCCTTAGCTTGGAATGACTTGTATATTTTTTAAAGAAATTAAGCTTCTAATATTTCTTTTAATTTGAAATCTATATAATTTACATAAAAAGCGACAAGAACACCTATCAAGGTGTCAATAACCCTGTTTAGGGCAAAGTTAAAGGGGACAAGGTCGCCAGCATGGTTAATTGTTACAGACAAAAACACAATGCCAGCTATGGAAACAGCGTCCTTTTTATTTATCATGGACATCACCCAGATAATCATAGTAACAAGGATGGCAATTACAAAGAGGCCCACAATATCTGGAATTTTTTTATTTGGAAAGGTCAAAAGATAAGTTAGGCCAATTGTGCCACCAAAAAGTGTTCCAATTATCCTGCCTAGGCCCTTGTGGAAGGTCTGGTGGACATTTTGTTGCATGCAGATAATGGCTGCAATCGCTGAATAAAAGGCGAGGCCTTCGCCTGGTCTGTAGTGGGAAATTATCATCGATATCAAAACTGCAAGACCTGTTTTTCTTATCCTTGGACCTGGGAATTTTATTTGCATAGGACAGCTCTTAAATAATCGTAAAAACTTTCTTCGTTGACCTTATTTACCAGGTAGGCTTTCGGTCTGGAATTTGTTTTCTCAAGAATTTTCTCCTCGAAATTCACCTTAAGGCCCGCTTCTTCAAAAATGAAGGCTTCTGGCCTTTGGGATAGGTAGAGAAGTAGAGCGCCTATTAGTGGCTCCCCGTCGTAGGATTTCAAAAGTTTTTCCATTTGTGGATGGTTTTTTATGATATTTGCCAAATCTTTTTCTTCTAAGACAAAGTTTTTGGCAAAGTTTTGGTCAATGACAAATAAATCGATGCCTGAAGATAAAACCAAATCTAGGTCTGTCAAGTCCTCCTTTGATAAGTCCTTTAAATCCGGGATTAGTAAGAAAATATGGTCAATGAAGTCAGTGAAGTCTTCAAATTCACGAATGGCCTTAGCTATATTGGAAAGATCTCCAGATGCGATTATATCTAGCCTTCCACAATCAGATGCCAAGTCATAAAGATTTTCATAGGCGTCGACTTCTTCGAGATAGTCGGCCACTGGTGTGAAAATTTCCTCATCGTGCTTTGATTTCTTATCATCAAAATTCTTTGCTACTGACAAAAATAAATATTCGCTATTTACAAGGCCTAAAATATTTGCTCCAGCAGATTCACTTGACATATAGGACTTGTTAGCAGATAATCCTACAAGTTCAAAGTCAAAGGAATCTAGAGCCATTTTTACAAAAAGTCCGTCAGCTGGACTGAAGTTTGTATCTATATAAATAAAGGGTTTTTGATATTCCATAATTCTTCCTTTCTAGTTACCTACTATACTAAAAAATCCAGCTTTTTAAAGCCGGATTTTTATACGTCCATAAAGCCCCTGGTGTATTTTTTTAGACAAGCTTTTATAACTACAAAAGTAATAAGCAAGACAAGTAGGATAGCTACTCCTGCCCCTAAAAATATATTGTCACTTGCTTCAGTTATTACATAAACTATAAAGCCTATAAGAGCCAAGAAAGCAAAGGAAGCAAGATAAATACCTGCTGCTTTTAATCCTCCACCCTTCTGAATGTCTTGAGGTTTTTTCCACTGGGTGTAGATCATAAAAGTCCCCAAGTAAAGGCTGATTATAGTTGCAAAGGCGCCTGAAAGACAAAGTCCTAAAAATATTAACAAAGCTCCTAAAATTGTCAATTTTAACAAGATGCCAAAGGCTATGGCAATAATAAAGTTAAACCCACAAACTACTGAGTAGGATGAAACAAACCTTGCTAGCATGTGGCTTTTTGGGTCTATTGGCAAGGTCTGGATTAGGTAAAAACTCCTTCCTTCCCTTGAAAGAGATGAATTGGCAAGACCGCCGTTAAGCCAAATAAAAATACCAACTCCGATGGAAATCAAAAAGGCTGTTAGCAAAAATTCTGGAGCCTTGGTATCAATCTGAGTTTCCCTAAAAATAACCGAAGACTGACTTAAACCTATAGCTACAATCATGATTGTAGATGTGATTGGTGCTGCCAAAAAAACTACATTTGAAAAAAGCGTCTTTAAATCCTTTTTTAAAATAGCCTTAAATTGGCTTCCCGCTTCGATTTTTATATCCTTGCTGACACTTACTTCTTTCTTAGAAGTGTCGAGGTGTTCGTCAAAAACAGCTTCGTAATAAAACTTATCGGCTAGTTTATAGGAAATAAAAGTCAAAACCAAACACAATCCTAAAAGTAATCCTGTAAAAATTAGCCTTTGGGTAAGTGTTCCTGCAATAGCTAGGCCGTATATTTTTGCATTAAAAAATATATTTGATACTGTACTCAAAATGTCTGTAATCTGACTAAGATTGACATTCATTCCCATCCCTGTCTGTCTTCCACCATTGAAGGAAAAATAGTAAATCCCACCCATAAAGGTGAACATGATTAAATAGCCAATTGTCTTAAAGAGCTTAGCGTGCCTATTGACATTGGTAAACTTTTTAATTACAAGTAAGAAAAGTGATAAAATCCCATAAGGGAGGTAAACCATTGGCAAATACAATATTAGCCCCATGACTAAAACCCAAGGATCAAAGCCCGCTTGTTTAAAATATATAACAAGACCAATTATTAAATATAAGAAAAAGTCTACAAAGCTTATAACTCCACCAAAGACCCTGCCTACAAAGAGTTCGCCCTCCCTAATCGGCATAGTCTGATAGTTGGCTATGGCCGACTTGGTGTAGAGGCTTGAGAAAATTTGTGGTAGGTAAAATAAGAATACCATGAGGGTCATGGATATGGCAAAGTTCACAAAGTACATATAGGCCATATCATTTGCCACATAAAGGTGGGCAGAAGCCATAAAAACTCCTGTAAAGACTGTTCCAAAAAATATATAGGTCCAGATTAGAATCAAAAGCCTGGCCAAAAATGATTTTGGCATACCAGGGACAGTTTTTCTTGGCATATAAGGGAAAAATGTTTCCTTAAGGCTGTATTTGGCGAGTGTTAGGATATTAGACTTATTCATCTGTAAGCTCCAAGAAAATTGATTCAAGGGTGCCGTCATTGTTGGCTATGTGTTTGATTTCATCAAGAGTGCCCATGGCAATAATTTTGCCCTTAGAAATAATTGCAATTCTATCGCAAAGTTCCTGGGCAACTTCCATAACGTGGGTAGAAAACATGACGCACTTGCCAGCCTTTGCCCTCTCCCTTAAAATTTGTTTGAGATTGTAGGCAGATTTGGCATCAAGGCCAACCATAGGCTCGTCAAGGATTAAAACTTGTGGGTCATGGATTAGAGCACCGATTATGGCAAGTCTTTGGGCCATACCATGAGAATAGGTTGAAATTTGGTCTTTCATAGCATCTCTGATATCAAAAAAGTTTAGGTAATAATCTAGCCTTTCCTTCCTAGTCTCAGTGTCAATCCCGTAGATATCTGCGATGAAATTTATATATTCATTTCCTGAATAATTTTCGAATAATTCCGGATTATCTGGCACATAGGAAAACTGGTTTTTATAAGTCATAGGGTCATCTTCTAGGCTAATCCCATTTATAAAAATTTCGCCCTTGGTCTTTGAATTTATACCGACGATGGACTTAATGGTAGTAGATTTTCCTGCCCCATTTGGGCCTAAAAACCCAAAAATCTCCCCATCCTTAGCCTCAAAAGAAATATCATCAACAGCCTTTTTTTGAACTGTATATTCCTTGGTAAAGTTTTTTACTTCAATCATATTTCACTTCCTTTTTTTATATTATTTTACAACCACAACTAATAAAATTCATTCCATAAATATTCATAAAAATATACTCTTAAACATTTTACCAGTCGGAGAATTTTTTGCATAAAAAAAGCGTCCGCAAAAGACGCTTATAAATTTATCCAATTGAATCTGAATAATCCTTTAACTTACCTAAGGCCTGGTTTTCAATTTGTCTTATTCTCTCACGAGATAAGTCGTAAATTGAACCTATTTGCTCTAGAGTCTTTGGTTTTTCGTTGTCTAGGCCGTACCTGTAAATAATTATTTGCTTTTCCCTGTCTGTTAGCTGGTCAAGAGCCTGCATTAGGAAATTTTCCATATCCTTTTCCAGGATTAGCATATCTACTGGGGTTGACTCGTCGCCTACCATGTCCATCAGCTCATCACCTGTGGAGTCTTCACTATCCAAGTTGATGTTTAGGGATGTGGAATTTACTTGGTTTCTGTTGATTAAGAATAAATCATCTGCTTGTTTTTTATTTATTCCTTCATTTTCTAGAATTCTGTAAATCTCTTCATCGCTTGCTTCTGGATTGGCCTTTAGAATTTGTTTTAATTTATTTAATTTTAAGTACTTACCTGCTGGTATCCTGATTGTATGTCCTTCTTTGTTGATGGCCTTTCTGATTGCCTTGTCTATCCACTTGTAGGCGTAGGTTGTAAATTTGTATCCTAGGGTAAGGTCAAATTTCTCTGCAGCCCTTATCATGCCTAACATGCCGGATTGGACTAGGTCTTCTAGGTCAAGGTCGTTGCCGTGGGACCTAAAGAAATATGAGGCACGGCTTCTTACAAGTCCTTGGTTCTTTTCAACAAGGGCTGAAAGAGCGTTTTGGTTGCCAAGTTGGAATTGCTCCACTATCTCTTCGTTGTTTAGGTCAGATAATTTCATCATGTCCTTGCGTCTGATAGGGGCTAGAGAAGTATTTACTCCTTTTTTGGCAGAACCGATTAGGTCGTCATCGTCATCATCGAAGTCTTCGTCGTCATCTTCAGAAATAATATCTAGAATTTCTTCTCTTTGATCATCTGTCATAGCTTCTACAATTTCAATGAGCTCTTCATCGCTCAAATCGCTTGTATCAAGATAATCTCTAAGCTTTTCTAAAGTTTCCTTATCTTTTAAATTTATTTTATCCATCTTATCACCCGTTTGAATTTATTTACCCACCTAGTCGTCTAGGTCTATTTTCAGCTCATCTAGCTTGGCTTTTAGGGCCTTGGAAATGGGATAGGCGTTGTAATTTTGGTTGAAATTTGCCTTCTTAGTTTTTTTAATCTTGGCCCTTAGGCTATCAAGGTCAGTCTTTAGTTCCAGAGCTGTCATCCTCACTGCTCCCTTTACAAGGGCCATGTTTTGGACTTGGCCATCATCTGTGACCACCTTTACATTATGCCTTCTGGCAATTCTAGCTAGTTCTGCCTCGATATAGGTATCTGCCGTTTGAAACCTCTTGGTAAAAACTATTTTCATCCCATATTTTTCGATATTTGTTTCCTTAAGCCTATCAAGGTTGTAGGCATCAAAAACAATCACCAATTTTTCTCCAGATAAAAAGCTATATTCAGCCAAGTCTTCGATTAAATCTTCCCTAGCTGTTTCTAGACTTTCTCTGGAAGCTTCCCTTAATTTCGGCCACTTGTTAATAACATTATAGCCGTCGACATAGGTTATATTTTCCTTAACTAAAGCCATTTTGTCTTAAAACCTCATACATAGCAATGGCTGAGGCTACTGATGCATTTAAGCTATTTACAAAACCCTTCATAGGTATATTTATAAGTATATCACAATTTTCCCTTACAAGTCTAGATAGACCCTTGCCTTCATTGCCAACTATCAAACAAACCTTGCCCTTAAGGTCTACTTGGTCAATTGGGGAAGAAGCCTCGCCAGCGAGTCCATAGACCCAAAAACCGGCTTCTTTAATTTCTTCAATAGCCCTGTTGGTATTTTTAACCATGATAATATTTATATTGTTGATAGCTCCAGCACTAGTTTTATAAACAATTGGGCTTACTGAGGCACTCCTTCTTTCAGGAATAATCACCCCGTCAAAGCCAAAGCTCTCTGCGCTCCTGATTATAGCACCGAGGTTGTGAGGGTCTTCGATTTGGTCAAGTATAATCAGCCTTTGGTATTTATCCAAATCTGATAAATCTTTGTACTGAAAAGATTCGACCTCTACCATCACACCCTGGTGGTTCAATTCTATTTTATCAAAAAATCTCTTATCTACAAAATTTATCTCAACATTTTCCCTTTGAAGCTTAGAAATAATTTCGTCGATAATCTTAGAATTTTGTTTGATTAGGTAGGCTTTATAGATTTTTACACCTGAATCAATGGCATCAATTACAGGTTTTCTGCCGTAAATCTTATCCATCAGCCTATCTCCCACTTGGTACCTTCTCTGGTATCCTTAAGGATGATGCCCATTTCCTTAAGATCATCCCTAATCTTATCAGCTGTAGCAAAATCTTTTGCTTTTTTAGCAGCATTTCTCTCTGCGATTTTTTCTTCTATAAAGGATTCATCTACTTGGGCTTCTTTCTTTTTGGCAAGAAGGCCTAAAACTTCATAGAGTCTAGCATAAGTTTCGAAAGTTTTTTCCACAAATTCTTTAGAAGATTCGCTAGCTAAGTTTGTATTTATGAATTTTGCCAAATCAAATAAAACTGTAATAGCATCTGCTGTGTTTAGGTCATCTTCCATTACACTTACAAATTCATTTTCCTTTTCACTTAAGATTTGCAATAATTCTTTTTCTCCACTTGAGATTTCCTTTTCGCTTGCCTTTGAAAGAAGGTCTTCTGCCTTAAAATAGGCGTTGTTAAGCCTATCTAAGGAAGCTTGGGCCTGGTCGATTATTTCCTTGGTGAAGTTGATTGGTTGCCTATAAGAAGTTGTTAATAGCCAGAACCTAATGGTCATCAGGTCGTATTCTTTTTTGATATCGTCAAGGGTAAAGAAGTTTCCAACCGACTTACTCATCTTTGACCCATTTACCTGAATCATCCCGTTATGCATCCAATAATTTGCAAATTTTACGTCATTTAGGGCTTCGGATTGGGCAATTTCATTTTCGTGGTGAGGAAATTCCAAATCTTCTCCACCAGCGTGGATGTCGATTGTATCTCCCAAAATTTTCTTATTCATGGCAGAACATTCTATATGCCAACCTGGTCTACCCTTACCCCATGGGCTATCCCAAGCGACTTCGCCCTCAAGTTTAGTTGCCTTCCACAAGGTGAAGTCTGCAGGATTTTTCTTCTTTCCAGCGTCCTTGTCATCTAATCTTTGGCTTGCCCCGTGAACTAGGTCGTCAAGATTTTTTCTTGATAATTTTCCATAGTCGGCTTTTTTGCTTACATCAAAGTAAACATCACCATCTGAAACGTATGCCATGCCCTTGTCAATTAGACCCTTGACGAAATTTATAATATCATCCATAACCTCGGTTGCCCTTGGGTGGATGGTGTCTTCTTCGTCTAGATTTAGGGCCTTGGCGTCAGTCATATATTGGGCAATGTAACGGTCTGTGACTTCCTTGGTTGTGCTGCCTTCTTGGATAGATTTTTTTATAATCTTATCGTCAACATCAGTGAAGTTTACAACATAGGTCACATCATAACCCCTGTAAGTCATAAAACGCCTAAAGGTGTCAAAGATTACCAAAGGCCTAGCGTTTCCTATGTGCATATAATCATAAACTGTAGGTCCACAGACGTACATCTTTATCTTGTTTTCTTCAATTGGTTTAAATACTTCCTTAGTTCTGCTAAGAGTATTGTAAATCTTCATTAAAAATTATTCCTTACGTATTCTAATCTATCCTTAACTAGGTCCTTGCCCATGATTAAAAAGGCATTTGATAGGTCTGGGCCGTGAACAGAACCTGTAACGGCTGCCCTTACTGGGAACCATAGGTTTTTGCCCTTGATACCTGTTTCCTTTTGGATAGTTTTCATAACTGATTTTGCAAAGTCAGCGTCAATTTCATCTACTTGGTCAAGTTGATTCAAAAATGCAGCAAATAAGGTCCTAGCTTCATCTGTTGAAATTGCTTCCTTAGCGTCATCATCATAGTCAACATCTTCACTCTTGATATAGTAATTTTTAGCAAGTTCTGGTGCATCAGAGAACTTGTCGATGGCTGATTGCCATGTTTCTGCAAGGAGAACTAACTTATCTTCTGGATAAGATTCGTCAATCAAACCTGCCTTAAGCATGTATGGTTTGATGTCTTTGGCGAGTTCTTCTGGACTTAATTCTCTTACATAGTGACCGTTAACCCAGTCAAGTTTTTTCTTATCAAAAACAGCGCCAGTTTTATTTACCCTGTCAAAATCAAATTGTTTTGCTAATTCTTCCATAGAGAAGATTTCTTCTTCGCTATCTGGTGACCATCCCAATAGAGAAAGGAAGTTAATAAGGCCTTCTGGTGTGTAGCCTTCTTCTATAAAGTCTTCTACCATGCCATCGCCGTTTCTCTTTGAATATTTTTTGTGGTCTTTATTTAAAACGGTAGGTAGGTGGATATATTCTGGAGCTTGCCAGCCAAAGGCTTCGTAAAGGTAAACGTGCTTTGGTGTTGATGAAATCCACTCATCTCCACGAACAACGTGGGTAATACCCATCAAATGGTCATCTACAACTACTGCAAAGTGGTAGGTAGGAAATCCATCTCTCTTTATAAGAACTTGGTCATCTTGGTCGTCAGTATTAAAGGTAATCTTGCCCTTAATCCTATCATTAAAGGAAATATCATAGTCTTTTGGAAGCTTAAGTCTAACTGTGTGCTCTTCACCATTTGCCACTCTTTGTTTAGCTTCTTCTAGTGGAATAGACCTGCAAAGGCCATCGTATTTTGGTGTAAGACCGTCAGCTCTCATTTGATCCCTAACTTGATCTACTCTTTCTTGGGAGCAGAAGCAATAATAAGCCTTGCCTTCTTCGATTAATTGGTCGATGTATTTGTCATAGATGCCTGCTTTTACCCTTTCTGATTGGATATATGGACCAAAATCACCTTTTTCTGTAACATGGCCATTTTCATCGAGCATAACACCTTCGTCAATTTCAACACCAGACCATTTTAAAGCCTTAAGTAAATTCTCCAAAGCTCCTTCTACAAACCTAGTCCTGTCAGTATCTTCTATTCTCAAAAGCATCTTGCCACCAGTGTGTCTTGCGTATAAGTAGTTAAATAGGGCTGTCCTAAGTCCACCTATATGCAAATATCCTGTTGGGGATGGTGCAAATCTTACTCTAACTTCGCTCATTAATAACTCCTTTTAGTTTTCTTTTCAAATTATTCTTTTAGATGAATAAGTAAATAAGGGAAGTAAAACTTCCCCACAACTTAACCTTAACTCATCTAATTATAACATCTATTACTACAAAAATCAACCATGTCAAGGTTGATTTTTATTTTTTTGATAATTTTTTGCCTTTTATTAAATTATTTTTTCTTCATCGTCAAAAACCGAAGTCCTAATAAAAATTTTTGCCCCTTGGGCTTTGATTTTATCGAAAATTCTCAAATCATCTTCATCCACAGCTACAAGCTCTGTAAGAGATTTTTTGCCGATTGCCAAATGAATTATGCCAACATTAACTTCTTTAATTTCAACACCAGCATCCAAAATTTCCTCTAAGTCAGAAGTATTTTCCACCAAGAGAAAATACTCCCCCTCATTTTTGTCTAGAAAATCCTTCACATCTGCCACTGTTACATAAGTCGACTCAATCTCATCTGGAATTGTGAGGTCCATCACCTCGACTCTGATGGGGTCTTTCGCTGTAAGGTCATTGGCAATTATTACTTTTTTTAGACCATAAGTCTGACACCAATCTTTTACAAGATCCCCATGGGCAAGTCTAGAATCAATTCTCGCTAAGCTTATTTTTCCCATCAGGCTCTCCTGATGACCATTTGGCTTGGCTCATCTATTATAAGGTCAGGATTAGCTTCTTCAAGAACACTCCTATCCCTAAAACCCCAAGAGACCCCAACAGTAAAGATTCCTGCGTTTTTTCCACACTTCATATCCACTTCGCTATCACCAAAATAAATAATATCAGAAAAATCTACCCCAAACTTTTCCTTAAGGATTATAATGCCTTCTGGAGATGGTTTTCTCTGGTAATCTTGTCTGTAGCCTAAAATATCATCAAAATACCCCTCTCCAAAAACAACAGGAATGATCTTCTTACAAGTTTCGTCAGGTTTGTTTGAAAAACAAACAAGGGGTTTTCCTGTTTTCTTAAGCTCATCAAGGGCCTCCTTCACCCCATCATAGGCCTTGGTAAGGTGGGCTGGATTATCATCATAAGCCTTATTATAGGAATCAAGGAAATTTTTCCTAAAATCTTTATCTTTGCTTGCTCCAACATAGTCTAGGATTTTTTCGCATAAGACAACAGGTCCATTGCCAACAAAGGATTCAATCCTATTTTTTTCACAAGCTGGCAAGGCGAATTTTTTTAAAGTTTCATTTATAAAATAAGAAATGGTGTCTATTGTGTATAACAAAGTACCGTCAATATCAAATATATACATCTCATCCTCGCTTTTTTTCTATTATTGTACTTTTCTTTAAAAAATTGTGTACGGTAAATATTTAAAGAAAGTTTTAACTTTTAGGGTATAAATATAAGTAAGAAAATATTTGCAAGAAAATATTGAATGATAAATATTTAAGAAGGAGTATATGAAAGAAATTAGAAACCTAACCATGCTTAGTGATTTTTACGAATTTACTATGGCCAATGGTTATTATGAAAACGGAATGAAAGACTCTGTCGCAGTTTTCGATGCCTTTTACAGGAAAAACCCAGATGAGGCTGGCTATGCGATTTTTGCAGGCCTTAACGATATAATTTCCTATATCAAAAACCTCCATTTCACCGATGAAGACATAGAATATTTTAGGGCCCAGGGTGGCTTTTCCGACGGTTTTTTGGAATATTTAAGAAATTTTAAGTTTACTGGTGATGTTTACGCCTTTCCAGAAGGATCGGTTATGTTTCCAGGCGAACCAATCGTCACAGTCAAAGCCCCAATCATAGAATGTTCTATAATCGAAACCTACTTGCTTTTGTCAATGAATTTTAATTCACTTATAGCAACCAAGACAAATAGGATTGTATCTTCTGCAGGCGACAGGTTGGTTATGGAATTTGGTGCTAGACGTGCCCAGGGAGCTGACGCTTCAATCACAGGTGCAAGAGCTGCTTATATAGGAGGCGCTCCTATCACATCCAATACCTATTCAGCCAAAAAATATGGTTTTAAGGCATCAGGCACCATGGCCCACTCTTGGATTCAAGCCTTTGACTCTGAGTACGAAGCCTTTAAAACCTACGCAAAAATGTATCCGAATAATTGCATACTTTTAATCGATACCTACGACACCTTGGAATCTGGTCTTGTAAATGCAATGAAAGTTTTTACTGAGGAACTCGTGCCAAAAGGACTTACAGGTGGAGTTAGGATTGACTCAGGAGATTTGGCCTACCTTTCAAAAGAAGTCAGAAAAAGACTTGACGAAAATGGTTTTAAGGACTTTAAAATTGTAGCATCCAATTCCCTAGATGAATTTAAAATCGAATCCCTCCTAGCCCAAGGAGCTAAAATCGACTCTTTTGGTATAGGTGAAAGGCTAATTACAGCCAAGTCTGACCCTGTTTTTGGTGGAGTCTATAAGCTTGTAGCAATCGAAAAAAACGGTGATCTTGAAGCAAAAATCAAGGTTTCTGAAAACGTAGAAAAAATTACAACACCAGGTTTTAAGAAGGTTTACAGGCTCTATGACGAGGAAACTGGCAAGGCCGAAGCTGATTATATAGCTCTTAGAGATGAAGAAGTTGACGATTCCGAACCACTTGTAATCTTTGACCCACTTTTCACTTGGAAGATGAAAAAGATGAAAAATTACAAGGCAAGACAAATGCAAGTTAAAATTTTTGAAAAAGGCGAACTTGTCTACCAAGAACCTTCCCTAGAAGAAATTGCTAATTACAGAAAAAAAGAAGTCGCAAGCCTTTGGGATGAGGTAAAAAGGTATGACGCACCCCACAATTATTACGTTGACCTTTCCCAAAAACTTTGGAATTTAAAACAGAAATTAATTATAGAAGCAAAATCAATATAGGATTAGAACCATCAGGCAAAATAAAAGTCTGGTGGTTTTTTATTAGACTTTAACTATTGTTATTTTCCAACAACCTACAAATTTATTGAAAATAAAAAAGACCCCTCTGGGGAAATATAAAAGAGAAGTAATAAATAATAAAAAAACTGAAAATAGGTGAATTCTAAAATTGAGATTTGATAAATGTTCATAATTATGTATCAACCTATATCCTCATATAAGGGTAAGGGTTGATACATTTTTATTTTAGGAGATAAGCAATAATTTTTAAAATGCGTCGCTTAGAAGATTTCTAAGATCATATTTTATAACAATAGAAGGATTTGTAGGGGTGCACATATCATTCATAGCTGCTTCAGCCATCTTGTCCAAAGAGCTTTCGTATTGATATTGATCTATTTTTCCAAGCCCTCTCAAATTTGTTGGTATGCCCATAGAAGATGCCAAAGATCTGATCTTATCAATTAGGTCAATGTAGGATGAAAGACCATAATTTTCTGCTAGTTTATTTAATTTCAATCTAGCATATTCAGAATTCTCAGCATTATATTTTAATACATAAGGCAATAATATAGCGTTTAGCCTTCCGTGAGATATATGAAAATTGCCACCTATAGTATGGGCGAGGGAATGACATATACCAAGCCCTGCATTATTAAAAGCCATACCTGCCATGGCACTTGCTTCAATCATATTTTTTCTAAGACTTACCCTGTCGCCGTCATCATATACCTTCTTTAGGCTTGAAAATACCAAATCTATGGCCTTTAAAGCCAAAACATCTGTAAAAGTGTTGGCGTTTTTAGAAATATAAGCCTCTAGACCATGGGTAAGTACATCCATGCCTGTATCTGCACTTATAAAATTAGGGACTGACCTTGTTAGGCTAGGTATTAAAAGCGCATAATCTGCAAGCATAAGATCATCTATTAAAACTTTTTTGTTATCAGCTTCTGTAATAACGGCAAAATTTGTAAGCTCAGAACCTGTTCCCGCTGTGGTTGGTATTACGATAAATACTAGCTTAGATCCATTAGACCTATAATAATCATAAATACTAGCCTTGGATGCATCGATACAAGATCCTCCACCTATAGCTATTACATAATCTGCCCTAAAATCCATAAGGTCTTTTTTGATTTCCCTAACAATCTCAATGCTTGGGTCTGGTTTTATCTTATCATAAATTCTTATTTGGCTTTTAGGATTTACTAGAGAAGTAAATTTATCTATCATCCTGCTTTTTACAACAAAGGGGTCACATACAAATAAAACCCTAGAGTTTGTCAAGTTTTTTAGGAAGTCTAAATTTTCTTCTCCTATTTGTACTTTCGTTTTTACTGAAAAGCTCATTTTTTTCCTTTCAACTTCATTCTAATATTGGAATTAATATCTCAGTGACAAATTTTCTCTCATCTGAAAAACTCCAATAATCTGTTACAAATCTTTCAATACAAGATTTATCCAACTTATAATTTTTTATTTTAGCCCATTCAATTAATTTTTCATAAGACTTTTTCATATTTTTATGGCATCCGTAATGGTAGATGCTTGCATAAAAACCTTGTTTTTGATGGAAGATTGTTTCTTCCTTATTTATAGGACTAACAGTTTTTTGTATGTAAGTAACCTCTAAAGGCTCTTCATTTTCCTCTGCCCCTAGCCTTTCTTCATAAGAATTAAAAAAATGCATAACTGGGCCAGTTATCTTGTTATTTTCGTCTTTTACAAAAGATGCAAAGTCTACATCAAGTATGGAGTTTTTATAGTTAAAATCAAATTCTTTTTCGTATTTAATATAATCTTGGCTCTCTAAATATTTTACAACTGGACAATCAACTTCAATCATCATGCAGGATTCTGCTTCAGCTGCTAGGTCATACCAATCTTTTATCATTGTTAGCCTGTCATTTAGATCTTCAATTTGTTTTTTTGTTTTATCTAAAACCTTGGTGAAGCTGTTTTTTATATCTTTATAATCCACATCTTCTTTCAATTCTTTGATTTCTTCTAATCTGAAATCCATATATTGAAGATATTTAATTATAGGTACAGTGGTGAAGGTATCCTCGCTATAGTACCTATAGCCATTATCTTTAACAATATCTGGGTGGATTAGCCCAAGCTCTTCATAGTATCTAAGAGCTCTAGTAGACACCTTTGTTTTCTTTGCAACCTCTCCTATAGAATAGAGCCTGTTAGTAGTTTTGCAACACTTATCCATAATTTACCTGCCTTAAATAATCTCTGAGATTTTTACAGTATTGATGTAAATACTTTCTATAAAGCTTTTATTTTTCCCTAAATTTTCTTCTATAAACCATAGGGTTCTTAAGGAAAGAAAAGATAGCTCACTTATAAAATAATCTACCTTGCTTACCTGGTTTACTCTACTTTCATTTGGTCTAGAGTACGAATTAGAAATTACAAAATTTTTAGCAAATTTTTCACTATAAGTTTCTAACATATTTCTTATATGGTTAAGAAGGTTTTCTTTTATAGGTGAAATAGGTTCTAAAGAATATTTAAGATTTTCATATAAGTCCTTGTCGGTATATTTCA
This sequence comes from uncultured Anaerococcus sp., assembly GCF_963510575.1. GTDB lineage: Bacteria > Bacillota > Clostridia > Tissierellales > Peptoniphilaceae > Anaerococcus. Next base: position 13,027 of record NZ_CAUPFR010000005.1, on the reverse strand, counting down.
TCATCCTAATATACTTGCCCTCGATTGGGTTTAGTCCCTTATCTAAAAGATTTTTGTAATCTTTTTTTATTGAATTAACTATTTTATAATCGAAAGCCAAGTATTGAGCAAGTCTCATATTAACAAAGGTAGTCGAATTATCTTGGCAAAAAGCCCTGCCTGATAAACCATTTACCTTATCAAAAAACAACCACTCCATCTCAATTACTTCTATAATATCGGACATATGACTACCATCTACAGTAGATTTTCTTATAAATTCTAATAAAGCTTTATTAGAAAAAACCTTATTTAAATTTCTCACTTAGCCCTCCATTATATGCATAGACCTTATTGTCTCATTTTGTATGTTTTCCATCAAATCTATAGCCACATTTACCAAAAAATTATCAGCAGTCCTTATAAGCTTCCTATGTCTTAGGATATCAGCAAGATATACTGAAATTTTTTCTATAAGTCCTATTGATAAATCACTATCCTGCATGCTTTGTAGTTTAATCATATCGTCTAAAAGCTCCTTGGGATAATAATTTAATTTGCTTAGGTGGGCGTGACTTAGCTTATAATAAGGTTTGTAGTTTCTACTTAATAAGTACAGGGCCTGGTAGGCATTTTCTACAAACTCAGCCTTAGAGAAAAAAATCGCTGATAAATCCCCTCTCTTGATAGATCTTGGATAATTATATTGACCAGCTTGACCCATCAAACTTAGGGCCTTGGCAAGTTTTTTAAGACACACATCCTTGGGATAATGTCCTTTTAGATAGGATCTTATCCTGGAAAATTCTCCCAGTTCATCCAAGAAAACTTCTCCATTTGTAGCTGTTGATAAAAAAGTTTCTGGAATCTTAAAATAAGCTAAGTCCTCTATAGGAAATTCCTTAAAAGAAGTATATCTTTGATAAAAATCCTTAGTAGCGATTGGACCTGTTCTGAAATTGCTATATCCATTATCATCATTGCTTAAGCTTGTCAAAAGCTCTTTTATGGCACAACCATAATTTTGATAATCATCTTCTTCCATCCAAATCATTAGCCTAGGATAAAAATCATGGTCTTTGGATAAATCATCATCAAGTCCATAACATTCGGAGCCTTCGCCTACCAAACCATAAGCAAGTCTCCCCCTAAGCTTTGGGAAATTTTCTTGGATAGAAGGATAGATTAGGTCAGCAAAATATTTTCTTGATAAAGCTAATCCCTTCATAGGCTTCTTCCTTTTCTGGCAAGGTCAATATTCTTATCAATCATTTCAAGGCTTTGGCCCTGGCCGATTTTTTCTTTTATAATTTTTCTCGCCTTTTGAAATTCTTCTATTGACCTATCGTATTCTCCAAGCTGGTAAAATATATCCCCGTAACTAGCATAAGCGTGGGCTAGGTGAATATCATTCGGATTATTTTTTAGAAAATATCCTATAGCATCTCTAACATTTTCTATAGCCTGGCTGTATTTTTTTTGCATATTTTGAATTTGAGAAAGATTTATCTTGCTAATTGCAATCTTAGAATCATTCTTCACTATTTTTATAGCTTGTCTTATATCTTCTTCTGCTAAGGCAAGTTCTCCCAACTGCCTATAGGCAGAAGACCTATTATTATAAGCACTTGCAACAAGATAGTCCACATCATCAAAATCTTTTAGTATAGCTAGGCAAGTCTTAAGCTTAGCTACTGCCAAGCCATAATTTTGGGCGACAATGTCAACATCTGCTAGATTTAACAAATAAGAGGCATATTCTTGAGATTCTTCTCCAAAATGTTTCTTAATTAATTTGCCAACTAGGTCATAAATTCTATAGCTTTCTTCCACCCTACCAGCTAGTCTCTGGTAAGATCCTAACTCATTGCCAACAGAGATTATGGCAAACTCGTCTTTAAGCTTTATTGCATTGGCAAATTCACTTAATAAGAAGGCCATAATCTCTTCGGCAGTAGATTTATCAAATTTTATCTTAAGTAAGCTATAAAACTTTGATAAATCATATTTTTCCATTATTTATTCTTTGGTAGAATTGCTTCAACTTCTGTATGTGGTCTTGGAATTACGTGAACTGATAATAGCTCACCAACTCTTTGAGCTGCTGTAGCTCCGGCATCAGTAGCAGCCTTAACTGCTCCAACATCTCCCCTAACCATTACTGTTACAATTCCGCCACCTACGTGCTCTTTGCCAACTAAGGTTACATTTGCTGCCTTAACCATAGCATCTGCTGCTTCAATGCTTCCAATTAAACCCTTTGTTTCTACCATTCCTAATGCTTCGTTCATTTTATTACTCCTTTATATTTTTTATTCGCCTTTGAAGGCGTTTACTAACTCATTAACAATATTTTGTAATTCTTCCAAATTTATTCCCTTGTCAGAATCATGGGAAGAATGAGAACAATCATCTTCTTTTTTGTTGCAACAGCATCCTGTTGAGTATTCGAAATAATTATTAGCTGATGAACCATATGATGGAAGATCATTGCTTCCATGGTCATCACATACATGGTATTTTTTAAATATTGGGTCATTTGCTACTAATGTTGAGCAGTCTTTAACCCCATAAACTAATTTTTTGATATTTACCAAATGACAAGGGCCAACATTTTCTGATACGCTTGATCCTCCCATAGTTCCGCAACCTAAGGTTAGGGCTATTGGTAGGTTTGTTGAAAGACCTGTACCTCCCATAGTTCCACCTGTATTTACAAGGATACGGCTTGCTGGCTTGATTGAGAATTTCATCACTACATCTTTATCCTCTGTATGTAAGCTCATTGTATGACCTATACCATTTTCTAGAAGTTTGAATGATAGGTCGCAAGCTTCTTGCCAATCATTTACAGTATAAAAACCTAAAACTGATGTTAGTTTTTCATAAGATAGAGGATAGTCAGGGCCAACTCCATATTGTTCACCAATTAAAACCCTAATATTATCTCCTATATTTATACCAGCAGCATCAGCTATTACCTTTGCACTTCTTCCCACGAATTTTGGGTTCATAGAAGTTCCATTTCTAAATAAGAGGTCACAAACTTTCTTAGTTTCATCTTGGTTCATGAAGTAGGCTCCTTGGTTTTTAAATTCCCTGATTACCTCTTCTCTATTGCAAGTTTCTACAATGATACTTTGTTCTGATGCGCAAATAGTACCATTATCAAAGGTCTTGCTTGCCATAATATTTGTGACTGCATTTTTTACATTGGCTGTTCTTTCTATATAAGCTGGTGAATTTCCTGCTCCTACGCCAATAGCTGGTTTGCCAGCACTATAGGCCGCCTTTACCATTCCTGGACCACCAGTTGCAATTATTAGTTTTACCTCTTTTGCATGCATTAATTCGTTGGTTGCTTCCATTGATAATTGGGTTAGACCTTGAACTACATTTTCTGGTGCACCTGCTTCTACTGCTGCCTTATTAACTATTTCAATTGCCCTATTAGTACATTTAGCTGCTGATGGATGTGGGCTGAATATTATAGGATTTCTTGATTTTATAGCTATCATTGACTTGTATAATACTGTAGCTGTTGGGTTTGTAGATGGAACTATACCCATTATTAGACCAACTGGGTCAGCAACTGTTATTACTTGCTCTTTTTCATCAGCATCAATGATTCCTATAGTTTTTTTGTTTCTAATTTGTTCATACAAGAGTCCACTAGCCATGTGGTTTTTGTATAACTTATCTTCTACCTTTCCAAATCCTGTTTCCTCAACAGCCATTCTAGCTAGTTCTAGGGCATGTCTTTCGCCGGCTTCTGCTATAGCTTTTATTATTTTATCAATTTGTTCAAAACTATAATTTTTTAAAGCTTCTTCGGCAATTTTTCCCTTCCTAGCTAGGTCTCTAGCTGCCTGGATAGAGGAAAGATCACGATCAAATTCTGTCATCTTTTAGTACCCTCTTTATTAGTTCTTTTTTGGTAATATTTCTTCAACTTCTATGTGTGGTCTTGGGATTACGTGAACTGAGATTAATTCACCAACTCTTTGAGCTGCTGCAGCTCCTGCATCTGTTGCTGCCTTTACTGCTCCAACATCTCCTCTTACCATTACTGTTACAAGGCCACCGCCTACACGTTCTTTGCCTATAAGTTCAACGTTAGCTGCTTTTACCATTGCATCAGCTGCTTCAATACTACCTATAAGTCCCTTTGTCTCGATCATTCCTAGTGCGTCTAATTGTGCCATTTTTACTTCCTTTCTTTCTTCTTGTTTTTTGACAACTTCTTCTTTTACTTCTTCTTTTGTTTCTTCTTTAATTTCTTCTTTTTTGTTTATTTTTTTATTTTTTTCTTCTGTCATTGCCTATCCTATTATCTTATTATTTCTGCATAGTCTTTAGATGTTATTCCAAAAGCATTTGCTTCTTCTTGGTCTATGTGGCAATCTAGATAAGATTCTTCTCCTGCTCTTATAGCAACATTTTCTAGTATTCCTCCACGCATTCCAGATAGTCTAATGGAAACTATGTCTCCATTTTTTAAGCCTCTTTCTTTGGCTTGGCTTGGACTGAAGTGGATATGTCTTTGAGAAACTATAACACCTTGTTCAATCTTTACTGCTCCATTAGGTCCTATTATGGTTATGCCCGGAGTATCATCTAGGTCTCCACTCAATCTAACAACCGGTTTTACTCCCAATTTAAAGGCATCTGACCTTAGTATTTCTACCTGAGTAGCTTTTCTTGCTGGGCCTATAATCCTAACTTTTTCTATAAAACCTTTTGGCCCTGCAAGCATCAACTGTTCTTTGCAAGCAAATTGTCCTGGTTGACTTAAATCCTTGATAGGTGTTAATTTGTAATCTTTACCGAATAGAGCATCTAAATCTTTTTGGCATAGGTGGATGTGTCGACCCGATATGCCAATGGGTATTTTATTAAGGTCTATGACTGGAGACTTATCCTTATAATTTTTTATAAGGATAGATACAAGTTCTTTTACATCATTACTCATTCTATAACATCTCACCCAATTCTTTAGGATCTAGACATCCACAATCTATCGCTTCTTTCAATAGCTTGTATATTTCATCTTCGCTTAAGATTGGTTCAGATGGTTTTTCTTCTATCTCCTTTATATTTTCCTCAGCATGTTTTTCTTTGCTATAGCACTCAATCTTTACCCCTAGGTCTCTAGCTAAGTCTCTAGCATACGGAGTAATTATAGTGTCTTTGTCTATGTATATTGGTTCCTTGGACTTGGCTTTTTCATAGACATCATCTCCTGATACAAGTCTTCTCATTTTCACTCCTTTATATCTTGCAGTCATCATCTATTATGGCAACTATTACAGCATCAATAGGTATTCTTTGTTCATCGCTTTGTTCGAGGATTCTTCTTGCACTTGATCCCTGACTAATAAGAACCCTGTCACCTATGCCAGCTCCTATTGTGTCTACCGCAACTAGTTGTTTTTTTTCTTTATTATTATCTAAAACTTCGACAAGCATGAATTTCATACCTTCTAGGGCCTCATATTTTCTAGTAGCCCAAACATTTCCTATAAGCTTTGCTACTATCATATTTTCATCTCCTCACTCTTTGCCTTTATTGACTCTAGGGCGACTCTTACCTCTTCAGCTTCACCAACTATTGCCAAAAGTACAAAGTTTTGAGGGCAAGAACCCCTAACATCACTTACCATTACCCCTGATGCCTTATAGGCTATATCACTTGCCACAAGCATCTCTATGATTTTTCCTTGAATCAAGCCCAGGGCTCCTGGTTTATAGGTATCAAAATTTAGTTTTGACCTGGTTTTTAAGATTTCCAAGGTTGCATCACTAGGTCTTTGTATTAGTCTAATATCCATCTATAAGCAACTTTCTATAAGACCAAAGCAGATTCCTATTGGAGTTACAAACATAGGATTGATTGGTTTTAGGGTTGGCAAGTGCAATTTATTTCCTATATAAGTTTCTATTCCACTTAGGAGGGCACTCCCTCCAACAAGAATTACCTTGTCAACTTCATCACCATTGATGGTATCTTGGATTATGGTTGCTATTTTGTCTAAAACAGGACTTACAGCTGGGAATATTTCCTTATGTCTTGTTACATCTCTCTTAAGATTTTCTGCTTGGTCTAAACTTGTTTTGTAGGCTCCAGCTAAAACTAAGGATAGGTGTCTACCACCAGTTGCTTCGTCAATTGTTTTTATTGTCTTACCATTTTCTAGGATGCTGACACCTGTTGTGCCTCCTCCTATGTCTACGATTACTCCACTGTCTATTTTTAGTAACTTATTAGCAGCACTTACCTCGTCAAATTTTGCCATGACTTCAAATCCACAGGCTTCGCATACATTTTTTACTACTCCGCCGTCTATAGATTCTGTTCCCGGAGGTATGGCAACTGCCGCCATAACTAGGTCTCTTCCGATCTTATCTTCAATTTCTTTTTTTAATTTACCGACTATATCGCATGCTCCCATGTAGTCTACAACCATCCCGTCTCTTACAACTTCTGCATATTGGTAGGCTCCAGCTATTGGATTTTTATCCTTGTCATATACAGTTAAGACTATGAAGGCTGTGCCAAGGTCAACTCCAGTATATAGGTCACCCTTGGGATTTTTTACAGGGTTTTTAATTTTTTCTTCGAAATCTTCTATGATTTTATTAACTTCATCTAACCTAATTATCATTGACTCCTTTCACACTTTTTATAAATAAGCTATATGTATAGGCCACTAGGGCTTCTACTATTTTCTTTTCTTCTTCATTTAGGCTAAGTTTATTAATCTCCCCAGCAAAATCATCAATTATTACAAATAAGTCCAAGTAGGGATTGGATATTTCCATATTCATAAATATCTCTTCTGCTAGCTTTTTTGCACCTTCTAAAATTTCTAATTCTTTAAGTTTAGATATTTTAAGGTCCTTTGATAGGTCAAATAGTTTTAAAGATATGAGCAAATCATATAGTCTAAGCCTGCACGATAGCTTTCTTAATAAAATTCCTATCCTATAAGTAGGGTCTGGTTTTGGCTTGAAAGTCTTGATTGGCGCTTTCTTTTCCTTATAGATTTTCCTTGTTTTTTCTATAAGGTCTAAGTCTAAGATTTCTATCTTAAAATCTATTAAGAATTGTCTTGCATTTGGGGTTAGCCTACTATCATCCGAGCATTTATAGCTCGTAAAGGGGCTTTTTTTATACAGGTCCCTAAGCTGTGCTTCTGTTATATATTTCATTTCAAGCCTCAGCTTCTTTTATTATTTCAATTAATTTCTCAAGGCCATCTTGGGTCTTATTTGATATGGCTACTATCTGGTCCAGGCCTAAGTCTTCTGCCATTTGGTAAGACTTTTTGTAATTTTTTTCATCCATCAAGTCTATCTTGGTTATTACACCTATATTTCTTTTGGTAAAAGAATTCGCAAAGGCCGGTGGGTAGTAAGAATTGTCTAAGGAGTTGATTAAAAACAAATTTATATAGGCTTGGTTTTGAGATACCATTATAAGGGCGTTGTTTAACCATGTCTGCTCCAAGAATTCTCCAGGAGCTATTATTGTTTTCTTTCTGTAGTACAAATCTAAGTTGTTTTTATTTGTAGTTTGCTCTCCTTCGATTAGGTTTGATAAAGTTCTCTTTCCTACTCCCTTAGCCCCCATTATAAGAATTCTTCTCATGTTTTGGTGACCTTGCATACATCAAAGCCTAAGAGCATTTGAAACTCTCTTGCCACTTCCTCTAGGGCGTTTACCACAGCTGACACATCACCTTGGATGATAACTGACCCGTTAAAGCGATCTATAAAACAAATATCTACAAGGCTTGCCTTAGCAGCTATGTCTGCAGCTATGATAGCCGTTTCTGTTGGGGTTAGGGTTAGGATTCCTATAGCATTTCCACTTTCTATGCCGAGTTTATCATTAACAGATATATCTGGTGATGATATTACATGGAGCAAACTTATTTGCTTGCCCGGAACAGATTCTTGTATAATTCTTTCTAAGTGTTCCATATCCTCAACTCCTAGTGTTTTACTATATTGACTTCTAGTCCTTCTTGATCAAGCCATTTTTGAATTCTATCTAGGTCTTCATCTGACAAGGAGAAGTCTCCTTCTATAGGATAAGTCATATCTAGCTGATCATACTTGCCAACGCCAAATCTGTGGTAGGGTAGTAGGTCAATTCCCTCAAAGTTTTTAAAACACTTATAGTCATTTAAGAAATTTACTACAGCCATTATTTCTTCCTTGCTATCATTGACACCCTTTAACATTGGCATTCTAACCTTTACTCTTTTTCCATTTTCTAAGAGGTATTTTAGGTTTTCTAGTATAATCTCGTTATTTACACCCGTTAGGTCTTTGTGTTTGATAGGGTCCATATGCTTTATATCAAATAAAAATATGTCTACATGGTCTTTGATTTTTTCTAAACTTTCTCTTTTGGTATAGCCACAAGTTTCTATAGCTGTATTTATGCCTTCAAGCCTGGATGCGTCTAGGAGGGCTATTAGAGATTCTGCTTGGCTGGTGCATTCACCGCCACCAACTGTTAGTCCTCCTCCGCTCATATTATAGAAGTCCTTATCTTCCCTAACTGTTTTCATTATTTCAGATATAGGTTTATCTTCGCCAACTATTTCTATGGCTTTTTGCATACAGTTTTTTTCGCATTGCCTACAACCTATACAGGTTATATCACGCTTTACCTTGTGGATTCCATCTTCTATATGGTGGATATTTTTAGGACATACATCCACACACTGGCCACAATTTATACAAAGATTTTTTTTCATCATAACCTGGTGTTCGCGCCTCAATCCTTCTGGGTTTGAACACCATTTACATCTTAGAGGACATCCTTTGAAAAAGACCAAAGACCTTACACCAGGACCATCGTGTACATTATATTTTTGGATATTGAATATCCTTGCTGTCCTTTCCTTTGGATCATTTTTTAGATTATCCATTACTATCTCTTTCTATATTAGAATTTTTCTAACATGGTACGGCTTATGATTTCATCCTGTACGTCTTTACATAGTTCAACAAAGAATGCTGAGTAACCAGCTACACGAACTACCAAGTCTCTATGTTTTTCTGGATGTATTTGAGCATCTTTCATTGTTTCATTGTCAATATAGTTAAATTGCATCTCTCCGTTGCCATACATACAAGCTGTTCTTAGGAGGGTTATTAATGCGTTTTCACCTTCTATTGAATCTAGTATTCCCTTATGAATCTTGAAGTTGTGTACCATACCCATATTCATTGAATCATTTGACATTTTTGATACAGATTTAATTATAGATGTAGGTCCCTTAAAGTCTGCGCCTTGAGTTGGTGATATACCATCTGATAGAGGTGTCCATGCTGCACGTCCGTTTGCTGATGCCCCTGTTAATTGACCAAATGGTGTATTGTTAGAAATTGATAGGGTTCCGTGGCATAGTCTTGAGAATAGGGTTCTGTATTTTGCGTGTTCTCTTTCTGTGAAGTTTATAATGTCATTGCAGAAGTTATCAGCAAAATCATCATCATTTCCATATTTTGGTGCGTCTAAGCAATCTCTTTTGATTTGTTCATAACCTTCAAAGTCAGCTTTTAAGGCTTCGTTTAGTTGTCTTAATGTATATTTCTTATCATCATAAACTAGCTTTTTAATCGCTGCCATGCTGTCTGCGTATGTTGCAAGACCTGACCAAACAACTCCTGGTCCAAAGTTATACATTGCACCACCTGCTGATACGTCCTTACCACTTTCCATACATCCTTCGTACATGATGCTCATAAGTGGCTTTGGTGCCATGTCTCTGTGTACTCTTTGAGATATGGTTGTTGCTGCAGCAGTTAGTTTTGTTATATATGAAATTTGTTCTTTAACAGCTTTTTCAAATTTTTCCCAAGTGTCAAAGTTGTCGATGTTGCCTAAGTCTGGTGTTACTTGTTTTTTATACCATAATGGCACACCGTTGTTTAAAGCTAATTCTATAGCTATTGGCCATTGGGTATAGGATGTTGATGTCCATTGGTAAAGTCTGCCTGATTTTTGTGGCTCAACACAACCCATCATGCAGTAGTCTCTAGCATCTTCTACAGATACTCCCTTGGCTAGCATCATCTTGATGTGGGTGTCGTCGAAGTGGCATGCAGGGAAGCCCATTCCTGCCCTTACTACATCTACAATTTTTCTTAAGTACTTATCTGGTGATTTGGTATGAATCCTAGTTGCTAGTGAAGGTTGGTAAACTTTTACGTGTCTAACTGCATCCATTAATAGGTAGGTTAGATCATTTGTTGCATCTCTACCTTCTCTTGTTACACCACCTACTGTCATGTTTACAAATGGTTGGTATCCTGCGAAGAATTTTGAAGCTCCTTCACTTGTTAACCACATCATCTCGCTCATTTTAATTAGCATACAGCCAGCTAGTTCAAATGCTTGGTATTGGTTTAATCTACCTGACTTGATGTCTGCTTCATAGAATGGATACATGTATTGGTCAACACGGCCTATACTCATTCCTGTTTGGTTTTCTTCTACAACTAGGAGTGATTCTACTGTCCAAACTGCTTGGATAGCTTCCCAGAAGTTTCTTGGTTTATGAGCTGGAACATGGGCGTTTACTATGGATATTTGTTCTAGTTCTTTCTTTCTCTTTGGATCTGTTTCTTTTCTTGCAAGTTCTGCTGCATATTCAGAAAGTCTTTTTGCATAGATCATAACACCTTCAGTAGTGTCAATGACTGCTTTATAGAAATAAATCTTGTCTATATCTTCTGGGTTTGAGTAATCAAGTTTTGCTAAATGTTCTTTAGCTTCGTTTTGAATATCTAGCATACCTTTTTTCATTAGGATTACGTCATAACCTGGGTTTGAGTCTCCTCCGCCATTTACTTGGTGGTAAGAACAATCAGATACAAATGATTCGCCTGATAATTCCCAAACGCCTGCGTCCCTGTATTGGTCTTCACAATGTTCATCTAGGGATTGACCTTCCCAGAATGGGAACAATACGTTTCTACAATATTCCTTATCTTCTTCAGATATATAGAATGGGTCTTGAGGTCTATCTCCTATTGTGTCCAATTCATCTCTTAGCCATCTCCAGCTGATATCAGGTGAGAAGGCTCCTGCCCTAGGTGAACCACATGGCGAACCTACTATTAATTCCTTATCTTGGATAACAAGTGGAGCTTGTTCACAGTTTTTTCTAAATGCCTTAGCTCTTAATACTATTTTTGGCATGCCTGGGTTTTGCCTGGTCATTTCTGTAACAACCTTTGCCCTATGTAGGGTAATAGCAGGTACTTGTTTTAGGAAATTAGCCTTTAAATCTACAAGTCTTTGTGTTGGTCCATTTGGTATTTCGGTTGGACCATCATGATCTACTACTATTTCTCCGCAACAATGATTAGCTTCTTTTTCAAGTTGCTCTGTCACTTTTTGAAACATTTGACGGACTTGATGTTTTTGTTCATCATCCATATGTTTAGTTGCATCTGCCAACTTTTTGGAAAATTCTCTTAAATCCATTTTCTCTCCTTATTTTTTATTATTTATACTAAATAAAACCTGGTTAAATAATTCATTATTGGCTTTATTTTGCCTATACTCTTTCAAAAATTCATCTAAACTTTCTTTGCTTCCTATGGCTATTTCTTTAAATTTATAAAAATGATTTATAGTTAAACTGTTTTGACTATGGCCTTTTTGCTTGTCAGTTGTTATGAAAAACGATAAGGGAAGGCTTGATCCTAGTCCCATACTCCCTAGGCCTGTCGTTGTATTTACAAGCACTCTTGCTACTGGTTTCTTTTCTATAAATTCTTCAATAACATGAGCATCATTTGAGTAAATTGATAGGCTTTGGCCCTTTTTATCATTTAATAAAAGCTCTATACATTTTTCACAAGCATTCAACCAATCATCTTCAGCATACATAGATATGACAGGCATGTACTTTTCCCTAGAATATGGGCTCTTGACTGATACATATGGTTTATTTACAACCAAGATTTTGCAATCATCTGGCACAGCTATTCCACATATGTGGCCTAATTCCTTTGCTGACCTGCCCACTAATTCTTTTCTAACATTTTGGTAATCATCATAGAGGATAGCTTGCATTTTTATGTGTTCATCTTTGGTTAAGAAATATGCTCCGTTTTCATGAAGCAATTCCTTCACTTGATTAAAAACGCTTGCTTCGACTACTACTGCCTGTTCTACTCCAACTGTTAGTCCATTGTTAAAACTTTTAGACCTAACTATTTCTCGGCAGGCCTTTTCTAGATCTGCACTCTTGTCTATAAATACTACATTGTTGCCGATTTCAGAAACAAATATATCCTTATCAGCCTTGTAAGTGCTGGCTTCTATGAAAGAACTTTCTATAATGAAGTCGATATATGGACTTTTTAGGAGTTCTTCCTTACCTGCTTTAGAATTTATATCTAAAAATCCTACCAAACCCTCTGGATAGTACTTATCTTTTATAATATTTTTCACATCATTGACTATGGTTTTTACAATGTTGTGACACCTATCTTCTGCTATGAAGATAAGAGGATTATGAGTTTTTATGGCAAATATTATAAGTTGCATACTCGATGCTAAAGATAAATACGGAGATATAAGTCCTAGGCAGATGCCTTTTGGGACTGACAATAAGAAGCTTTCGCCGTTTTTTGTTTGACTTACTTCATAAGGTTTTTGATATTTTTCGAAATCTTTGTGGATATTATCCAAAAAATACTTACATAGCCTATACTCATCTTCGGCTACTCCATAGGATGTCTCTTCCTGAGCCCTTATAGAAAGTTTATTTATATTATTTTTAAAATATGATAATATTTCTTCTAGCAAGGGCTCTAGCTTTCTTTGGGACTTATCTACCAGACAGTCCTTGGCCTTCCTTGCTTCTTCTACTAGAATTCTTCCTTCTTGTATAGAAAGTAGATCTCTATCTATTGTTATCATTTATAAATTCCTTCTATAACTCCTCGAGCCTGTATCTTTCTGTTATTTTCTCAAGTTGATAATGAGGGCTTGCTATTACCAAACTAGAAT
>NZ_CAUPFR010000004.1:0-42215 GCF_963510575.1 uncultured Anaerococcus sp. | reverse complement strand
TTGGTTTTCAATTTTTTCCAATTTATTCTCCAATCTTTTCAATAATTTTTTTGGCAAGACCCTCATGAAAGTCGCTTGCAAGGTGGATTCCGTCTAGATAATGACCAGGAATTTCCTCGGCGTCTATAAAGTCTATTCCTAGGTCCTTAATTTTGTCCTTAAGGCTTGAAATTTTAGCATTTATTTCATCATAAACCGGATAATATTCGTCTTCTTCAACAAAGGGTGGCCCTATAATTAGGACTTTGCTTGCCTTAGCAATTTTTACTATACTTTTTAGGTTTTTAAATACCAAATCAACTGAGTATCCTACCATAAAATCATTGGTAGCTCCAAAGACAATTAAGAGGTCAGCTGGGGCTGTTGTTAAAATATAGCCTTGATATCTTGCGAGCATTTCTCCACTTGTGGACCCATTCCTGCCTAGGTTTACAACATCAAAACCCGCCTTTGATAAAAAGCGGGTATAGGATTTATTTTCGACGAGATATCCTTCAGTGAAGGAATCTCCCAAACATATTATTTTCACTATTTGACCTTTTTTAGGGCTAGGACAGTCCTGGATGGGATATAAATTTTAATTCCATCGTAGTCTGTGCCTGGCAATTTTTCTGTATGATAAGTGACTCCGTGGCTAATCCTGTCAAAACCACCAAAGCGTGGCTCGTCAGTATCCATAACTACCTTAAATTCTCCAGTATCATGGATTGGTAAGTGGAAGGATTCATAGGAATTTGTTGGGTGGAAGTTGAAAAGATAAACTATATCCTTATTTCTAAAGGCTATAATTTTCCTATCGTTATCTAGCCAGAGCCTGTAGGTGTCGTTGCCCAACTGGTGGTTTTGCTCAGCAAAGGAAAGCATGGCCTGGTCAAAATCTGCCAAAAACTTGTATTTTAAATAATCAGCATCCCTTAGTGACCACTGACGGCGGGCGTAGTGGTAGGAATAACCGTTGCCTTCTCTTGGAAAATCAATCCATTCTGGATGACCAAATTCATTTCCCATAAAGTTTAGATAGCCATCAGCGCCTTCAGAGATGGTTATCCACCTAATCATCTTGTGGAGGGCTATGGCACGGTCTATCTCAAAGTTGTGGATATCTACGGCCATAGAATCGTACATCTCAGCGTCGGCTAGCTGGAAGATTGTAGTTTTTGAACCAACTAGTGCCTGATCATGGCTTTCTACGTAGCCAATTCTCTTTTCGTTTGGCCTGTGAGTTGTAAGCTCATACCACATATTTGACAAATCCCAATCGTGGTCATCTCTTTTTAAAGTCCTCTCCCAGAAATCTGGCATACCCATGGCAAGCCTGTAATCAAAACCAATTCCACCTTGGCTAACAGGTAGGCACATGCCAGGCATACCTGACATATCCTCTGCTATAGTGATGGCCTTTGGTTTTATTTCTCTAATGAGTTCGTTAGCCATTTGTAGATAATTTAGGGCATCTATGTCTGTATTCATAGAAAAATATTTTGCATAAGAGTCGAAAGCTTCCCCACGGCCGTGATTTTTGTAAATCATGGATGTGACTCCATCGAACCTGAAACCATCAAAGTGGAATTCTTCTAGCCAATATTTTACATTTGAAAGAAGGAAGTGGACTACCCCACCCTTGTGGTAGTCAAAAAGTTTAGAATCCCAATCTGGATGGTTGCCTTCAGGTCCTGCGTGGAAAAATTGGTAGTCTGTACCGTCAAATTCATTGATACCTTCGGCTGTATTTTTAACTGAATGCGAATGAACCAAGTCCATTATCACATTTAAGCCCATTTCGTGGGCTGTATTTACAAGGCTTTTTAAATCCTTGTTTTCCCCGTACCAAGAAGATGGGGCAAAGAAATTTGCCACCTGATAACCAAAGGAAGCGTAGTAAGGGTGTTCTGCTATAGCCATGAGTTGGACAGTATTGTAACCCCCTGCCTTAATCCTCGGAAGGATATGTTTTTCAAATTCCTTGTAGGTCGCAACCCTGCCTTCTTCGCCTGCCATGCCTATATGGGCCTCATAGATTAGAAGGTCATCGTGTTTTATTTCAAATTTTTGATCAGTCCACTCAAAATCTTTGCGTGGATTTTCTAAAATTGCTGCAAAATCTAGGTCTTCATTTCTTTCTACCCTACGAGCAAAAATCGGAATTCTCTCCTTGATTTCGCCATTTGCGTCAACAAGAACTTTTAGTCTGGACTTGTGAGGGATAGTCCTAATCCCCTTTACAAAAATTTCCCAGTCTTGGCCGTTAATCTTTGTTAGGGGATAGGAATGCTTATCCCAATTGTTAAAATCACCTATAAGGAATAGCCCGTCAGCATTTGGGGCCCATTCCCTGTATATCCAGCCCCCATCAACCTTGTGGAAGCCGTAGTAATTGTGAGCATTGGCAAATTCTTTAAGTGATTTACCACCAGCTAAAAAATTCTTTTTTTGCTCTTCTAGCCTTTCCATCCTGAGATTTATGTCATTTTCATAGTCACTTAAGTAAGGGTCTATATCTAGTATTTCCCACCTTGCCATTGCTGCCTCCTGTACTTGTTAATCTACTTTCTTGCTTTCTATAACTTTTTGTGTAATTTCTCTTGGAACTTCTTCATATCTTACAAAGTCCATGGAGAAAGTTCCTCTTGCTGATGTTTGGCTTCTAAGGTCTATAGCGTAGGTCAAAACTTCCGCAAGTGGAGCTTCAGCCTTGATAACTTGGCTGCCATCTTCTTGAGGTTCCATACCTAAAATTCTACCACGTCTCTTGTTCATATCGCCCATAACATCGCCCATGTTTTCGTCTGGTACGTTTATTTCTAGACTCATAACAGGTTCTAGTAAAATTGGGTCTGCTTGTTCTATACCCTTCTTGAAGGCAATCCTTGCTGCTGTTTTGAAGGCTTGTTCGTTTGAGTCAACTGGGTGGTAAGAACCATCGTAAAGTGTTGCCTTAATTCCTGTAACCTTATAACCTGCAAGTGGACCTTCTGCTAGGGATTCTTCTAGACCCTTTTCTACTGCTGGGAAGTAATTCTTTGGAACAGCGCCTCCGAATACTTCTTCATCAAAGACAAAGTCTTCTTCGCTTGGTTCAAATCTGATAAATACGTCACCATATTGGCCGGCACCACCAGATTGTTTTTTGTGTCTACCTTGGACGTCTGACTTGCCCTTAATTGTTTCCCTGTAAGGAATCTTGTATTCAATAATTTCTGTATTAACAGAATAGTTGTCTTTTAATTTATCCATCAAAACTTCAAGTTGAACATTTCCTAGACCTGAAAGAACTTGTTGGCTAGTTTCCCTGTTCATCTCATTTGCGAAAGTTGGGTCTTCTTCATTTAGTTTTTGAAGAGCTTCTGAAATCTTATCCTCATCAGCACGGCTTACAGCCTTGATTGCGTAGAATAAAACTGGTTTTGGATAAGAAATCTTCTTGTATTCGATTTTATTTTCCTTAGTACAAAGGGTATCGCCAGTTTGGGTCTTATCAAGCTTAGCAAAAGCTCCTATATCACCTGCAACAACCTTGTCAGTTTTGATTTGTTCATTGCCCCTTAGGAAGAATAATGAAGAAATTTTTTCATCAGAATCCTTAGTTGCATTGTAAAGTTTACCATCTTTAGAGATTGAACCACTAACAACTTTGAAAATAGAAATCTTACCAAGGAATGGATCTGCAAGGGTCTTGAAAACTACAGCTGAGAATGGTGCATCTTCCTTAGCTTCAAAAGCTTCATAACCATCAGCAACCCTAAAACCAATATTTGCAGACTCATCATCTATGGCTGGCATATATTTTACAATCACGTCGAGTAGGGATGTAAGACCAATCATCTTTTCTGTAGAACCTGCGATTAGTGGTACAACCTTGCCCTCAAGGATGGCTTTAGATAGACCTTCTCTAATCTCAGCTTCGCTAAATTCTTCGCCTTCAAAGAATTTTTCCATTAGGGCGTCATCAGATTCAGCAACAGCTTCTATAACCTTGTTGTAAACCTCTTCCACTTCTGCAACTCTGATTTCTGGGATTTCTAGCTCTTTCTTTTCGTCATTTTCGTAAGAATAAGCTTTTTTATCCATAACATCAATTATGCCTTCAAAGCCTTCACCTTCGCCGAGCATTAGGGTTAGAGGAATGATTTTCTTGCCAAATTCGATGTGAAGGTCAGAAACAACCTTGTTAAAATGAGCGTTTTCCTTATCTAGTTTATTAACGAAGATAACAGATGGGAGGTTAATCTTTTGGGTATATTTCCAATATTTTTCTGTACCAACTTCGATTCCCTTTTCACCGTCTATTACAAAAAGTGCACTTTCTGCCGCTCTTAGAGCCTGGAGCACTTCGCCTTCAAAGTCAAAAAATCCTGGAGAATCTATGAAATTTAGTTTAAAATCGTTGTACTCTATTGGAATTATTGATGTTTGAAGAGAAATATGTCTTTTCTTTTCTTGTTTTTCGTAGTCAGAAATTGTATTGCCATTTTCTGTCCTACCTTTTTTATCTATAACTCCGGTCTTGAATAAAAGGGCTTCAGTAAGTGATGTTTTACCTGCACCCGAATGCCCTACTAAGGCTAAATTCCTGATCTTAGATGTCTTATAATTTTTCATAATATATCTCCTTCTGGACTTAAATCTATTGTTAATTATTTGTCCATTTTTATATTTATAATAATATTATATAATATTTCGCATAAAATTTCTACCCCTACAAGAAAATGTTTTCACTTGTTGGGAAAATAAAACTCCCCGACCGGGAGTTTATTTTTTAAACTTCCTTTTCAAATAGTCCCACACAGTCAAAGACCTCCTTAATTTGTCATCTGGAAGATATTTGTTAATGGCTCTTAGGATAGCCTTGTTGTCAGGGCTATTAAAGATAAAGTCTCCGTTTTTTTTGGTGTGGATGGCAAAGCGGGTAATCTTTTTCTTAAAAAATACCGACGCTGTTACCATTTTAATTTCTGTGTATGGAATTTGAATAAAATCTCTGACATTTCTTTCGTTGTAATATTCTAGGGCCTTATTACCAACTAGGAGGTCACCATGGCTGGTGAAACCTCCCAGGTAATTTGCCTTAGTTTGGTAGTCGATCTTGGTGTTTTGACTTTCTACCATATTACATAATGTGGAAATATTTCGCAACTATACCTATAGCAAAAAGAGCAAGGATAATTGTGATTGGTGATACGTTTTTCTTTAATAGCTTACAAATACCAAGGGTTAGTAGTAATGGTACAAGGCCTGGTATTAGTGAGTCTAAGTTTTGTTGTAGGGTTGTCACCTTAACTGGGTCAAGGGCTGTAGGTCCTATGGCTGCATATTGTTTTAGGGCTGCTTGGATACCTTCTGCACCTGCTGGTAGGGCTGCCCAATCAATGTAAGAACCTGGTTGTTGGGTTACTTTTGCAACGTCAACTGCAAAGTTTACTGATACCCATCTTTGTACTAGAGCACCGATTATGAACATACCGAGGATGGATGCCATAAGGGTAATCCTACCTAAAAGTCCGCCTGAAAGGTCTTTGGTGATTTGGTTTCCTGCCTTGTAGCCCATTTCTTGGGTCTTCCACTCAAAGATCATCCTGATTGCATTCCAGGCGATGAAGAAAATAAGTGGACCTATGATAGAACCTGTAAGGGCCATAGATGCACCAAGGGCACCTAGGATTGGACGAAGTGTAAACCAGAATACTGGATCCCCTACACCTGCTAGAGGTCCCATCATACCAACCTTCACACCTTGGATAGCTGCATCGTCGATTGGTGTGCCGTTGGCTCTTTCCTCTTCCATAGCGAGGGTTACACCCATAACAGGGCTTGAAACGTAAGGGTGGGTATTGTAGAACTCTAAGTGTCTCTTAAGAGCTTCTACTTGGTCTTCTTTTTTTGGATATAATTCTTTGATAGCTGGGATCATAGAAAATGCCCAACCACCGTTTTGCATTCTTTCGTAGTTCCAAGAACCTTGGAGGAATTGGTGACGCCACCAAACTTTTTTACGGGTCGCATCTGAAAGAGCAATTTTTTTGTTATTTACTGTATCTGTCATAGGTCCTCCTTAATAATCATTGATTATATCGCCAAGTGGATCGCCAGAACCGGCATTACCGCCTGGGTTAGATGTAGCAAGGCTCTTTAGGGTCATATAAATTATTGCAAGAACAACGCCTATAACACCTAGAGCGATTAGAGTTAGTTTTTGAATGGCTGCAATTACAAAACCAAGGGCAAAGAATGGCCAGGTTTCTTTTGTACTCATCATGTTGATTACCATCGCATAACCTACTGCTGCTACCATGCCACCGCCTACTGCCATACCACCTGTTAGCCATTCTGGCATCCTGTTAAGTTGTTCTGTAACAACTGCTGGTGGAATGAAGCAAAGGGCAAGGGCAGGTACTAAGATACGAACACCTTGCATAGCAACTGCTAGCCATGATAGGGTTTCAATCTTGCCAAAGTTAGCATCTTCTGCCGCTGCATCCATACCGTGAACTAATGGAATAGCCAAAGTTCTAGCAAGCATGGTTAGGAAAAGTCCTGCTACTGATAGTGGGATAGCAAGGGTGATAGATGTGTTTATAGCATCTGTCGCATTGGCACTACCACCTTCTAGGGCAAGAACCATGATAATAGCTGAAGCTACTGAAGCCAAAGCCGCATCTGGGGCAACTGCCGCACCTACGTTTGCCCAACCGAGGGCAATCATTTGAAGTGAACCGCCAAGTATGATACCTTCCTTAAGATGGCCTGTTACAAGACCGATTAGGGTACAAGCAACAACTGGTTGGTGGAATTGGAATTGGTCCAAAATACCTTCACAACCTGCAAGGAAAGCTACTAGGCCGATTAAAATTATATTAATAAAATTCATTAATCTCTCCTATATATTTAATTCAGATTTCGCTTTTTGAAGAAGGCTATCTAGGTTTTCAGCCCTATCAGCTGGCACCTTTCTAACATCAAATTTGATGCCCTTAGCCTTTAATTTCTCAAGGGTTTCCACATCTTCAGGGCCCATAGCAAGGGCGTTTGTCACAACAACCTTGCCCTTAGAGTGGGCCATAGAACCGAGGTTGACTTCAGAAAGTTCTCCGCCGCCTTCAACGTATTCTAGAACGTCTTGTGGGGTTTCAAATAGAAGCAAAGCCTTGGTTAGACCAAAACGTGGGTCCTTGTCAATTTCGTTCATCTTCTTAATTGGAATAACGTGAACCTTAACTCCTGGAGGAGCAGCCTCCATAATCATTGATTTTCTAAGCTCATCGTGGGCAACCTTGTCTGAAACGACGATAATCCTGTCAGGACCAACTGTCTTTGTCCAAGTAGTTGCAACTTGGCCGTGTAAGAGTCTAGTATCAACTCTAGCAAGACCTATTTTTATCTTGCCATCACCAAGAACTGTTCCCTCTGGAATAGTTCCTCCAACAACTTTCTTAGCGACTTCGCTATTGGCCTTAGGACCTTCTACGCTTGCCTCCAAGGCTGGATTAATATCGTCTGGTTTACCCTTAATGCCTTCCTTAGCACTCTTGATAATAGCCTTAGCAATAACGTGAGAAGATTCTTCAGTAAATCTTTCAGATAAAGCTTCGATTACCATAGGAAGGTTAAGACCAGCAACGATAGCCCACTTATCTTCATGACCGTCAAAAACAGCTGAAGATTGGTTAAAAGGTGTACCTCCCCAAAGGTCGCATAAAAATAGGATTTCTTCTGAATCAACTTTTTTAATAGCAGATTCTAGGTTCGCCCTAAATTCATCTGGACCCATGGAAGGTTTGAGAACAACTGCTTCAAACTTATCTTGCCCGCCAAAAATCATTTGAGCAGACTCTTTGATCCCCTCAGCAAAAGCCCCATGGCTTGCAAGGATGATTCCTACCATAACATCTCTCCTTTCTTTTTTTCCTGGAATAACTCCAGATATTATTGGTTTTTTTGCATTCCCGGAATGCAGTACGTTTTTGCATTCCATGCTGTTGTGATTTGCTTTTTTTATACAATATAAAATTATTTTTTAAAATCCAAGATTTTGCATTTTTTAATATCTTGATTTTTTGTAATATTATTTTTTAAAATTTGTCCCCTTTGGAATTCTGACTTATATAGAATCTTATCTATATTCTGAATAACTTCGTTTAAAGGGGAGCCCCAAGGGACCTTCCGTAGGGTCCCTCATCGGGCTCCCCTTAAACCCCTCCCCGTTACACCCCCGAACGGCTCCTTAGCGGAGGGCGGGTGTAGTAGCTTGCCTTTCGGCAAGCTTTTTTTGGTGTAGATATTCCCTTGTTTGAGTTTATTGTTGGTTTTGGGTTTAAATCTCAAATCTCCTAAAATTGCAATCTGGTCTGACTTTTGCTTTTTTTCTTAATCTATTCTCAGTATTTACTATTTTTTCTTTTAGTATTTCTTCAGTGCAATTTTTTAACGGAGCTTTGAGCTTTTAAAGGCTTGATTTTTCGCTCTTTGCCTGCAGCAATTTCGCTTGGAATTTTTCTGCTCTTTGCTTCGCAAAGTCGCTTCTGGATTTTTTTCTATTTTCCCTTCACAAATTCGATTTGGGGTTTATTTCTTTTTCCCCTTCACAAAGCCTTCTTTTTTCCATTAATAATTACTATAATTTCTTTTCATGCTTTGTTTTTAACTTGCTTTCTAGTTTTTTCTTGGATTTTTATTCAATTTTATTTTGTATTTTATTACAAATCTCAATTTTATTATATCACATTAATTGGATTTTAGGAAACGGTTTCTGCGATTTTACTTTCTATTTTTTTCTTGCATTTTGAGACTTTCCTAGTGGGAGCTATCGGCTGGGAAGAAGATTCCCGCTTCGATTCTGGCTTGGTTTAGGGTTTCGGCTGTGATCAATGTTATTTCTTTTAGTTTTTCAACCCTTTCCATGTCTCTTTCTCTTATGATTTTTTCAAAGGCTACAAATTCGTAGTAGAGCCTTGATTTATCCTTATTTTCATTGATTTCTTCATATACTCCGCCATTTTTCTTTATCCTGTATGAACCGAAAGAATTAAGGGCGTCTGGGATTTCTATGGTACCTTCTTCTCCTTGAATAGTGTTTGTTAGACTTGCCGAGCTGTCTTTGGCTCCTATGCAGACTACCTTGAAGTCTTCGTAGTCAAGCAGGCAAACTCCCGAGGTATCGATTGATTTTTCAATATTTGGAAAATATCTCACGTCTTTTGGTCTGGCAAATAGGTTGATGGCGTAGTCGATGTTGTAAATATTCAAATCCATCAAGGCTCCACCTGCATTTTCTAGGGAGAAGGCTGGGGCTATATCGCCAGCTTTGAAACGGTCATACCTGGATGAATATTGGGAATAATTAAAGGATACGATTTTAATTTTCCCAAGCTTTGAAATTTCATCTTTCACTCTTATAGCATTTGGTATAAAGCGATTTGACATGGCTTCGAGGATTATTTTCCCCTTGGCTTCTGCTTTTTTGAAAATCTTTAGGGCCTGGTTAACATTGGCTGTAAAAGGCTTTTCGCAGATTATATCCTTGCCGGCGTCAAGAGCCTTATCCATGACTTCGTAGTGGAGGTTATTTGGAAGGGCCACATAAACCACTTCGACTTCCGGATTTGCCAAAAGTTCCTCATAAGCAGTGTAATATTTGCCTATCCCATACTTTTCTGACAAGTCTTTTAGCTTGTCTTCACTCCTTGGAGTGGCAGAAATTGCTACCACTTCGATATTTTCGATTTCCCCTATAAAGGTTAAAACTTCTTGGGCAATCATCCCTGCCCCTATAATTCCTAATTTCATTTTGCTTCCTTTCTTTTATACTTTATATTCTTACCCAAAATTTCCCCTTCTAATAACTTTCATATGAAATCTATTGAAATTTTGTATAAAAGTCGTATATTCCAAAATATAGGAGTAAGCTAAATGAAAACCGACAAAATTTTAATTTTTAATATCCAAAAATTTTCCCTCCAAGACGGACCAGGCATTAGAACTTCAATCTTTCTTAAAGGTTGTCCTTTAAGGTGCAAATGGTGTTCAAATCCAGAAAGCCAAAACCCCTTTGTAAATATTTTTATAAAGGATGATAAGGGGACAAAAATAGACGCGAAAATTGATGAATTAAACTTTGACAAGGATGGTTATATAGTTGAAGATGACCTATTTTATGACCTTTTAAATAGGCACGGGATTTGCGATAAAAAAATAAAATACGACCAAGTCGGAAGACCCATGACCCCTGAGAGCTTGGTTGAAATCGCTATGGAAGACGAAGTTTTTTACCAGTCGACTGGTGGTGGGGTGACCCTTTCTGGTGGCGAACCCCTTATGCAAATAGATTCGCTTGTAGAATTGCTCAAAAAACTAAAAGCCAGGGGCATCCACACGGCTATAGAAACTACTCTTTATACAAATCCAGGAAATCTTGCCAAGCTCTACCCTCACCTTGACTTATTTATAGCCGACTGCAAAAATTGGAATGAAGACGTCCACAAGGATAAAACTGGACTTTCAAATAAAATCATCATCCAAAACCTAAGAGAACTTATAAAAAATGCCAAAGATTATCTGATTAGGATTCCAGTAATTCCCGACTTTAATTATTCAAATGACGATGCTTACGAATTTGCCAAGCTTTTTCAAAATCTCGGTGCAAAAAAAGTCCAACTTTTGCCCTTCCACCAATATGGCAAGGGCAAGTATGAATCCTACGGCATAAAATACGAGTATAGTGATAAAAAAGCCCTGACCGATTCCGACCTGGATAAAATGGTACAAATACTTAAAAATCAAGGCATTGATGCCTTTGTGTGAGGTTTTATGAACAAAGACCAAAGACAAGCCAAGCTTGTTGAAATTATAAATGAAAAGAAAAAAATTTCGGTAAATGACCTGGCAGAGATTTTTGCTGTGTCAACTGTAACAATGAGAAAGGACCTTACAGACCTTGATTCTGCTGGTCTTATCAGGCGTACCCACAATTTCGCCGAACTAATTGACGATGATTCGATTTCCCAAAAACTTTCCTTTCATTTTAAGGAAAAAACTGAAATCGCCCAAAAAGCTGTAGATTTAGTTAGCGATGGGGAAACCATCATGGTTGAGTCTGGTTCTTGTTGTGCAATTTTTGCAAAAAAACTTGCCGAGACAAAGAAAAATATAACAATCATTACAAATTCAATCTTTATAGCAGATTATATAAGGGATTCTTCCGTACAAGTCATTGTAATTGGAGGCATCTACCAGGCTAAAAGCCAGGTTTTAATAGGTCCTGTCCTTGCCGAATCCGTAAAAAATTACAAGGTGGACAAGCTTTTTATTGGAGCTGATGGATATTCCTTTGAATGGGGATTTTCCAACAAAGATCCCTTTAGGGGCGAGGCTGTAAGACACATGGCAGAACGTTGCGATTCGGTAATTGTCCTTACAGAAAGCCATAAATTCGCCACATCTGGTTGCCTTTCACTTGGCCTTGTGGGCAAGGTTGACAGGGTTGTGACCGATAAAAATATAAACAAAAAAGCCAAAGACCATCTAAAGGCCTCCGGCATAAAATTAATCCTATCATAAAATCGCCCTTTTTGGGGCGATTTTTTTTACAAAATATCTGAAAAAGTCTGACCTTCTCCTAAAATCCTCCCAAAGTCGTCTTCGAAGGTTTTGATTGCAAAATCAACATTTCTGTCATTTACCAAACCCTTAAAAACATCTGGGGATAAAGTCAAGGCTCCAACTCCCCTTTCTGCAAGGTCTAGGACTTGGTTAGAATTTTTAAAGGAAGCAGCTAGAATTTGAGCCTCAAAGTCGTTGGCTTCAAGGATATTTTGGATTTTCCTAGTAACTGCAAGGCCGTCATAGCCCAAATTATCAATCCTATTTACATAAGGCGCAAGGTATTTTGCCCCAGCCTTGGCTGCCAAAAAGGCTTGAAGAGGCGAATAAATCCCTGTGGCAGTAATTTTAATGCCCTCCTTAGTAAGTTCTTCAATAGCCTTAAAACCCTCACCACTTGCAGGGATTTTTATGTAGGTATTGGCTCCCAAAAGTTTAACCAATTTCCTAGCCTGGGCAATTATCTCTTCTTTTTTAGACGCCACAACCTGGCAATGAAGATCCAAATCAGACCCGATAAGGTCCCTAATCTTCAAAAGCCTATCCTTAGGATTCTCTCCAGCCTTTGATAAAATAGTAGGGTTTGTAGTAACCCCATCAACAGGGTATAGGGATACTATATCCTTGATAGCATCTAAGTTTGCATCATCAATTAGTAGTTTCATAATTATTTCCTTTCCTTCTCATCCGAGATGAGATATCATTTTTTGTTTTTTTTATCCGAGATAAATTATCTTTTTTGTTAATCCGAGATTAACTGTATCATCTTATGATTTTGATTTAATTCTGCTTTAATATTATAAAATATCATTCTACTTACAGTTGAATCTCCGTAACTGGGGAGTCCCAGGGGAACGTTTCGCACGTTCCCCAACGCGACTCCCCAGCCCCCTTTCGGCTACCCCCTCCGGGCGACCCCTCTCGGGGGATATGGTGTTTGCCTTCGGCAAACTTATTTGGTATGAAGGAGCCCTTGTTTAAGTTGGACTAGTTTTTTAGTTTTTGACATTCAGTCGGCTAAAATTTGATAACTCGCTACGCTCAAACAATCAAATTTTTTAACGCCTCCCTCATTTACAAAAATACAAGATAATTAAATTTTTTTCTTCTTCGTTCAAGAATAACTCCCATCTAGCAATGTTTGGCAAAGCCAAACGAGCCAAGCCATACTTGAACTTCGAAACTAATTCTACCCTCTATCGGGTGAAGATTTCTAATAGAAAGCCCCGTCAAGAAAACTGATTGTTTGAGGCGAAGCCGAGTTATCAGTTTTTAGGGGCTTGAATATTAGAAATCAGTAGGAAAATACGTAATCTTATACAAGGTCATTAACTCTACTAAAGAGGTTTGCCGTAGGCAAACTTCTGGTTTCGCACTCCGCTAAGGAGCCGCTTGTGGGGTGTAACGGAGAGGGGGTTCAAGGGGGAGGCCGATGAGGACCCATGCGGAAGGGTCCTTGGGCCTCCCCCTTTTTACGGAGCAGTCATGTAAATGACTGATAAAATCTATATGATACAGTTAATCTCGAATTAACTTATCATGGATAAGAAAGAAAAGGGGTTGCCCCTTTTCTCTCTATAGATTTTGTTCAGTCCTTGCTATAATATCATCTTGAGTATCTTTTGATAAGACGTTAAAGAAGGCTGAATATCCTGCTACCCTTACTATTAGGTTTTTATGGTTTTCTGGGTGGTTTTGGGCGTCTATTAGGGTGGCTTTATCTACTACGTTGTATTGGATGTGGTAGCCTTTTAGACCGTCGAAGAAGGCTCTGGTTAAGCCTATTAGTTTCTCCTTATTGCCTGGTTTATCTAGCATGGTTGGGGTTACTTTTTGGTTTAGCAAGACTCCTCCTGTGATTTCCCTGGTTGGAAGTTTGGCTACTGATTTTAGGACTGCTGTTGGGCCTTTGACATCTGATCCGTGGCTTGGCGAACAACCTTCTGCTAGGGCTTCGCCTTTTTTTCTACCATCTGGTGTGGCAAGGGTACCTGCACCTTGGGGAACATTGGCTGAAATTGAAGATGTACCAGCATAATAGCAACCACCGATTGGGCCCCTACCATACCTGGTATTTTTTGCCTTTTTGATTTCATCTATATAAGAATTGTAGGCTCTTGTGCCTAGCATATCTACATAATCATCATCGTTTCCATATTTTGGTGCAGCCTTTAAAAGTTCTCTGATTTCCTGGCCCCTTGGAGATTGGAAATTATCCATAAGGGCCCACCATAATTCCTCTTTACCAACTGTCCTATCTTCGAAAACAGTTTTCTTGATAGCTGCTAGGGAATCGGCTGTGTTTGCAATTCCTACCTGAAGGCCTGAAATGAAGTCATAAACAGCTCCACCTTCCTTCATGGTGAGTCCTCTTTCTATACAATCGTCTGTTAGGACACTTGCCAAGATATCGGCTGTATTTTCTTCTTGAATCATGTCGCAAACTGAGTCTACAACTACGGTTTGCCTTGCCATTTCCCTGACAGTCTTATCCCAAGATTCCATGAAGTCTTCAAAATTATTCAATTCTTTAAATTCTTTTACTTCTTTTATTAGTGGAGTACCTGTGGCTGGGTCTTTTCCACCATTCATGGCAATTAAAATACCCTTGGTGAAGTTTAAAAAGCTCATGCCTGTGCACCTATAGCCCCACTTTCCTGGAACAGCTGTTTCTACACAACCAACTGCACAATAATTGTAGGCATCTTCTTGCCTAACACCTTTTTCTATGAAAGATGGGATTATAACTTCATCTGAGTTAAAGGCCGGCATACCAAACCCACACCTAATTACCTCTAGACATTCCTTCATGAAATCGTCTGGGAGATTTCTATGATACCTAACTGTGAGGTTTGGTTGTGGGAGGTGACATTGGGCGATTGTCTTTAAAATGAGCCAAGATGTCTTATTTGTGGCATCTTTTTTATCCTTGGTTTGGCCACCTATGGTCACGTTTTGGTAAAGTGGACTACCTGCCGAAAATACTGTATGACCCCAAGGCCTTACCTTATTTATAGAATAAGTTTTTAGCCACAAGTTGACTAAAATTTCGCTCGCCTCGTCTTCTGTAAGCCTTCCACAGGCCAAATCTTGCCTTAGGAAAGGATCCAAATACTGGTCAACTCTACCATAGGAAACTGAGTGGCCGTTGGATTCGATTTGCAAAATCAAATGACCCAACCAAATGGCTTGAACAGCCTCTTTAAAGGTCTGGGCTGGTTCGTAAGGGACTCTCCTAAGCATCCTGCCAATTTCTAAAAGCTCCTCTTTTCTTTTTGCATCTAAGGTTGACCTTGCCTTAGCTTCTGCAAGGACAGCATACCTCAATGCAAAATCCCTAACTGCGTCAATTACAATGATGCAAGCCTTATAGAAGTAAGTTTTTTTGATATTTTTGTAGTCGGAAAGGTCGAGCTTTCTTAATTTTTCCTCTGCCCTTCTCTTGTATTCCTTAAGGCCAACCTTAAGCATATTGGTATAATCAGCCGCAAAATGTCCGTCACCACTAGTTACCTTGCCCAAAAAGGAAATTATGCCTAAATCTGCATATTTTTGAGCCTGATCAGGCATGTAAGGCTTGCCCTTATCGTAAATGGTGTTATTTTCCCAAAATGGGTAGATGGCCCTTAATTTTTCCTTGTTTTCCTCTGTGATTGTAAAAACATCTCCATCACGATTTTCAAGGTCGTCTAGCTCGTCAATTACCCATTTCATCGCATATTCAGGGAAAATTGGCGCTGCCCTATTTGAAGAAGCTTGGTTGCCAGCAATTAGGCCACAATCTTCTATGTAAATTGACATATTTTCCAAAATATCCTTTAACATAAGGGCTCTTTTGATATGAAGAGGTTTATTTTGGTTTTCCTTATAGGATTTTGTTACAATTTCAGCTCTTTCTACACAAATTTCTGGAGTTTTTTCTAAAAGTTCATCTCTTAATTCTTGCATCCTTGGACTTAAATTTCCAAAATAAGAGCTTCCGTATCTTGACTTTGTCATGGTTTACCTTTCTATTTTATGATTTTTCTTTCGTTCGAAACTATTTTATCTTTCTAATAAAATTTTACTAGGATTTTTAACCATTGTCAACATGATTTGCCATATAAACTTCTAACAATGGTATAGTCAATAGTGATAAAGAAAATTACAAAGGATAAAGTATGAATAAAAATTACCAATTAATCAAAAATGAAAATTTCCCTGCCATAGGCCTTGAAGCCTTCCATTATAGACACATAAAAAGTGGGGCACGTATTGTTTTTGCCAAAAAAGACGACACTAACAAGACTTTTGCCATTGGTTTTAAGACCCCTCCCACAAATTCCAAGGGTATGGCCCACATCATGGAGCATTCTGTCCTAAATGGGTCAGCAAGATTTCCTTCAAAGGACCCTTTCATGGCCATGGATTCCTCTTCTTTGCAGACTTTTTTAAACGCCATGACCTATCCAGACAAGACTGTTTTTCCTGTTTCAAGTGAAAATGACAAAGACTTTAGAAACCTGGTTGACGTCTATACTGACGCAGTTTTTGCACCTTTGGTTGTAAATAAAAAGCAAATCTTAGACCAGGAAGGTTGGCACTACGACCTTGAAGGCGATGAGGTTGTGGGGATTTCTGGCGTAGTTTATAACGAAATGAAGGGCGCCCTTTCAGACCCAGAAAGCCTTATAGATAATGATATCAACTCATACTTGTACAAAAATTCGCCTTACCAATACGAATC
This sequence comes from uncultured Anaerococcus sp., assembly GCF_963510575.1. Lineage (GTDB taxonomy): Bacteria > Bacillota > Clostridia > Tissierellales > Peptoniphilaceae > Anaerococcus. The sequence continues at coordinate 25,897 of NZ_CAUPFR010000004.1, read as the reverse complement.
TGGTGGCGACCCACGTTTTATAAAGGATTTGACCTTTGAGGAATTTCAAAAATTCTACGCTGACCACTACCACCCTTCAAATGCCTATATTTATTTTTACGGAAATATAGCCGATATAGACCCTTATTTGACAAGGCTTGATGAAGAATATTTGTCAAAATACGACAAAAAAGACCTAAACCTAGCCATAGAAGTTAAGGAAAATTTCTATGAAAACACAATCGAGTCCACCTATCCAGCAAGTGAAGAAAAAGAGGGCCAAGACTATTTGACCTACGCTATGCTTACCCACTCTGCCCTAGATGTCAAGGAAACTCTAACTGCAGCCATTTTGGTAAACGCCCTTTTCAACATGGATTCATCAAAAATTAGAAATGAAATCCAAGAAAAGCTCGCACCAGAATATTTTTACGCAAGAAATGCCTACGGTAACAGGTCTGCCCTTATTATCCAGGCACAAAAAACTAATGGAGCCAAAGTCAATGACTTTGTAGAAATAATCGAAAGAGGCCTAAAAAAGGCAAGCGAAGGCATCAACAAGGAAGCTCTAAAATCAGCCTTTTCTCTCTTTGATTTTGGCCAGAGGGAAAATTTGAACTCTGTAAATGCAGGTCTAAAATACTACCTATCCATGTCCTTTGATGCTGATCCTTTTGAGGTTTTTAGGTTGGTTGACTACCTAAAAGAATTAAAATCCCTAATAGACACCACCTATTACGAGGACTTTATAAAGAAATTTTACCTAGACAATCCTACTAAGCTCCTTCATATTTCAAGACCTTCTCTTGATTATAACAAAAAAGAAAACGAAGATTTCCAAGCCTACCTAAAAAAGGTGAACGAGGAAATGACTCCAGGGAAACTCGCCCAAATCAAGGAAGATTTAGCAAGGCTCAAGGCCTACCAAGACAGCGAAGATAGCGAAGAAATAAAGGCTATGATTCCAAAACTCGATATAGAAGATGTGCCAACTAAAACCAGACCAGTACCAAGAGAGGTTGAGAGAGACACTTTTGAATACGTCTTTAACGACCTTGCCACAGCTGGCCTTACCTACACAGATATGTATTTTAATGTCAATCACCTAGGCCTTGAAGACTTCAAATACGCCCAACTTCTTGGCGAACTTCTAGGTTCCATTGACACAAAAACTATGAAATATACAGAAATTGACGACCTAATCTGGCAAAAACTCGGTTCGCTTAATTTCTCAATTATGACCTTCAAAAAGGGACCAGATGAAATCGACAGGACCTTTAAGGTATCTTTCAAAACCCTTCCTGCCTACACCAAGGAAGCAACAGAGATTGTAAAAGATTTCACATCGAACTCCCTATTTGCAAACCAGGCTAGGATTCTCGAACTTTTGAGGATTAGGAAGGCTGTTTTCGAATCAAAAATGTACGATTCTGGCCACATGATTGCCATAAATAGGGCCAACGCCCACATCGACAAGCATGCCTTTATCCAAGAAAACCTCTCAGGCATCGCCTACTACGACTTTGTCAAAGAAAATATAGACCTGGCTGAAAATGACTTTGAAAACCTAAAAGCCAAGCTCGAAGATGTTTATAAGAGGATTTTCACCAAGGACCTTTCTATAAATATCACCAGTAAAAAATCCAACTACGACCTCATGAAAGACGCTATTAATTCAACCTTTGCAGACCTTACACAAAGGGAAAATGATGTGGAAATCACTTTCGAATCCAAGGCCAAAAAAGAAGCTATAGCAACCGATGCCAACGTCAACTACGTCTCAAAATCAGCCAACTTTTACGAATTTGAAGGTGGCTATGATGGCAAATTCCTCCTCGCAGGGTCAATCATGTCCAACCCTTACCTCTATTCCCTAATCAGGGCCCAGGGAGGTGCTTACGGGGCAGGCATGTTCATTTCAAGGTCCATGCTTCTTGCAACCTATTCCTACAGGGACCCAAATATTTCCTCAACCATTGACGCTTTCAACAAGCTTGGTCAAATCGCCAAAGACCTTGAAATGACCGACAGGGACTTTGAAAACCAAAAAATTTCCTCAATGGGTTCGATTTTAAGACCAAGAAGTCCAAAGCAAATGGGAGATGCTGATTATTCCTACTTTAGGATCCCATCTTCCAAAAAAGATGACGATATACTTGCAGAAATCAAGTCTACAAAGCTTGAAGACATCAAAAACCTTAGCGAGTCTTTCAAAAAAGCCATGGACCTTGATAATTTGGTTGTTTTTGGTTCAAGGGCAGATATAGAAAAAAATAAAGACCTCTTCGATGAGATTAAGGATATAAGATAGGTTTTTTAATATAATTAATTTTATCCTTAAGAATTTTAAAAATATTTATCCTATAGTATAATATCAGCAAGAGGAAAATCACCTTTTGTAAGGAGATAAAATGAAGAAAAAAGATAAGTTTAGTCAAAAAGATGCTTTTAATATCAATTTTGACTTTGATGACATAGATTTTGAATCTATCGGGGAAACTATTAAAAATTCTGTAAACAAAGCTGTTTCAAACTTTACCAAGGGCTATAAGAAGAATTTGCCAGCGGCAAAAAATCCTGATATTTGTGAGCAAAAACCTAAGGAAAGAACTAAGTCAAGCCTTTTAAAAATGGGGGCTATCTTTGTTGGTATGAGCCTTTTTGCAATAGGCATGGATCAATTTGATATTCCTGGATTTGATTCAATGCTTCTTGGATTATTAAGCATGGCAGGAGCTATTGCGGCACCAGTTTTCATGTGGAAGCTATCAAGCCACTACAAAAGGCTTGCCATAAATTATTCTAGATACAGGCGTGAGCTTGGAAATTCTACAATTATATCAGTGAGAGATTTGGCAAGTGCAGTCAGCCAGACCGAGGAAGAAACCCTCAAAGACCTCTTGTATTTTATGAAGCAAAACTATTTCAAACAGGCAAGGATTGTTGAAAACGACTCTATTTTCATCCTTGATATCCCTACCTTCAAGCTCTACAAGGAAAACCTCGGCAGAGTGCCTTCCTCAAAAAAAGAAGAAATCGGACCTGTTGAAGACCTTACTTCCCACGAAGCTGATGAAATAATTGAAAATTGCACTAGAATTTTAAGGCAAATGCAAGAAAAGTCTGAGAAAATTTCCTCAACAACTTTTAGGAACTACCTAAATCCACTTTTCGAAAACATCAAGGATATCCTAAACATTTTGGAAAAATACCCAGACAAGGCCCTTGCCCTCAACAAATTCAACGATTTTTACATGCCAACTTCAGCCAAACTCATTGAATCCTACCAAGAATTTGAAGAGTTAGAAACCACTGATGATAAGATTTTAAAGTCTATGGCAGAAATCCAAGGATCAATCAAAACCATTACCGAGGCCTTTGACAAGATTAAAGTTGACCTTATCTCTGATAGGGCTATGGACGTAAAAACTGATATTGACACAATTAGGCTTGTTTTAAAACAAGAAGGACTAGTAGAAGGAGACTTTAAAGACTATGAGTGATATCGAATTAAAACTAGATGGTATCGAAGAAAAAGACGAAAAACTCGACCAAATCCTAAAAGCCGAGCCAGAAAAAGTTGAAAATAGGATTGTCTTTAGCGAAGCTGAGGAAAAGATGATAGACGATTTTTCCAAAAAAATCGACCTAGAAAACACCAACATCATCCTCCAATACGGGTCAGGTGCCCAAAAGAAGATTTCAACCTTCTCTGAAAAAACTCTTGACGCTGTAAAAGACAAGGACCTAGGCGAAATAGGCAAGCTCTTAGACACAGTAGTAATGGACATCAAAACCATGGACGATGAGGAAGAAACAAAGGGACCTCTTGGCTTTTTCAAAAAGACTGTAAGAAAAATTGACAACCTCAAAGTCAAATACCAGTCCACCGAAAAAAACATCAACGAAGTAGCCAGGGCCCTAGAAAACCACCAAATCACCCTCATGAAAGACATCTCCATGCTAGATCAGATGTACGACTTAAACGAGGAATATTATAAGGAAATCTCCATGTATATCGAGGCAGGCAAGAGAAAATTAGCTGACCTCTACAAAAATGACCTACCAGCCCTCGAAAAATCTGCAGCTGAATCAAACCTTCCCCTCGATGCCCAAAAAGTCAACGACCTAAAGGCCCAAGCCAACCGTTTTGAGAAAAAACTCCACGACTTAGACCTCACAAGAATGGTTTCAATCCAGATGGCCCCACAAATAAGGATGGTCCAATCATCAAACTCCATCATGGCAGAAAAAATCCAGACAACCATAGTCACAACCATCCCATTGTGGAAAAATCAAATGGTCCTAGCCCTCGGTATGCACCACACTGACCAAGCCATCAGGACCCAACAAATGGTCACCGACCTCACCAATGACCTCTTAAAGAAAAACGCCGACACCCTAAAACAAAACACAATCGAAACTGCAAGGGCAACAGAACGTGGCATAGTCGACGTAGAAACCATCAAACATACCAACGATGCCCTAATCTCAACCATCGAAGAAGTAAGGAACATCCAAATAGAAGGTAGCAAAAACCGAGAAAAAGCCCAAGTCGAAATCAGAAACCTAGAAGAAGAACTAAAAAAGAACCTCACCAGGAGAAACTAGAGTATAATACAAGTGAGAATGTTTATCAAATAAAGTTCATTATGATGATAATATAAATTTCCCAAAATGTTAGAATCATTATAATAGTATCACCCAAAATTAAGAAAACTGTATCAATAAAAAGCTTGCCAAAGGCAAGCAACTGCTCCCGCTCCCCGCTAAGGGGCCGGTTGCGGGGTGTAACGGAGAGGGGGTTTAAGGGGGAGCCCGATGAGGGACCATCCGGAAGGTCCCTTGGGGCTCCCCCTTTGAACGAAGAAACATAGTCTATTTAAATAATTTATTATATAACAACATTACGAAGTGTTAAACTTAATAAATTCAATTAGCTGTGTTACAAAAATAAATAATTTATCTTGGATAAAGAAGGAGACTTAATTATGCACGAATTTAAACCAGGCGAAAAAATCGAATTCAAATTCGATTGCCAAATGCTAATAGCAAGAACAGACAAAGACCTAGACGAAGACGAAATCTTCGACTACATTTCAGACAACCTAGAAGGCGACAGCCTCCTTGCAGTTGGAGATGAAGATTTAATCAAAATCCACTTCCACTCCAACAAACCATGGGAAGTCCTAGAATACGCCGCAAGCCTAGGCGACATCCACGACATAGTAGTAGAAAACATGCAAAGGCAAGCCGACGGATTACAAGGCTAAAAAACTAAAAGAGAGCCCACAAAAGCTCTCTTTTTTATTGCCATTCATAAACTTTATGAATTGTTAAATATCATCTCTCACCACATAAAAGCCAGGCAAGAGAAATCTCCTACCTCACTCAACCCAGCTTTTTTATAAAAATTCTTGGTTTTTTCTGAATCCTCAGTTAAGAGGATAAATTGGCGAATTTGCTTATTTTCCTTCATAATTTCTTTTAACAAATCACTACCAAGTCCCTGGCCCTGGTAGGCTTTTAGAAGCAAAATGTCCTGGAGGTAGCAAATTGTGGCCCCATCGCCTACAGTCCTTGCAAGTCCTATTAATTTTTCCCCATCCCACAAGGTCCAAACCTTTAGGGAATTTTTTATAGCTTCCATCAATAAATCTGGCTCGTCAGTGTAGGCGGTCCAGCCAGCATCATCGTAAAGGCTAATTATTTGTTCTTTTTCAGGTATTATTCCAGTTTTTATTACCATTTTCATCCTCTTAACCAACGTATTCTCCATTATCCATCACAAAAGGTGGACAGGTGTCTGGGTCTGTAAAATCCTTAAACTTGTCTTTTAAATAGTCATAGCAAGCCTGTCTGTTTGGGAATTTTATAGCCTGGTAAGGCTCTTCGAAAGAGATTTTTTCTACAAAAAGATATCCACCTTCGATTTTAACTAAGACTCCTATGTGGCCAATAAAAAGGTAGTTGCCATCTAAATTGTCGTTAATTACTACCGATACCAGGTCAGCGTCTTTTGGAAAGGCCCAACCCGAAAAATAATGTTCCATGACCTTGGCTTGGTCTTCTGGATTTTTGGAATTTTTTGCCTTAACCCTTGAGAAAAACTTCTTAAAGGTTTCCTCAACCTGACCATCAAAAATCTTGCCTTCTTTTATTTTTTCAAGATCCATAAAAAGCATTTCATCATCAGGATTGCCTGCCCTTTGGACTTTCAAATTAGCAACAGCCAGCAAATAGGCATTTATCCTACAATTTGTGTCAGGGAAATTTTTCTTGGCATTTTTTCTAGTATCAATCAATTTTCCCGTATCATAAGTAGGATTCAAACCCTCCTTAAAATCCCCGATGAGATTAGACTCGCCAACACTTTTGTTGTAGTCTGAAACCATAGCCATAAACTTATCAACATTCGCCTTTGCCATATCATTATCAGCTCCCAGACTATTATCCAAAGCCTTGGCCACAAAAGAAAAGCTAGATTCATTCGCCATATTAGATAGGCTTGCAGTTTCCTTTGCGATATTTTCGCTAGGGTCATTTTCATTTTTTTCGCTATGTTCATTTACATTTTTTTCCTTAGGTTCATTTGCCACTTTATTTTGAGTACAACCGGCAAATATGCCTGTAATTACCAATAAAATTAATAAAATTTTTTTCATAGGGCCTCCTTATCTTTTAATAATTTTATTATAATTATAGGTCTTGACCTTGTCAATCTTAAGGACTTCACTACTTTTAACCACCTATCCCCCTTATGGTTTAAAATGTATTTTTTTAAAAACAACAGGTTTTAACTTTAAAGAAAATCGGATAAAGAAAGATTTTATATTGATTTTATGGGAAAAATAAATATAATGAATACAGTATGAGCAATTGAAAATTAAAGGAAGATTTATGAATAAATTTAAAAAAACTTTTGCGACCGGTCTTTCCCTTTGCCTAATCTTTGGCTTTGGAAGTAAGGCTTTTGCAGATGAAAACCCATCAGGGCCATCATTTTTTGAAATCCTAACAGGCGGCAAAAATGAAGCCAAAACAAAGGAAGACACAAATAAGGACCAAACAAAAGAAGAAGAATACGAAAAAGACCCAGCCTACCAAGAAGAATTCAAGGCCCGTCTTGACCTATACGAAAAAATCCTCATAGCCAAAGACCTAGAGGAAATAGACAAGAAAGCCTACATAGACATCCTAAACAAAAAGGCAGCCACCAAGGAAGAGCTCGAAAAGGCCACAAAAGACCTAGACGGAAAAATCCAGGCATCCAAAGAAAAAGTTAACCAAGATATCAACCTAGATGAGATAAGCAAAGATGTAAAAAATTACATCCTCTATGGCAAGCTCTTTTTCCTCGATAAAATCGACAAAAAAGACATCAAAAACCTCTACCTCTTCTACGAGGCAAGAGTCAACTCCACAAGCTTCACCAAAGCTAGTGAAGAAGAAAAGAAAGAATCCAACCCACTCCTCCAAGAAATTTACGACTATATCCTAGAAATAGACGAAAAAGTCAAAGGGAAAGTGGAAATAACAGAAGAAGACAAAAATAAAACTTCTGATCTAATAGAAAAGTTGTCAAAGGACCTAGATAAAAAAATCCAACCAATCCTAGACCTCAAATCTACAAACGTAGAACAAACAGCCTTCCTAACCAGTAGCCAAGAAGTAGACGGCACCCTAAATGAAAATTCCGCCTTCTACAAATCAGAGAGACCTGGCATCAAAGAAGCCTATCAGGCCCTAAGTGAAAAACAAAGGACCTTCCTAGATAATATCAACACAGACAACAACGATACTATCTCAGATGAAGAAATAAAAGCCAACGGAGAATACTCCCTACCCCTAGACGACACAAACTTCATCAGAACCTTCCAAGAAAAAACAGATGAAGAAAAAAAACCAGATGAGGAAAAAAAATCAGCTGAACTAACCAGCACAGAAGTCAAAGATGGTGAAAATTCAAACAAGGCAAGTGCCCCAGCCGCAAGCACACCACAAAACCCATCAAGCCCCCCACCAGAAACAGTAACCATCTCCCAAGGGGAAAACAAATCCAGCACCGAAGAAGAAAAAAAACCAGAAGATGCCCCAACCACATCAACAGCCCCAGCCAGCCAAGTAAAAACCGGCGTGAGAGGAGTAGGCTTCCTAGGAATAGTCCTAGTTCTTGCAATAATAGCCTTTGTAATACTAAATAAGAAAAAGAAAGAAAAATAAAATCAAAAGGATCCGCCAGGGTCCTTTTTGCTTGGCAAAATTCAAGAGTTTCCTATTGCCCACGATAAAACTCTCAAGTATAATGATAAAAAAATAATAAGGAGGACATATGATTAAAAAAATCCTAGGAATCCTTGCCCTATGCTTGGTTTTCACAGCTTGTAAGGCTGATAAGGACCAAAATAAAGAAGCTGAAAATAAACCAGTACAAGAGGCCCAAAGCCAAGAAAAAGAAGAAGGCAAAGATAAAGAAGAAGACAAAGATAAAAAAGAAGCTGAAAAAGATAAGGAGAAAGAAAAAACCGACGAAGAAAAACTCTCAAAAGATAAAGAAAACACAGACTCAGAAATATTCTCCATGCTAAAAGACAAGGAATTTGTCGCCTACATCACCGACAGAAGCGATTTTATCTACTTCTACAAGGACGGAACATTTGATGGATGCACCTACTCTGGGGGACCCGAAAAAGTAGCCTGTCTATACACCGGCCGCTTTGGTAAGCCAAGGAAATTAGACGACAAATCCTATGCTCTCACTCTCGAAGAAATAAAATACCAAACCCCAACAAAGGGCAATATCGAAGGCAGTAAAACTAATGACGTGTACTACCCATCCATATATTTTGACGAGTCCATGAAAGGCCAAGAATACACTGTCTACCTACCAGGTGCAAACCTACACAACCTTGAGAAAGCAGGCGTATCCCACGAACTTGGCTATGATAAAAATGTAACAAATGGGGTAATAAATATGTACACAATAGCCAAAAATCCTGTGAAAGCCCTAAATTATCCGGGAGAAGTAATCTTCATGGAAGAAGAAACCAACCGAGAATATTGGAATGCCAAACCAGAATTAAAGAAAGAAGACCCAGAAAACAACTGTTTCCAAAAACTACTATTCGGAGACAAAGCAAACCCTTATAAGGGAAAATTATAATAAAAAGGATCCACCAGGGTCCTTTTTTCTTAGCAAAAATCATCCAAAAATTTTCCAAAATGGCCTTTGAAAATAAAAACCAAATCAATATACAATTTAAAATAGGCTTATATTGGCAAAAACCAAAGTAAGCTAATCTAACCCAAGCCAACAAGAAAGGCAAAAGCAAAAAAACGCCCGCAAGTCTTATCATTAACTTGCAGGCCTTTAAAAATTTATTCAAAAGTCTTATTTGAAACCATCCAAAACTTGGACTTTCTTATCCTTATCCAGATAATAAAGCTTACCCTTAAGAACCCTATAACCATAGGCTTCTAGGTCTTTGGCAATAAAGTCTCCAGTTACGAAATTAAGTATATCCATCTTAAACAAATAAGGATCCTTATCAGGGTCGATGAAATTCTGTAAAATAATATTTGGCCCAGCCGAAATGAGCTGAGTACCTTCTCCCGGACACTCAATACCCTTGATATAACATTTGCCCTCATCGTCATAGTCTACATCAAGAATATCATAAAAATCATTGCCATCCTTGTCATATTTCACTGACTGAAGCCAGGTAAAACCTTCCACATCTCCGATTTCCTCAGACTCTTGATTGTAACCCTTAGATAAATCAAGCCTATACAATTTTTCCGAATAATCACCAGACATATTATGTTTAATATAGCGAATCTCCTTGTCAGTAAAACCAATACCCTGCAAAAATCCATTAGAATCCTTCATTTTAAGGGCCTTGAAAATATTGGTATTCCCAGTTTTTAAGTCTATATCACCATAGGCAGAAATATAACCAAATTTGCTAAGGTCATTATCACCCCTAAAAAACCCATAAACCTTATCGCCAATCATAGCATATGGTGTAAATTCTTGGTCCTCAATCTTGTAAATTTCCTCAAAATTCTTGCCCTTAATCTTCATAAGAGTTCTAGCATTTTCACCATTAGTACCAAAGAGGAAAACATCCTCAGTCAAAGGAACAGGATAGATATAAGTATCATCGCAAAGCTTCTTCACATCCTTAATGACATTAAGAATCTCTCCATCCTTGACAGTAACAAGGTCATAATTAGAAAAGAAAAAATCATCCTCAGCCAAAGAAGCTTGATCTGAAACTTTTTCAGCCTCCGCCTCCTTTTTATCTCCATCAGAAGCCTTCCCACCATCCTTAGAATTTTCTAACACTTCCTGACCAGCCTCCTTAGCCCCATCATCAACCTTATCAGCCCCATTGCCACAAGCAGAAAGGCACAAAGCCAAAGCCAAAATCCACAAAAGCTTCTTCATAAAAACTCCTTGAAAAAATAAAATTGTAATACCCTATCCCCCAAAAACAAGGATAACATCCACACACAAATATTTTCTTATTATCTATATATTTTAGCATAGGTTATTATGTTAGTGCAATGAGGGGTTGTGATAATTATAAAAAAATCCCCAGCACATAAGGTAAAAAACAAATTTTTCACTGGAAGCAACCCAAACTCTTATAATGGGTAATGAATAAAAAAGTAAAATAAAAATGACCTTAAAATTTGACAGTTTAATAAAGTTGTGTAAAATTGAGTAAAGGTCTATCCCTTAGGAATGGACAAACATTGATACATAAAAAATATATCAACCCTTACCCTTATGTCAGGATTTGGGCTGATACACAAAATTATTTCCAGACCCTATACGTATTCAATTTCCAGTCTATCTATATCAAAGAAAAATACATTAGTCTTATTATTCTGTTTTAAATTTAATTGCAATATTTTAAAATTTGTAAAACCATTGTCTTTGCTTAAGAAGTTTTTATCTGAATTTAATTCATCCTTATTTATTGTTCTTTGGATTAGCACCTCTATATACCCAACATATTTTTGGGATATCTTATAAGATTTTACAATTGAATCTCTATTACTATCACAAATAAATGGCTCGTCAGAGTATATATCAATTTTTACATTTAATTTAATATTGTAATTATATTCCATGGTATCTTTTAAAGAATTTGAATAAACATCCAGAATTTCATAAGAATTTCTGTTTACTACTATGTTATCTCTACTTTTTAACTCGTCTTTGTACTGCAAATATATATCTGGACTATTAAATAAGCAATCTCCCAAAGTTTCAGTAATTCTATCTACAACTCTTTTAATATAATTATTATCATCTCTATTTAAATTTATATATACTTGATAATTGTTCAAATTATATAATTGACTTGCAAGCTTATAAAATCCATCTAGACTAAAAAACTCTATATTAGAATCTTTGCAATTTTCAATAAATTCTCGTTCTAATGAAGAATTTATTTTTACTATATTATTATTTTTATCTAATTGCCGCCAGTCTTCTTTTAAATCGTTCGTTATAAATAAAATAGTTTTATGTGGTTGATTTTTAGAAAATTCTATTATTTCTTTCCATATAAATAAATCACCAAATTTACTTATATCAGCCTTTTCACTATCTTTATATCCAGGAGAAATTTTATATTTATATCTGATCTCTCCTTCTTTGATTAAATTAATTTCCTCCTGGATTTTAAATTTTTTCCCAATTTGGTCATTGTCTTTTAATTTTTGTACTAAACTTTCAATTTCTTGAATTATTCCTGGATTTTTTTCCTGAGTTAAAGAAAATTCAGTACCAATGTTTTCTTTATAATTAATAATATTATCTCTTAATAGTTCTAAACTTTGACTAATATTAGTTTCCAAATCTTCTAATTTATGGTAATTATATCTATTTCCACTATCTAATATTTTTTTTATATCTTTCTCAAATTTACCAGCACAGTTTAATAAATCATTCTGAAAATTTTGATATTTCTTTTTATAATCTCCAAACACTTTATTCTTATTTGTCTCATATTCACAAAATACTTGGTTGGGCATCCAAAGTAGATCAATACATCTATTAAAAATCTCCAATATATTCTTGCTAATATATATTGGATAACGTACTAAATCTAATAGTATATTAGTATCAATTATAATCCTAACTTCTGAATGTTTTATTAAACCTTCAAATTCTTTATATTCCATTTAATCTCCTAATAATAGTAATTAACGTATTAATCACTTTTTACTTAATTACCCCATTCATACCCTTAGTGATAATTTCAATAATTTCATCATCTAAATCAAACAATTCTTTGCAAATACAATATTTTATGAGTTGATTTAATAAAAGAGTTGTTTCTATTATTTCTATAGAATCCCTTATTACATATTTATTCAGTTTTTTAGGATCACCATGAGTGTAATAATTTCTTGTTTTAACTAACTTTTTTGCAAATTCTTCAATAGTTACATTTTCAGAGTCCTTCTCATTTTTTATTAGTTTATGTTTAATTTCATCATTCAAATTATCAAATAAGTCTATTAATCTAATTTTAAAGTCTATCTCAGAATTTTTATTAATGTATAGTTTAAGTCTCTCTTTTTCTCTCTCCTGAATAAAATTCCTGTGATACATTTCTAAGCTTTTTATTGAATTTAGTAAAATAGACTGATTGTATTGAAGTGCATTTTTATTAATAATGTAATTTTGAACAATTACAGTTAATTTATTAATATTCTCAAACCAGTTACATAGTATCTCTTCAAAATTACCTTTGATTTTACCATATTTGATGTCAGTACTAAATTTCTTATATTCGTCTACCCATATCCTATTTCTTACAAGATATCCAGTTAATAATTTATTTTCCATTTCTTCTATGGGTATTCTAAATTTTAAGTATGAGTAATCAATAGGAACACTGAGTAATATTTCTAAAAGCTCCTTAAATATATCCACATTGTCAAGAATTGATTTGATATCAAAACAAGACTCATCAATAGATTCTAAGCTCCAATAAAATTCCTCATTAAAAGTATTCTCACCACTACTTATTTCCATACCACTAGAGAATTTCAAGTTTTCATTATCAACTAAATAAAAATCCTCTTTTACATTATCAAAATCGACTCCAAAGGTGTAATTATTTTCATCATAAGTACAAAATACTTTAGATTCGTCTATCCGATTATCTATACCTGAAAAACTATATTGACAACTAGTTACTTCCATGTTATATATTCCATTATTAGATAGTTTTTTTGCTATAGGCTCGAAATTTTCAATCTTCAGTTTTAAAAATAAACAATTTCTAAATTTATACTCAATATAAGAAAACTTCGGATCTGTGATGTTTCCATTAGAAAGTATTGCTCCTTCTATTAAAACAGCCATACCCTCATTAGTATATCCTATAATATTATGAAGCCTAAATCTTCCATCTATATAACTTCTATCAAAATCATCAGTTTCTAAACTTCCATAAATTTCTAATGTTAATGAATTTAATCTGCCATCTCTTTTATATACTATTTTCCCAGGAGTTGAATCTTCTATTCCAAATTCAGGGAACATAAATCTACCATATACTTCGAAATAATTATCTTGTCTAAACTCCATCATACAGTTGAATCTCCTTCATACAAATCCAAATTATATTACAAATCCATAACCCAAAACCAAAAACTTTATTATACTTTAATTATACGTTAACTGTCCATATTGTTCAAAGATGGTTAAAGATTTGGCTATTTAACTTCAATGAATTAAATGATATAATAATTATTAAGTGAGAATATTATAAAAATAATATTTGCGAATAGATTTGAGGTTATTATGGAACAACCGTTGATTGATTTTTCTTCTTATCCTCTAAGGATTGCTCTTAAGCGTTTGCTTAAGGATAAGGCTACTAAAAAAAATATTATATGGGCGACTAATACCTATAAGCATTTTGGGGATAGTTTTGATGATAGGGCCCAGATTTCTGAGGCTGTTTTTGCTCATGGCTTTGCCCTTGAGCCTAGGACTAGCAAGTCGGCTGAGACCCAGCTTGAGCGTACTAGAAAGAAGGCTGAAGTCTACACTCCCAGCTGGGTGGTCAATTTTATGAATAATTATTGTGACCAAGTTTGGTTTGGGAGAGAGGATGTCTTCAATGTCCAAAATGGACAGACTTGGGAGCCTGTTAGAGAAAAGATTTACTTTCCTGAAGGCAAAACCTGGCAGGACTATGTCGAATCTCCAAGGCTTGAGATAGCCTGCGGAGAAGGGCCTTATCTTGTTTCTAGGTATGATGTGGCGACAAGCGACCTCATCAGACACACTATTAATAGGATAGGAATCCTTGATAGGAAGCTTAGGATAGTAAATGAAAATACAACCAACAAGGAAGATTGGATAGAATGGGCAATCCGTGCCGTCCAGGCCTCTTATGGCTACGAATACCAGGGCGATAGTCTTTTGATAGCTAGGATAAATGTCCTTTTGACCTTTGTGGACTATTATGAAAGGCGATGGGATGAAGATGTTGATAAGAAAATCCTTGAAAAGCTAGCCAATATCATTTCTTGGAATCTCTGGCAGATGGATGGACTAACCGATACTGTGCCCTTTGGAGCTCCTGCAGGTGAGCCTGATCAGATGAGTTTTTTAGAAGTAAGTGAAGTAGAGGAAAGCCAACCTGTGGCCTGTAGGATTTTTGATTGGAAGACTAACAAGTCCCAGACCTTTGTATCAATGAAGGAGAATATATGAAAAAATTTGATTTTGTGGTGGGGAATCCGCCTTTTGATGAAGAAACAGAAAATAATGGAAGAAGGAAACCTCTTTATCATTTATTTATGCAAGGTTCCTATGAAATTGGGAATACAACAATATTAATTCATCCGTCAAGATTTTTATTTAATGCAGGTCAAACTCCAAAAAATTGGAATAGAGAAATGTTAAATGATAGACACTTTAAGGTCTTAAAATATGAAGAAAATCCAAGAGTATTTTTCCCAATGAATGAGATAAAGGGCGGTGTAGCGATAACTATTAGGGATAAAAACAAAGATTATGGGAAAATAGGAATTTTTACAGGTTCAAATATTATAGATGATATTTTAAATAAAGTTACTAGTAAAAAAGAAATTCCATTATCTGATTTCATATCAAAAGGTGTGCCATATAAATTTACAGATGAAATTAAAGAAGATTATCGTAATTATGACCAACTGATAAGCAAATCCTTTGATTTAAGAACTAACGTTTTCGAAAATTTAAATGATATTATTTTCTTTTCTAATAATGAGGATATTAATAATCCTATAAAGATATATGGCTTATTCAATCAGAAAAGAGTTAGCATGTATGTAAACTCTAAATATATTAGCAAACCTGATGACTTTTGTTCTTATAGATTGTTAATCCCAAAAGCTGTTGGTTCTGGAAAGTTTGGCGAATCTTTTCCTGATATGATAATAGCTAATCCTAATGAGGGACACACCCAATCTTTTTTATCTATTTGTAGCTTTAACAATGAAAAAGAGGTTGAAAACCTTGAAAAATATATCAAAACTAAATTCAGTAGGACTTTATTATCTATATTAAAAGTAACTCAAGATATAACCCCTAGTAAATGGAAATACGTCCCACTCCAAGATTTCACAGAAAATTCCGACATTGACTGGACTAAGTCTATTGCTGAGATTGACCAGCAATTATACAAGAAATATGGATTGAGTCCTGAGGAGATTGACTTTATCGAAGAAAAAGTACAGGAGATGGAATAATGACTGAAGTAAAAATTTCTACTACCAAGGAAATTATCCCTATCTGTTATGCCTACACTACACCTGGTGTGACTTACCACGAGGGATGGACAAAGATTGGTTTTACTGAAAGAGATGTAGAAACTAGAGTAAGAGAGCAAGTGGGCACTGCTGGCATTAGATACAAAATCGAATGGGAGAAAAATGCCGTCTACGAAGGCTCAAACGATACCTTTAGGGATTCTGATTTTCACAAATACCTTGAAAATAATAATATCGAAAGGGAGCCAGGCCTTGAGTGGTTTAAGATTGATCCCCTACTTGCCAAGAATAAATTTGATGAATTTAAGGAAAATAGAGGTCTTATAGAAACAAATCTTAAGCCAGCTCCTTATAAGCTAAGAAATGAACAAGAAGATGCTGTTTCTATGACAATAAATTATTTCAAATCCCATGACAATGGCGAATTTCTATGGAATGCCAAACCTCGTTTTGGCAAGACCCTGGCTTGTTATGATCTTTGCATGAAGATGGGTTTTGAAAAAATCTTGATTGTTACAAATAGGCCTGCCATTGCCAATTCTTGGTATGATGATTTTGTTAAATTCATAGGTCCAGCTAGTGGCTATTTCTTTATTAGCCGTGTGGATGCCCTTAAGGATAAGAAATTTGTCTTGACTAGGGAAGAATATATGGACAAGGTAGACCTTGATAAGACCAAGGGTTATATAGAATTTGTAAGTCTTCAGGACCTTAAGGGGTCAATCCACTTTGGTGGAGACAAGGTAAAACTTGAGGAAGTCGCCAAGACTAATTGGGATATACTAATAATTGACGAAGCACATGAAGGAGTGGATACCTACAAGACCGACCAAGCCTTTAACCAAATTACAAGGGCTAATACCCTCCATCTTTCCGGAACACCTTTTAAGGCCCTTGCCAATTTCAAATTTGAAGACGATGCAATTTATAATTGGACCTATGCTGATGAACAAAGAGCAAAAAGGGACTTTGTAGGTGAAGATTTAGAAGAAAATCCTTATAAAACCTTACCTAAACTTAATCTCTTTACCTATCAAATCTCTGATATTATCAGAGATGAGCTTGACGATGGGATAGATCTTGATGGTGAAAATGTAGAATACGCCTTTGACCTTAATGAGTTTTTCTCAACAGATGAGAGAGGCGCCTTTGTCTATAACGAAGATGTTGACAAGTTCCTAGATGCCTTGACTGATGAAAAGAGAACTAAGTTTCCATTTTCTACACCAGAGCTAAGAGATGAAATAAAACACTCTTTTTGGATTTTAAACAGGGTTGATTCTGCCAAGGCTCTTAAGAGAAAGCTTGAATTAAATCCAGTTTTTAGAGAATATAAGATTGTCCTTGCCGCAGGTGATGGCAAGATAGATGATGAGGTGATTACAGAAGAGTCTTTGGACCGTGTAAGAGAAGCTATAAAAGATTACGATAAGACCATTACCCTATCTGTTGGTCAGCTTACTACAGGTATAACTGTGCCTGAATGGACTGCAGTCCTTATGCTTGCTAATATGAAATCACCTTCTCTTTATATGCAGGCAGCCTTTAGGGCACAAAATCCTTGCTTATTTTCTAATGGTGGTAAACATTTTAGGAAGAAAAACGCTTATGTTTTCGACTTTGATCCAGCAAGGACCCTAGATATTTTTGAGCAATTTGCCAACGACCTTTCCCCTACTACTAGCGGTGGTGGTGGAGATGATGAGACTAGGAAAAAGCATGTCAGAGAATTACTTAACTTCTTCCCTGTTTATGGTGAGGATGAAAATGGGGTTATGATTGAGCTTGACGCCGAAAAAGTCCTTTCTATTCCAAGAAAGATTAAAGCTGTAGAAGTTGTAAACCGTGGCTTTATGTCAAACTTCCTTTTTGCAAATATTTCCAATATCTTTAGGGCTCCGCAAGCAATCAGAGATACCCTAAATAAGTTAAATTCATACAAGGAAGGCAAGAAAAGACCTATTGATGTTGATGACAATTCAGCTGACGAATTAGATCTTGATGAAAATGGCCAAGTAGATATTCCAGAAGAGAAAATCATAGGTAAAGCCCAAGACGTATTTGGCGAAAAAATATATAAAGAAATTGAAGAAGGCATTAACCAGGCTGAGTCAGATCTTATAATCAAAAAGATTCCTCAAAAGACAGAACTTGAAGATTTTATCGATACTTATAGTAAACCAATAAGTAGTATTATTGTGAATGCTACCAAGGAAGTTTACAAAGAAGATATGACTAGGTCTACAGAAAAGAAGATACAAAAAAATATTGAAGATAAAATTGATTCTATTGTAAGAAAAGAATATGAAGGCTATGATATAGAAAAAAAGAAAATAGAGCATAGCAAGAAAGAAGACCTTGCCAATTCTAAATCATCAAAAGAATCAAGTGAAATCGAGAAAAAATACGACGATTTAAGCAAAGAAAAGTACGACGAATTTAGCAAAAAAGTCCAAGAATCTCTTGCTAAATACAATATCATCGAAGATTCTAAAAGTATTGCTATAGCAACCATAGAAACCGACAAGAAAGAAAGAGAAAAGAAGACCGAAGAGGATAAAATGAGAGATAAACTCAGAGGCTTTTCTAGAACTATTCCATCTTTCCTTATGGCCTATGGTGACGATGAAACAAGGCTAGATAATTTTGATAAGATTATACCTAATGATGTTTTCCTTGAAGTTACATCTATAAGTATAGATGAGTTTAAGATGCTAAGAGACGGTTATGATTATATGGACGAAGAAACTGGCGAAATGAAACACTATGAAGGCCATCTTTTCAACGAACGTGTCTTTGATGACTCTGTTAAGGAATTTTTGGGCAAAAAAGTAAAACTTGCCAATTATTTCGACCCTGAAGTCAAAAGGGATATTTTCGACTATATTCCAGCCCAAAAAACCAACCAAATCTTTACCCCAAGGAAGGTTGTAAACCAAATGTTAGACCTACTTGAAAAGGAAAATCCTGGTTGTTTTGATAACAAAGATTTCACCTTTATAGACCCTTACATGAAGTCAGGGCTATATGTAGCAGAAATCGTCAAAAGACTATACAGAAGCGAGAAAATCAAAGAAGCTTTCCCTGATGATAAGGATAGGCTAAATCATATATTTGGAAAACAAGTCTACGGCCTTGCTCCAACAGAAATAATCTACAGGATAGCAAAGAACTTTGTCTTGGGTTTTGCTGATGATATAGAAATTGAAAAACATAATTTGAAGCTCCTTGACTCTCTAGATAGTATTCAAAATGATAAATTTGAAGAAGATTTAGTTAACTTATATCCAGAGTTTAAGGACTAATCAAAAATATGAAAGAGGACTTTTGCGGTCCTCTTTTTTCTTTATTCTAGCTTTGGGCGAGTGAAGTTTAGGATTATTATCTTTTACTTAACCAACTATTAAGAATTACTTAATAGTTCATTTATTAAGTAATACTTAATAAATGCTTGTTGGTTTTTTCGACCATCCTGGGCCTGGATTTATGGGATTCCTCGTCGAAAGTATTCAAATTTTTCTGCCGGGATGACGGCGATTTCGCCGTTGGCCTTGACGGGCTTTTGCCTACAAAAAAGCCCACCTTGAAGGAGAGCTTAATTTTTAAATAGTTATTAATATATAACCACAGGTTTTGTATAACCTATTACTTCTTCGTCTACTATCCTTATTGTTTCATTGGATAGTTTTGCTAGGTCGTAGGTGAAGACTTTATTTTTTCTTGGGTTGTAGATGCCGAGTTTTTTTATTTTTTTGAAGGTTTGGTAATCGCTTCTTAGGCCCATTCTCCAATATATAAATAGTTGGAGGGTGTGGTTTTTGGTGAAGTGATTTTTGAGTACTTTTAGGTCCCGAAGGGTGTCGGCTGTGAGGTAGTCTGCGTCGCCCGTTGCTATGACCTTGGTGTAGGATCCTTCGAAGGTGAATCCTTCTTTGATTACTGGTCCATATTTTTCAAAAAATTTTATAGTTCTTTGGACCATTATCCTGGTGTTTTCTATAGTATTTTTGTCTGGTTTTATTTGCTTTACTGGTACATAGCCCATTTTCCCAGCCCTGTATAGTACATCAAAACCTGTTAATTTTATAGCATTTGCTATGGATTCATCATCTAGACCACTTATCCCTTTTAATAGTTTGTTGGCTGTCCTAATTTTGTTGATTGTTTTTGACCCTAGGATGCTTATTTTGAATGCTTCATCTTTGTCGCCTGTTAGGATAAATCTTGTTAGGTAGTCAACTGACATTCCCATTAGACTGGCGTGAACATTTTCATATTCATTTAATTCTTCTTCTCCTGCGCCAAGTGAAATTTCATCAAAGTCAATTCTTTTTATGTGCCCTCCCCGAGGTTGCTTTACAAACTTTGCCTTCTGGGTGACGGTCATACGAGGACCACGGATGCGCATAATTATTGCTAATTTCTTCATAATTTCTTCAAGGCTTTCAGATATTTGTTCATTTTCCTTTTGCTCTGTTGAATTTCCCTATTTTTCTTTTATGTTTTGATCTTCGTTCATTTTTCTTACCTCAGCTTTACTTAAGATAATTATAACATAAAAGCGGGAATGTTTTTATAAGATATATTTATTGACTCTAATTAAATGAAAGTGGCAACTATTAGGAATTTCCTAATTGTTCAACTATTTAGAATTACTTAATAGTTCACTTATTTAGAAATACTTAATAACTGCTTATTGGATTTCTTCGGATATCCTGGTCTTTTAGTTGTGGAATTCCTCGCTTCGCTCAGAATTACATTTTAGTAAAGAGCTGTTTTGCGTATACAAGCAAGTAGAAATTTTCCCAACCAAAAAAACCCCATTGCTGGAGCTTTTAGTTTTCTATCATTTTTTCTATTGTTTCGATAGATTGTCTGTAGGATGTGGTTTCTATGTCAGGTTTGGTTGGGTTTTCTTCGTTGATTTGGCCTGTTGGGTCGTAGCCTAGGGTGTTGGTGTAGGTAAAAACTAGGCCTGAGTTTGGGAGGACGGAGTTTATCACTCCGAGGGTTATGCCATCGCCTCCGGTTTGGCTGCCGACTATGGTGGCGAATTCTGTGTTTTTGATGAAGGATGCAAAGCCTTCTGCGGCTGAAAATACGCCTTCATCTACCAAGAGAAATATTGGCCCTTCGTAACCATTGTCTCTTTTTGTTTCGTCAGGGTTTATGGATATTGTGTCCTTGATATAGTAAGCGAAATCTTTTAAGTCTTCGGGATGGTCGAGTCTTATGCCTGTGATGTCAACATTTGAGAGGTTTTCCATGTTGAGAGTATTATCCTGTAAGAGCAACCTTATTTTTGGCGAGTCTTTGAAAAACATATGATTTACAACTTGCTTTGGATTTTTGGTTAATTTTGGCAAAAGGAAGTTCTGCCAATATTCCATGTTGCCGCCAACATTGTCTCTAATGTCGATAACTAGGGCCTTGTACATGTGTTTATTTTTCAAAAATTCATCTAAAACTTTTTCGTCCTGGTCAATATGGTTCATATCTCCCATCTGGGAAATTTTTAGGATGGCCATATCTCCCTGGCTTTCTAGGCTGATGTTGGCTTTACTATCGCCTGTTTTGCTTTGTTTTCTTTTTATAAGGCCTGCCCCGCTTTGGGATTGGACTCCGTCAAGTCCGTACCTATTTCTCACTACCTGCCTGTTTAGGTTTAAAAATTCATAATAAATGGATGGTTGGTTCCAATTTTGCGAATAATATTTCAAAGTCGTATCTACATAGGCAGAGTCAGCGATTTTGGCGTGGTAGTTATGCAAGTCTGCCATTACTTCGTTCAAAGTCTTGATAAAATCAGCTTCTGTCTTGCAAGCTCTGACTTTTTTCAAATAGGTATCGTGATTTTTTAAGAAGTCTATCTCATATTTTCTCTTTAGGACTTCGAAAAATGGGTAGGATTCCTTTAATTCTTTGAATAAGTATTCAAAATCTCCAATCATTTCTGATTTGCTTAGCTTTTTAGGATTTTCGTAGCTGGCTAATTGCAAGTGTGGAGGTGCCTTAAGGTCCTTGTACCATTTAAGATATTCTTCCATAGAAAATTCTGTGATGTTATCCGGGTAAAAAACCCCTGTGTGGGCAGCCATATTCTTGCCTGTATTTTCTTTGGCAAGTTTTTGTCTTTCAAGGTAGGCCATTCTTCTTTTGACGCAAGAAGTTTGGATAATCATCAGTCCTAGAATCAAAAGTCCGACGGCTATTTTCCTAAGCTTTCTCATCGAAATTTCTCCTTAGGGCAAAATCTCTCTTGAAGAGGTCAAAAATTATGGCTATATTTCCTAGAGGATTTACCAAGGAATAAATTACCAAAAGTCCAGCCAAGACAAAGATTCTCCTGTCTTCGTAACTTTTGATAAGCCTTGGTTTTCTCTTGGAAGGTATTGAAATAATCCCAATCAAGATGGCAAAAGCTCCAAAAATTTTCTCTAATATTTCCTTATAATAAAAGCCAAAGCCAACAATACCCGCCCCCACCAATATCCAAATCATTGACGAGGCGATGTTGATTTTATAATATTTTTTTAAGTCTGTATTTTTCCTTCTTCTCATATCATAAATCCAAATTTGGATAAACTTTCATAAAGGTGTTATCACGAACACCATCCTTGTAATCAAGGTAGCCTGCCATGGCAATCATGGCTGCATTGTCTGTGCAAAGGATGATATCTGGGTAATAAAACTTGATGTCTCGCTTTCCTAATTCTGCTTCCATCCTTGCCCTAAGCCTTGAATTGGCTGCAACTCCACCAGATATGGCAAATTGTTTGTAGCCGGTTTCTTCAAGGAGCCTGAGGGATTTTTCTACAAGGACGTCCACCACTGCATCCTGAAAAGATGCGGCTAGGTCTGCCTTGTTTATCTCACAGCCCTTTTGTTCTTGGTTATGGGCGTAATTTAAAACTGCAGTTTTAAGGCCTGAAAAAGAAAAATCATAGGAGCCTTTTTCGAGCATTACCCTTGGAAAATCAATAGCTTCAGGATTTCCTTCCTTGGCGAGTTTATCGATTTTTGGCCCGCCTGGATAGCCAAGACCAATTTTTCTGGCGACCTTATCGAAGGATTCACCTGCGGCATCATCCCTGGTTGAGCCCACAACTTCTATGTCGTTATAGTCCTTGACCTTGCATAAATATGTGTGGCCCCCAGATACTACTAGGCAAACAAAGGGTGGTTTGAGGTCCTTATTTGAAAGGTAGTTTGCACAAATGTGGCCCTTCATATGGTTGGCTCCGACTAGGGGAAGGCCAGTGGCTAGGGCTAGAGCCTTGGCGGCAGAAATGCCCACCAAAAGTGAACCAATGAGACCTGGCCCCTTGGTTACAGTAATCAAATCTAAGTCCTTGTAGGAAATATTTGCCTCTTCTAAAGCCTTGTCAATTAAAGGATTTATGGCTTCTAGGTGTTTTCTAGAGGCGATTTCCGGCACAACTCCCCCAAATAGGGCGTGGATGTCAATTTGGCTGGATATTAAATTTGTCAAAATTTCTCGTTCATTTTTTAAAATTGCAACAGAGGAGTCATCGCAAGATGTCTCTATTGCAAGGGTGTAAAAGTCTTTCATAAAAGGGTCCTTATCATGTTGTAGGCGTCTTCGCCTGTCTTTTGATAGTAGTTTTTCCTTGTGGATTGGATATTAAAACCATATTTTTGGTAGAGATTAACTGCAGCTGTATTTCTGGTTGATGCTTCTAGCCAAATTTCGCTGGCAGATTTTGCCCTAGCAAAAGCTATCAAATGCTCTAAAAGAGCTGATCCAATCCCTTCTCCCCTGTGGTCCTTATCCACAGCAATGGTGAAAATTTCAACCAAGTCTGATATACAAGATATTATATAAAAGCCCACAACTTCCCCGTCTTTTTCGTAGACAAAGTGTTTGAGGAAGGAATTATCTTCAAATTCTTTTAGGAGGCTTTTTTTAGACCATGGTTCGAAAAACGATTCATTTTCGATTTGGTACACCCTATCAGCATCTTCTAGGGTCATTTCTCTAATCACTTTTTAAACTCCCTTTCCGCTTGGCTTTTTCTAAGATAGTTCGGACTGATTTCGTAAAGAGGTTTGGCCTCTATGCCTTCTTCTTGGGCCAGCCTAATCAAACTTTTTCCTATGCAGTTATTGAGATTTATCGGAGCCTTTACAGCTCTTTCAAACTTGTCAAAATATTTGTCATTCAAAAGGCCAATCATTTCGATTTCTATGCCCCTTTCATTTACAAGCTTTGCAAGCTCATCAATTTCGTAAAGATTTTCCGGTATAAGTTCTCTTAAATTTGTATCATACAAACCAGCATAGACCCTAGTTGCTCTGGCATCTATGAGGGCAAGTTTCGCCTTTTCAGAAGTAGACCCTGCTGCCATAGCCTTTAGGGTTGAGATGGTAAGGAGGTCCTTTTTTTCAACCTGGGCAAGGGTTTTGGCAACAGTCATGCCAATCCTAAGGCCCGTAAAGGAACCAGGTCCATCTGCGATAACAAATTTATCAATGTCTGCCACAGTCATCCCCAAAAGATTTAGGAGGTTTTCTATCATTGGCACCAAACTTTCGGAATGAGTCTTTGACTGATTTACATTAAAATCGCCTATAATTTCCTTATCATCAGCCACAGTCACAGTCGAAACCATGGTTGATGTGTCAATTGCCAAGTAATTCATTAATCTCCCTCGCCCTTTCTGTATCATTTAGGATTTGTATATCCCTGGTTTCCGGACTAATTTTGTCAATCTTTATATTTACCATCCCCTCTGGTAAATATCCCTCGCCATTTTCTGCCCATTCTAAGAAGGTGATCGCCCCTTGTGGATAGAAATAAGTCTCAAAATCAATATCCAAGAGGTCATCAGGACTATCAAACCTATATAAGTCCAAGTGGTAGATGGTCACATCTCCCTCATAGATATTTACAATGGCAAAAGTTGGGGAAGATGAGTCGTAAATCTCAAAAAACCTGGCTATGGCGTTAACTAGGGTAGTTTTACCCGCACCCATATCTCCTATGAGATTTATGACATCACCCTCTTTTAAAAGGGGAGCCAACTTATATGCAAATTTTTCTAAGTCGTTTAAGTTATTTATTACCATAAAAAGCCTTTCATTCTTAATATTATACCACTTTTTTAATTCCTAGGCGTCCATTATAGGTAAATACAAAAAGCACCCAGGCTCAGGTGCTTTTTGTCAAACAGAATATTTTATTGGATAATAATGTGAGATTACTTATCTTAGTTTTAAAATTGGTGAGACCCTCTTGTAGATTAGGTCAGTTACAAAGGCTGCTGCTGTACCCTTTACAATGTTAAATGGCACTATAGAAAATAGCATAAGACCTACATAGGATTTAACTAAAGGATTGCCTGGAACTTGGCCTGCAAAAGCGTTTAGGTCGATGCCCATAGCCTTACCATAAGCAGGGAAAACTACGAAAGCATTTGAAAGTGTAGCTATAGCTGTCATTGCAATTACTCCACAGAATAGGGCAAAGATTGCAGTTTTTCTAGTCTTTTTGTTTTTATAGATAGAAGCTGCAATAAATACAAAGCTTGCACCAACAATAAAGTTTGACAATTCGCCGACACCAACGGTTTGAGTTTTAGTTAAATTTAAGATATTTTTTACTAATTGGATCAAAACTCCTGCCCAAGGTCCCATGGCAAAACCACCAACCAAGGCTGGTACGTCAGCAAGGTCTACCCTCATAAAAGGTGGGGCTATAGGAATTGGCACTTGGAAAAACATCAAAATAAAGGCAAGTGCTGATAAAATACCGATTTTAACTACGTTGTTCAATGAAATAGATTTTGTTTTGTTCATAATACCTCCCTAGGGCAATAAAAAATGCCCGAAATCAGGGCATGAAAAAAGCTATAATATCTTCTTCCAGACTATACTGTCGGTTTTGGAATCTCACCAAATCGGTCCTAGGACTCGCAGACTATAACTGCCGGTTAAGGAATTGCACCTTTCCCTGAAGAAGCAATGTCTTTTGCATTGCTATATCTATTCAATTTCTACTTATATTATATGAATGAAATCGCTTTTTGTCAAATATTTTTACAAGGTTTCTAGAGATTCCAATGTCCACCTATATCCCTTGGCAGTAATGGTGTCAATCGGT
>NZ_CAUPFR010000003.1:0-45321 GCF_963510575.1 uncultured Anaerococcus sp. | reverse complement strand
TTGCCATAGGCTAGTCCATGTATTTTTCTATTAGGGCGTCGTCAATTCTCTTAAGCTCTGATTTTGGAATTATCTTTAAGAGTTCCCAACCCAAGTTAAGAGTCTCTTCGATTGACCTATTTGTGTAATAACCTTGGTTGATATATTTTTCTTCAAAGGCCTTGGCAAATTCTGCAAAGGCTAGGTCTGCATCTGACAAAGCAGAGTCACCTAGAATCTTTTGAAGCTCTCTAGCGTCCACACCTGAAGCGTAGGCAGCGTAGATTTGGTTCATGGTATCTGCGTGGTCTTCTCTGGTTTTTCCCTTGCCTATACCCTTATCTTTTAACCTTGATAGGGATGGAAGGATAGATACAGGTGGTGCTATACCTTGGTTATAAAGGTCACGACTTAGGATGATTTGTCCCTCGGTAATATAACCTGTTAAGTCTGGGATTGGGTGGGTGATATCATCTTCTGGCATGGATAAAATAGGAATCTGGGTAATAGTTCCTGGTTTGCCACGAAGTTTACCTGCCCTTTCATAGATTGTAGAAAGGTCTGTATATAAATATCCTGGGTAACCACGTCTACCTGGTACTTCCTTACGGGCTGCAGATACTTCACGAAGGGCTTCTGCATAGTTGGTCATGTCTGTCATGATTACTAATACTTGCATGTCCTTTTCAAAGGCTAGGTATTCTGCACATGTTAGGGCCATTTTTGGTGTTGAAAGACGTTCGATTGCAGGATCGTCTGCTAGGTTTATAAATAAAACTGAACGGTCGATAGCGCCTGTTTTCTTAAAGTCATCCATAAAGAATTGAGCTTCTTCGAAGGTGATACCTATAGCTGCAAATACTACAGCAAAACCTTCGTCATCTCCCAAAACCTTGGCTTGTCTAGCGATTTGGGCTGCTACTTGATTATGTGGCAGACCGTTTCCAGAAAAGATTGGAAGTTTTTGACCCCTTACTAGAGTGTTTAGGCCGTCTATTGTTGAAATACCAGTTTGGATAAATTCTGAAGGGTAGTCTCTTGATACAGGATTTATTGCTGTACCATTTACATCCCTCTTATCTTCTGGAATTATTTCTGGACCGTCATCTATAACTTCACCTAGACCGTTAAAGGCACGACCAATCATGTCTTCACTTACGGCTAGTTCTAGGGGTCTGCCTAAAAATCTTACAGATGTGCCTTCAAGGTTGATTCCGCTTGAACCTTCAAATAGCTGAACCATGGCACGGTCCTTGTCGATTTCTATAACTCTGCCCCTTCTGTGTTCACCAGTTTGTAGTTTTATATCTACTAATTCTTCGAAGTTTACTCCCTCAACGCCTTCAACAAGCATAAGAGGGCCAACTACTTCTGTTACTGTTTTATATTCTTTTAACATCCGTCTATGCCTCCTTTATTAGCTTGCTAATTGCTGAGTCAATCTCTGATCTGATTTCATCAAATCTTTGCTTGTTGTCTTCGCTAATTAGTTTTAATCTTGAAATTGATTCGTTAACGTCAAGACCTTCAAGTTTCTTAATCTCAACGCCCTTTGACAAGGCTTCTAGGCACTTATCATAGTTATATAAAATTAGGCCTAGCATCTTATCTTGTTTGCTAAGTGAACAGTAGGTATCCACATCGTGGAAGGCGTTTTGTTGGAGGTAGTCCTCTCTAATTGACTTAGTTACATTTAATTTTAACTTATCATCATCAGATAGGGCGTCACGTCCTACCAGCCTTACTACTTCTAGAAGTCCTGATTCTTGTTGCAATAAACTCATGGCACGTTTTCTCATAGTTGAGAATTCTTCGTCGACATTTTCATCTATAAACTTATCCATCTTGTCTTGGTAGAGGGAATAAGAGTTTAACCAGTTAATAGCTGGGAAGTGTCTTTGGTAAGACAAATCGTAATCAAGTCCCCAGAATACTTTTACAATACGTAATGTAGCCTGGGTTACTGGCTCTGACATATCTCCACCTGGAGGAGATACAGCTCCGATTACTGAAAGGGTACCTATATCTTCTCTAGATCCTAAAACCCTAACCTTGCCGGCTCTTTCGTAGAAATCTGCAACACGGCTGGCAAGATAAGCAGGATATCCTTCATCACCTGGCATCTCTTCCAAACGTCCACTCATCTCACGGAGGGCTTCTGCCCATCTTGATGTAGAGTCAGCCATCATAGCTACATTGTAACCCATATCTCTATAGTATTCAGCAAGGGTAATACCTGTATAGATTGATGCTTCTCTCGCTGCTACTGGCATATTTGATGTATTTGCAATTAAGACTGTACGTTTCATGATTGATTCGCCAGTTTTTGGGTCAACTAGTTCTGGGAATTCATTTAGTACGTCAGTCATCTCGTTGCCACGTTCGCCACAACCTACGTAAATTACGATATCAGCATCAGCAAATTTTGCTATCTGGTGTTGAACTACGGTCTTACCTGAACCAAAAGGTCCTGGGATTGCTGCAGTACCACCCTTGGCAACTGGGAAGAAGGTATCTATTACCCTTTGGCCTGTGATTAGTGGTTCGTTAGGGTCGATTTTTTCCTTGATTGGTCTTCCCTTCCTTACTGGCCAATATTGGATCATATTTAATTCCTTATCGCCGTCTTCTGTTTCTACAACAGCGATAGTGTCAGCAACAGTAAACTGACCTGCTTTTATATCTTTTAATTTGCCACTTACTCCGTAAGGCACCATAATCTTGTGGGTGATAACTGTGGTTTCTTCGACAGTACCTAGGATATCTCCTGCTACAAGGTCATCTCCAACCTTTGCAAGAGGTTCAAAATCCCAAAGTTTTTCCCTATCTAGGGCTGGTGCTGTTACTCCTTTTTCTAGGAAATTTCCTGCAAGCATTTCAAGTTTTTCAAGTGGTCTTTGGATACCATCGTACATTCTCTCGAGCATACCAGGTCCAAGCTCTACTGACAAAGGTCTACCAGTTGATCTAACCTCATCGCCAGGGCCTATACCAGTTGTCTCTTCATATACTTGGATACTTGCGACATCTCCCCTCATCTCTATTATTTCACCGATGAGCTTATCTTTTGATACCTCAACCACGTCATAGATATTAGCATCGGTTAGGCCTTCTGCCTCTATAAGTGGTCCAGATACTTTAGTAATTTTACCTATATTCAAATTAAGCTCCTTTAATTTAGAATGTTGGCTCCGACTGCCTTTTCAACCGAACGGTTGATATCAGCAAGACCTATACCCAAAGATCCCTTATTTGATGGGATTAGGATGATGGCTGGAGTCATAGATTCTCTATATTTATCTATAGTTTCGCTGACAAGCTCTGCCATGGCTTCGGTGATGAAAATTACACCGTATCCCTCGCCGGCAAGCTTGTCTACTAGTTTACTTGCGTCTTTGTCGTCAATGGCTGTAAAGGCGTCAATTCCAATAGCCTTGAAGGCTAAAATCGAATCCTTATCGCCAATTACTCCTATTTTATACATAAGTTTCTCTTAACCTTTCCCTAGTAAAGTCTTTTGGAAGTGAATTTAACTTAGAGATAAAGATTATCCTTAGGTTTTTAATCTCTTGCTCTTTGGCAATCAAAAATCCTAACAAAACTTCTGGGCCATAGGTCATGGCTTTTGCTTTTTTAGCAAAGTCCATAAAGTGATCATCAATGGCCTTTTCTAGGTCAAGAAGATTTTCTTCAATCTTTTTATCCCTATCTAGACTTGCCTTTAGGTAAGAATTTATCTTTAGGCTTGAAGTCTTTGATACAATCTCGTTTACGTCCATGCTTATCATGGCAAGAACATCGTTTTTATCAAGGTTGCCACCTTCGATTAGGGCATTTTTTAAATGATCAAAATCAAGTTTTTGTCCCCTAATTCTTAAAAGGGTCTTGATATTATTTAGGTCTATGGCTTCCTTGGTGTAGGCAATGAGGGAATCTATCCCAGTTTTTTCTGCCAAATCGACTTCCCTTTCATAATAGGACTTATCAAGTGATATGTCTATCATGGCAGGGTTTTCGCTTTCTCTGTAGGCTTTTAGGGCCTTTTGGGCATAGGCAAGGTAGGTTTCTCTGTCATCTTTTTTGCCAACAGAGCCTACAGAAACTTCCCCGTCTGCAGCCTTTAAAAGTTCCCTTTTAATGTAGGCTGTATCCACATTTGCCATAGGCGAATAGATTTTGGAATAATCTTCTTCTTGGATAATTTCTTTTACTAAAAGTTTTAGGTTATGAAAATTATATTTTTCGATTAAATACTGGCTGATATTTTTATCAGGAGTCACATCGGCTATCTTATCATAAACCTTAACTAATTCCTTATTTAGGATTTTTTCATACTCTTCATCCCTCTCAAGCTCTGCTATAGCGCTAGCGTAGGATGAATCATTTAGAGCATTTAACACTTCACTTAAACTTTCATAGTCATTTAGTCTTTCAAGGTCACGGGCCTTAAGCAGATCGTCTTCATAAATCCTGGTGGATGTAGAAGCTGCTATGAAGTTTTCTCTTTTCATATTTCTTCCTTAGTAAAAAGTGCGTCAGATATTATTTTTTTAATTTCATCTCTTTCGTATTCTATGATTGACGAAAAAGAATTATCGTAGGTTACCTTGCCATCTTTTATGATAAAACCATCATTGGTGGTTTCATTTGAGACATTAAGTCCCTTTAGCTCGCTGGAATTAAAGGCAAATTCCATGCCCTCTTTAAGGACAATTTCTGCACTTGAATGTGGGAAGGCTTGGAGCCTATTAAGGACAAATCTCTTGTAGGCTGGCCTGTCTAGGTTTTTAAGCTCTGCTAAAATCCTGTCTATGACTTGGTTTATTAGGTCGTTTTTGGCCTTGATTTTTATATCACGGGCCTTACGAGATGAAGAAAGTTCTTCATTTGAAAGGGTTGTGGCAATTTCTTTTTCTGCCTTATCCATGATTACTTTTGCCTCTTCGCCTGCTCTAGTCTTAGCCTCATCTGCGATTTCTTTGGCTTCGGCCCTTGCCTGATCTAATATCTGATTTTTTTCTTCGTCTGCTTTATTTTTTATAGATTCTAATATTAAATCAAGATTATTCATAATCTTATCCTAATATTATGCTCTTAGAACTAGGAGTAAGGAAATAACTAGGGCTAGGATTGCGTAAAGCTCAACCATTACTGCGTAAACAACGCCCTTGATAAACTCGTCTTCCTTCTTAGCTAGGATGTTAATACCTGCTACTGCTACCTTTGCCTGTGCTATTGCTGATGTATAACCTGCTATAGCTATTGGTAGAGAAGCCATAAAGAAATATAGGCCTTTTGCAAAATCAACATTGCCGTCAAGTCTTAGCATAATAAAGAAAGCTATTACGAAACCGTAAAGACCTTGGGTACCTGGCAATAATTGAAGTACCAATGCCTTACCAAATTTTTCTGGTTGTTCTACTGTAAGTGCTGCTGCAGCCTCACCTGCCATACCTGTTCCCCTAGCTGATCCTGAACCTGGTAAAAATGTAGCCATAGCCATTCCAAGTACTGCTAGTATAATTCCGCCGTTTTCAATAAAAAAGTTACTCATTATTTCCTCCTTTTATTAATGATAATCTTTTTAGTATCTTTTAACATTTCTCTAAATTTAATTCCACCGCCTTCGTAGAACTTGTTAAACATTTCTACGTAAATTAGTCTAAGGCCGTGAACGTAAGCTGATAGGTAGGATAAGAACATATTAAATAATTGGAAAATCACAAAGATTAATATGCCACCTAAGAGGCCAACAAAGCCTGCCCCTCCTATCATTTTTACAATTACATTTACTGCGTAGGCTACAAAACCACCTGATAAAACAAGGGCCATAAGCCTTAGGAAGGATACAAAGTCTCCTATCCAAGAAGTGAGTCCATATACATTATAAAAACCAGAACCAAGTCTGCCACCGATTGTCTTAGCATCTCTGCCTGAAAATAGGAGGATACCAACCATGCCGGCTGCCATTACATAAAGGCCAATTTTTGACTTGCTGTAAACATAAAAACCAATTCCTCCAAGGAACATATAGGTAAATAGTGAATCGTAAATAGCATCTAGTGGTCTCTTGTTTTTAAGATTTACAATTATGGTCATACCCACACTTACCATGAGGGCTACAGTACCAATACCAAAACTTATACCAATTAGGGTATAAACATCTTTTTGGGTATCAATCCAACCAAATGGCACTTCGATTATGCCACCAAAGACTGAGCCAAAAATTGTACCAAAAACGCAAGCTGAAAGGGAAATAGCTAAAAATAGCTTAACCATTTTTTCGCTTGACTTTGTAAGGTCTTTCATCTTAAGCATGGCAATAGTTCCTATTACGCCCAAGATTCCATAACCCAAGTCCCCAATCATAAACCCAGTAAAGATTGTATAAAATATTGCAACAAGCAAAGATGGGTCTATTTCGTTATATTTTGGTAGGGCATAGGTTTCAACTACTGACTCAAAAGGTTCTACTATAGAATTATTCTCAAGGATGATTGGTACATTTGGATCATCAAGGTCTGCCTCTTTGATATCTAGCATAAACTCTTCTCCAAGTACACTTGTAAGGTCCTTTTTAAAAGTTTCTACCATATCAGCTGGCACAAAGCCCTCAATTACATCCATAGACTCAGTCTTTAAGAAAAATTCAGCACTCTCTTCCTTTTTTCTTTCGTTTTCGAGGAAGGATTCGTAAAGGTCAAAATCGCCCATATACTTTATAAAATCGCCAATTTCGTCTTCTAATTTTGTGATATCGTTTTTGTATTTTTTCGAACTAGCATTTAGTTTTTCAAGTTCTTCCCCTATTGGACCATTCGCCTTTACCTTCACTCTGGTAAAACCAAATCCCCTTAGGATTTCTTTAAATTCTTCTTTTTCGTCAAGGGAAGCAATTCCTACTATGTAGCTAACCTTATCTTTTTCGCTTAGCTTATAGACTAGAGATTTTTCCAAATGTTTTTCTACAAGCTCTTTTCTTAGGCCATCGTAGAATTGGCTTGAAATTGAACCAGTTTCTACAAATACCCTAGGAGAATTGTAGAGGTAATTTATATCTAGGTTTATATCCTTCCATGGAGATAAATCTTCGATTTTAGAATCATTCGCCTGTTTTTTGTCAACCAGGCCTTCCCTTTCTTTAACTAATTTTAATAACTTATCGTAAATAAGGTCAAAATCAAAGTTCTCGGAATCTCTGTAGACATTTTCTATATCCAATCTCCTTAACTCATCTGGGCTTTCTTCCTTGGAGTATTTCCTAACAGTCTCAACAGCGTATTTGAGTTTATCCTGCCTTTCCTCCAAAGATTTAAGGACAGCTGAGTTTTCAACCTCTTTTAGATAGGATTCATTTTCTTCTAATTTAAGATCATTAAAATGCACATAGTTAAAATTTTGAAGAATGTTAAGTAGGCTAGAGCGCTTATTGTAAAAACTAAGCAAGCTAAACTTATCCATCTTAACTATTGCCATTATTCACTATCCTTTCTACAAGTAAGTCCACAGTCTTTGAAATATCACTAATATCTATTTTTTTGATTTCCTCAGACTCCCTTCTTGCTTTTTCTAACACCGGTTTACTTTCTTCAAGGGCCTTAAGTTTGGCCTCCTCTACTAGTTTCTTTGCCTTAGTCTTGGCACGTTCAATCTCTTCTTTATAAGATTCATCGGCCTTAATTTTGGCTTCTTCTACTAGTTTTCGGGCTTCTTCTTTGGCCAAATCAAGCTCACGAGCCGCCGACTCTTCGGCAGATTTGACTTGATTCAAAATGTCATCAGTCATAATTCACCCCCTAATGCTAATTAAATTATATCATATTTTTACCCAAATCGGGTATAGTCTAGACAAAATAAGACTAATTTTTTGCATTTAAAAGGAAAATTTATGAAAAAATACTTGATAAGCCTCTTAATTCTAATATTTTTACCAGCTTGTGGTAAGGAAAATAAAACAACCACCTATACCCTCGCCAATATTGACCAATTTAAACACGATTCCAGCCTCTACACAGGCGAAAAATTAATAAAATATCCCTCACCAGTCAAAAAAGAAACTTACACAAAAAAAGATCTAGACAACCTTGACTACAACAAAGAAGTAAGGGTGGGAGATATATTTTTTAGGTTACCCGATAAGACGGAAATTTTCAAAAAAGACGATACCTATTTTGTAGACTTTCCCCTTGATTTATCCTACTCAATCCTGCTTAGCTTTAAAAAGCTCGATACAGACACTGACCTAATGGACCTAGCAAAAAAAATAATTAAGAAAGAAAGGCTAAATTCAAAACCAATCAGAAATAAATTTACAAATAAAGATAGCCTGTATTTCATAAGCGAAGATGACACTTACACCTACACCCACTTTTTTATAAAGTCACCTAACACAACCCTTTATTTTGTGATCAAAGAAGACAAAACAAAGGCAGGTGGGAAAATAATGGCAGATATTTTAATGACTTCCTATTTAGCAGGCGAAGACCCTTTTGAAGTTAGCAAATCATTTGAGGACTACAAGGAAGACCTGTCCGTTTTTGCCAGCCAAGATGTAGAATTTTCTGGACTTTCAATTAAAATCCCTGAGAATTTCACCATCCACCAAGAAGAGGAAAATTTCAAATATTTCATAGCCAAAAAAGATAACAAAGTAATTGGTGAAATCATAATAAAAAAAGACAAAGTAGATGGAGACCTTTATGACGCCTACAACCTAAATTCTGGGGATATCATCTACCCAACCCAGCTAATAAATATGGGAAAAACAAAAAACTTAGGTGGAATCCTAGAAGGAGAAATCAGGCTCTACACCAAAGAAAATACCCTAACAGGAAAAAAGTTTGTCATGAAGAGAAAAAACACCTATATCACCATAATAGTAGTAGGCCCAATCGCCAACAAATCCCTATCCATCTCCATGGCAGATTCAATTAAGGAATCCATAAAAAAATAATGTTTCACATGAAACATTAAACAAGAAATACAAAAAAATTTTTATTAACCCCAAATAACTACATGTTTAAATAATAAAAAGTTTTGAATTTAATAAAACAGAGCGAATCAACGCTCTGTTTTTTATAGGTCGTCTTCAATTATAGATGATTTAGAATAAGCAGTTACCTTGGCTTCGAAAAAGTCAGTCTTAACTGCATTTGGATCTGAATATTCATCTACCCATTTCATTGATTGAGGAATTTCTGTATATCCTTCAAAGAGTGGTTCAAAACCTAAGCCCTTGGCACGAAGGTTGCCCAGATATTTTATATAATCTTCAATCATGGTTGTAGAAAGGCCTGCTATATTATCACCAATGGCGTACTTGCCCCATTCGATTTCTTGGCGAACGCCTTCTTTTAGCATTTCCCTATAGATGTGGGTAGCTTCTGGTGTAAATAAGTCTGGTCTTTCCTTTTTAAGGTCGTTTATTAGGGACCTAAATAGCCAGAGATGGGTGTTTTCGTCCCTGTTGATATATCTAATTTCTTGAACAGTTCCTGGCATCTTGCCATTTCTTCCTAGGTTATAGAAGAAAGAAAATCCTGAATAGAAATAAATTCCTTCAAGGATGTAGTTAGCAATTAGGGCCTTTACAAACTGGAATTCATTATCCCTTTCTAAAAATTCGTTGTATTGGTCACCAATAAATTCATTACGTCTTAGAAGGTGGTCATCTTCCTTCCAGAGGTATAAAATTCTGGTTCTTTCTTCTGGCGAACAAATTGTATCAAGAATGTATGAATAAGACTGAGAATGGATTGACTCTTGGTAGGTCTGGATAGACAAACAAAGATTAATCTCATTTGCAGTTACGTAAGTCTGTAGGTTTGGCAAATTGGCTGTCTGGATAGAATCAAGATAAGTCAAAAATGAAATAATCATGTCATAGGCTCTTTTTTCGTGCTGGTCAAGATTCCTATAATCTTTTATATCCTGGTTTAAATTCACTTCTTCTGGAATCCAGAAATTGTTCATAGCCTGCCTGTACCAATCAGATGTCCAGGTGTATTTAAGGTTGTTAAAATCATTAAGGTTTGTGGTATTACCTTGGATAATCTTTCTCTTAGCAAGATCAATATCTCCATTTTCATTAAAAATACCACGTTTTTCGACTTCTTTTCTTTTACTTTCTTCCATCACTACCTCCTAGGAAATGATATTTAAAACAATAGATGAAACTATTGATAGAACTATAGATGCAAAAACTAAACTAAATAAATGGGAATCAATATGGGCCCCATCAACAAATTTAAAAGCCAAATACAAAACAAAGGCAGAAATCACAAGTGAAAATAAACCCAAGGTCAAAATAGTGACAGGAAAGGCAAAAAATTTAAGCACAGGCTCCACCACCCTTTGAAGTAGGGTCAAAACAATAGCTGTAATAATAAGCGCCGAAGTCTTGTCAAAAGAAATATGGCTTATAAAATTACTCATTAAAAATAATGAAATAGCATTTGCTATAAATAAAATTAACAAAATAAACTCCTTTTTTTCATCCAAGATGAAGTATTCTTTCATATATATTATTATACCAGATATTTGTGTTTTTTATCCGAGATAAAGTATCTTTTTCTTCTTATCCGAGATAAGTTATCATTTTTCTTAATTCGAGATAGATTATCTATCTTATATGTGATGGTTTTATTTACTATTGAATCTTCGTAATTTTATCTTTTATATTATTATTCTACTTACAGTTGAATCTCCGTTTAAAGGGGAGGCCCGAGGGACCTTCCGCAGGGTCCCTCACCCGCCTCCCCTTAAACCCCTCTCGGCTGCACCCCCGAGCGGCTCCTTATGCGGAGGGCGAGTAAGGAAGCTTGCTAATCGCAAGCTTTTTTATGTAGAGATAATTACCTTGTTTAAGATTACGTATCTCCCTACAGATTTCTAATCGTCGGGTTGCTAAAAACTGATAACTCGCTAACGCTCAGTCCTCCACGAGCCGGACGGGCTTGCCATCAGTTTTCTTAACGCAACCCTTGATTAGAAATCCTTACCCGATAAAAGGGAAACTTGGTCTCAAAGTTCCAGGACTTGCCAGGCTCGTTTGGCTTCGCCAAACATTGCTAAATTAGTGTTTGTTTTCAAACGAAGAAACTAAAAATCCTAAGGTTAAGTATTTTAAAAGCCCAAGCATCCGTTAAGAAAATTGCACTGACAGCTTTTTTTGAATATAAAAAACAATAAATACTGTGAACTAATTAAAAATACAAAGCATAAGTCAGACGAGATTGCAATTTTTAGGAGGCTTGGGATTTTAAAAATTTAGAATAATATTATACATAAACAAGGGCTCCTCCATACCAACACGTTTGCCGACAGGCAAATTCCATATCCCCCGCGAGGGGTCGCCCGGAGGGGGTAAGTCTCCACGAGCCGACGGGCTTGCCGGGGGTTTAAAGGGGACCCGATGTGGGAACATCCTGCCCTAGCGGCCGAGAGCGACGAAACGTTCCCCAGGGGTCCCCCTTTTTACGGAGGGGTCACGTAAATGACCAAAATTATATAAAATAAAATAATTTATCTTGGATAAAAGAAAAAATAATTTATCTTGGATAAAAGAAAAAATAATTTATCTTGGATTGAAAAAAGGAGGGCTTTTGGGAGCCCTCCCAAAAATTTATTTATCTTGGATAAATCCTACGCGGAGCAAGTATCACACTCTTCTACCTCAAGTGATTTGCCTCTTACATAGTAAATGCTCTTTACTCCACTTTCCCAAGCTGTTAGGTAAACATTTAAAATCTGTCTCATGGTGTATTCTGTAGTGATGTAGATGTTTACTGATTGGGCTTGGTCTAGGTGACGTTGTCTTATTCCTGCCATACGCATTGATATATTTTGGTCGATGTCGTGGGCGTTTTCATAGAGCCAGAAAGTTTTGGTTGTAAGTCCTGGTGCTACTCTTGGGACTATGGCGCCTTTCTTTTCTTCTAGGAAATACCTGGACATAATTGGGTCTACCCCTGCTGATGTGCCGGATATGATTGAGGTTGATCCTGTTGGGGCAATGGCCATTAGGTAGCCATTTCTTAAGCCGTATTTTTTTACATCTGCGGCTAGTTTTTCCCATCTTTCTGATGTGTAGGCCCTATCTGTGAAGTAGGCACCACTTTGCCAGTCGCTTCCTTCGAAGACCCTATAAGCTCCCTTGTCTTTGGCAATTTCCACGCTTTCCTTGATGGCGTAGTAATTTATATCTTCATATACCCTGTCAACCAATTCTGAGTGGGACTTTTCGTCTGACCATCTAATGTCATTTTTAACTAGCATATGGTGGTAGCCACTGGTGCCAAGACCTATGGCCCTATATTTTTTATTGGTTACTTCTGCATATGGGGTTGGGTAATAATTTAGGTCAATTACATTATCTAGTGCCCTTACAACTGTCCTTACAGTTTCTTCAAGCTCTTTTTCATTGTTCACATCAAGCTTGCCGAGAGTTAGACTTGCTAGGTTACATTCTACAAAGTCGCCCGGCTTGGTTTTGTTAACTATAACCACGTCCCCATCTTCTGTTACTATTTCTGTTGAAACACTTTCTGATGGGCTCATATTTTGGGCAATCTCTGTGCAAAGATTTGATGAATATATCATTCCCATGTGCTTATTTGGATTGTATTTATTTACCAAATCCCTATTGAAAATGAAAGGTGTGCCAGTTTCTGACCAAGACTTAATTAAAAGCCTTACCATATCCTTAATTGGCATGACCCTTCTAGATATTTCCTTATCGGCAACTAATTTTTTGTAAAATTCTTCAAATTCATCCCCGTAGGTATCTTCGATGGCTTTTCCATATTTTTTTACAACCTCGTGTGGGTCGAACATATACCAGTCGCCTTCCATGTTGTCTTTGACCTGTTTCCAGAAAAGGTCAGGCACGCATACACCTGGGAAGACGTCGTGGGCCTTCATCCTATCGTCACCATTGTTGGTTCTTAGGGCCAAAAACTCTGGCATATCCTTATGCCAAATATCAAGATAAACGGCCACAGCTCCCTGGCGAACGCCTAGTTGGTCAACAGCTACAGCTGTGTCGTTGGCTAGTCTTATCCAACGGATAACTCCACCAGCAACTCCCTCAAAACCACGGATGTCAGAACCATTTGCCCTTACTTTTCCAAAATACATGCCCATACCACCGCCGTGTTTGGAAACCTCGGCAAAGTTGGTAATAGACCTGTAAATTCCCTTTAAGGTATCAGGCACAGTTTCTATAAAGCATGAAGAAAGCTGATTAAAAGGCTTTCTGGCATTGGTCATAGTTGGAGTTGCCATGGTTGCCTTTAGACTTGATAAGATATCGTAAAGTCTTTTGGCAAAGGCGACCCTGTTTTTTTCTGGAATGGCAAGGTGCATGGCGATTCCCATGAACATCTCTTGGACTCTTTCTAAAAGACGGCCGTCATAACTTTTTATCAAATATCTTTTTCTTAATAAATCTAGACCTGAGTAGGTAAAAATGTCATCTCTCTTGGAGTCTAGGTATTTTTCTAATTCATCTATGTCATCTGACGAATAATTTTCTAAAATATAAGCCCCGTAGAGGTCGTTTTCTGTCAAAAACTTTATTTTTGATTTGAAATCATAAATTTCGTAGCGTTCTTCTTCTTCCCTTATCTCTAGGTTTATCTTGTAGGCTAAAAATCTTGCAGCTATTATTTCCCAATCTGGGGCTTCCTTGCTAGTTAGCTCGCTTGCTGCACGGATTACTGCATCTAGGACTTCCTTGTCATTCATTTCTGGCTTGGTAAAGGATTCAAATTTGAAATAAAGTGACTCTATAGGATATCTTTGGCTATCAAATTCCCTTTGAACCTTAGAAATTATTTCCATTAGGTCCTTATCAGCCACATATTGGGTAAAATCTGAAATCACCTTTCTGTCCATGTTGTGCTTGGCACGGTAGAGGATAAAAGACTTTACCTCTCTATAATAATTTTCATCAATTAGGTTTAGTTCTACTAGGTCTTGGACTTCTTCTACGGTCACTGTGTGATCTGTTGGGAACTTTTCCTCGATTGTCCTTACAATTTTTTGGGCGATGTATTCAAGTTTTTCATCAGTTATGGTAGAATCAACTGACTTAAAGGCTTTGAATATGGCTCTTTTAATTTTCCCTAATTCAAAGTCAACTTTTGACCCATCTCTTTTTATAATTTTCATTTATCTCTCCATCCTAACTACTAGATGTAGTGGTATTTTATAGCAATCTATATCTTATCATACCTTATATAGGGGCTAGTGTGAAATATGGATAAAAAAAGCACAAAGGCTTTTAAAGCTTATCTTTGTGCTATTTGTCTAAATATCTGTCTAATTTTAATACTATATTTTTCTTCAAAAACAAATTTTTCTAAATTTCTTTTGCATATAAATCCCTATAGGCTACCTCTTTTACAACAGCTGTATCAGTGAACAAATCGATAAAGCTTTGTTTTTTAGGAGTGACTAGGGCAAGGGCATAGAGAAAGATAAATTTATTTTGAATGTACCTTCCGGCTATTTCCCTTATTAGGATTTGGCTAGTTGATAAGTTCCCACCAACAGATACCACCCTGAGTCCTGTAATGATTTTGCCAAGGCTTTGACCCCTGGTTATTAGGGATAGGATTGTAAAATATATTATACAAATAAGGGTATGGAGAGCCTCTATAAGGCCTAGCCCAAGGATTTTCACATCAGGATCTATGGGCAAAATAAATTTGATTATACTATAGAAGGCTGAAACTACCATCATATCTATTATATAGGCCAATAATCTTAGGCCAAATGATGAATAAGCGTAGGTAAAATCTCTTTCTTCGAAAACTTTTTTATCTTCCATAGACTCCCCCGTAGATATACATAGGAGCTTGCCTATTTTCTTCCATCAATTCTTTAAGAATTGCGAGGTCTGATGAAGATTTCTTCAAATCACTAACCTTTTGGAATAGTTGTCTGAGTGAAAGATTTGTATAGGAACTTTCCACAACTTGTGGGTCATTTAACTTATTTTCCTTGGTCATATCTGCTATTGCCATGTCGATATCACCTATCTTGTCAACAAGGCCATTTTTCACAGCTTGGGCTCCATCATAAACCCTACCGTCAGCAAGTTTTCTAACGTCTTTTTCACTCATGTGTCTGCCTTCAGATACGATTTTTACAAAACGACCAAAAGCTGAATCTACTAGGGATTGGAGGTAGGCTTTTTCTTCAGCATTTAAGTCCCTACCCATGGTACCTGTATCTTTCATCTTGCCTGAAACTACGTTTTGTTCCTTGATGCCATATTTTTCAAAAAGTCCTTGGAAAGAACGGCCACCCATGATTACACCGATAGAACCAGTGAGGGTTTCATTTGAAGCGTAAATCCTATCTGTTGGAGCAGAAATATAATAACCACCAGATGCAGCCATCTCTTCCATTACAGAATAGACTGGGATTTTCTTTGCCTTTAAGTTTTTAATTTCCTTGGCAATTTTTTCTGAAACATAAACTGACCCACCTGGAGAATTTACTGTAAGAATAACTCCCTTGGTTGTTGGGTCTTTTGCAGCATCTTTAAGCTCATCAATAACATATTCGCTATTTTCGTCTCCTTGAATGACACCTTTTAGAGAAATTTTTCTGATTTTTTCTGAAGGGTTTGTTCCTTGGATGACCTCTTGATCAAAAAGTGTAGACTTGCCCCAATCTTTAAGGTAGGCCAAACCTTTTGCCTCATTTTCTTCTTTGGTATCTTTCATTAACATGGAAGCAACGAAGACAAGTACGGCAAGTCCCACTGCTATCCATCTTTTTGCGTTATTTTTCATATTCTCTCCTTACATTTGAATTTTTAACTAAAAATATTATACCCTAAATAAATCAAGACTAAATAAGATTATTGCATTTTCATAAGCCAATCAGTACAATGAATATGCATTACAATTATCGTTAACACTCGATTACATTGTTATGTATAGCTCCTGCCCGGAGCTATTTACATAGAGAAAAATTAAGCTGTATTTCTTATATAGCTTAATTATTTTTTTATATTTTAAAAGGAGTGTTTATATGGAAAATAACACCAAAAAACTCTATCAAATCATAAAAGACCTACTAAAGAAAAAAATAGTTTTGGCCTTTTCAGGTGGAGTAGACTCTGCCTTGCTCTTAAAAATAGCAACAGACCTAAGGCAGGATGAAAACGATGTAGTCGCTATGTTTTTCAAGGCTCCATCATCTACAGAAGAAGACCTCGTTAATGCCCAAGCTTTGGCAAAAGAAATGCAGGTTAACTTATATATAAAAGATGTGGATATCTTTGTAGATGACCACATCACCAACAACGAAAAAGACAGGTGCTACCACTGCAAGAGCCACCTTTTTAAACAAGCTATAGATTTAAAAGACGAACTCGGTTACGGTTATGTCATTGACGGGACCAACACCGATGACCACAAGGTTTATAGGCCTGGTCTTATGGCCCTAAAAAATCTTGGAGTCGTAAGTCCCCTAAATATGGCTGGTTTTTCTAAAGGAATGGTGAGGGCCCTTGCTAGCGAGCTTGGAGTAAGTGTTGCAAAAAGGCCATCAGCCCCTTGTCTTTTAACTAGGTTTCCTTACGGTACAAGGATTACCCCAGCAAAATTAGACAGACTTGAAAAAGCAGAAGCTTTTATAAGGGACCTAGGCTTTATCAAATTTAGGGTCAGAGACCACTCTAATATAGCTAGGATTGAGTTAGAGCCAGCTGACTTTATAAGATTTATCGACAAAAAAGATCAAGTCATAAGGGAATTTAAAAAACTTGGTTTTTCCTATGTGACACTAGATTTAGAAGGTTTTAGGTCAGGATCTATGGATGAGGGCCTAAGCGAAGAAGAAAAGAAAAAGTGGGTCTTATAATGGATAAAAAAACCTTAATCAAACAAATAAAAGAAGGGGCCATCTCAGAAGAAGATGCCCTTAAAATCCTAGAAGGCAAGGGATATGCAGATGTAGGCGAAAACGTCAAAATCGACTTCTCAAGAAGGGAAAGACGTGGTTTTCCAGAAGCAATTTACTGCGCATCCAAGGATGACGATAGCCTTATCCAAATCTTTAAGGCCTTTTACGACAGAGGCGAATCTGTAATAGGCACCAGGGCAAGCAAAAGCCAATACCAAATCGTAAAAAAAGCCATCCCTGATGTAGAATATTCAGACCTTGCCAAAATTATTAGCCTAGACTACTCCAAAGAATCTGATAAAATCGGTGAGATCGCCGTAGTTTCTGCAGGCACATCTGATCTTCCTATTAGCCTTGAAGCTGAAATCACAGCTAGGTTTTTGGGAGCAAAAGTAAAAGCCTACAGGGATGTGGGAGTCGCAGGAGTTCACAGGCTCTTAGATAAGACAGAAGAAATAAAAAAAGCAAATGTAATTATAGCCATAGCAGGCATGGAAGCAGCCCTTGCAACAGTCCTCGCAGGTCTTGTTGATAAGCCAATCATTGCTGTGCCAACTTCCGTTGGCTACGGAGCAAATCTTGGAGGAATCACAGCCCTCTTATCAATGATAAACTCCTGTGCTGAAGGGGTAAGCGTAGTTAATATCGACAACGGCTACGGTGCCGCCTACCAAGCCTGCCAGATAAATAGGCTAATAGCGAAAGGAAATAAATAATGGACCTATATTTTGAAATGTATTCAGGAATAGCTGGTGATATGACCATCGGAGCTCTTTTAGACCTCGGCGCTAGCAAGGAAAATTTAGAAGCAGGAATCAAATCTCTTGGCCTAAGTGACTATGACTTGGTTTTTGAAAGAGTAAAGAAAAATGGAATCGACGCTTATAACTTTGACGTTATCCTAGCAGGTCATAACCACCACCATCATCATAACCACCACCATGAGCATGTTCATTGCCATGTCCACACCCTCGAAGACGGGCACACCCACAACCACGAACATTGCCACGATCACGACCACCACGACCATGGACACGACCATTGCCATTGCCACGAAGATGGTCATAGTCATTCTCACGAACATTCTCATGGCCACATTCACAGCCATGTTCACAGAAACCTAAACGATATTAAAAAAATAATCAATTCTTCAGACCTAAATGAAAATATCAAGAAAAACGCCCTTGGAATTTTCGATATAATCGCCGATGCAGAAGCCAAGGCCCACGGAATACCAAAGTCTGAAGTCCACTTCCACGAAGTTGGAGCAATTGATTCTATTATAGATATTGTCGGCACTTGCATATGCTTAGACGACCTTGGTGTAGAAAATATTTATTTTTCAGACCTCTACGAAGGATTCGGCTACCAAATGTGCGCCCACGGCCCAATGCCAATACCTGTGCCAGCTGTAGCCAATATCCTTGCAGATTCTGATATTAACCTAAACTTCATCGGAGAAGAAGGCGAGCACATCACTCCAACAGGTGCTGCTATCGTTAAATACTTCTATAAAAAAGCACCAGAAAGTTTTAAAATCAAAAAAATCGGCCTTGGAGCCGGCAACAAGGACTTTGAAAAGTCCACAAATATCCTAAGAGTAATCCAAATCGAAACTTGTAAAAAAAAACAATAAAATTGCTTGAAACAAATATCGACGATGCCAGCGGAGAAATCTTAGGTTTCGCCTTAGAAAAAATCATGACTGTCGCCCTCGATTGCTATTACAGCCCGATTTTCATGAAAAAAAACCGCCCAGCCTATAAATTGTCAGTAATCTATAAAGCAGAAGACGAAGAGGCAATCGAAGATATAATTTTTAGGGAAACCACATCCATAGGAGTGAGGAAATTTGACCTAGAAAGGACAATCCTCGATAGGAAAATAATTAAAATTCATTATGGGGATAGGGACTACCTTGCAAAAC
Source organism: uncultured Anaerococcus sp. (assembly GCF_963510575.1). Classification (GTDB taxonomy): domain Bacteria; phylum Bacillota; class Clostridia; order Tissierellales; family Peptoniphilaceae; genus Anaerococcus. The sequence goes on along the minus strand of NZ_CAUPFR010000003.1, from coordinate 26,492 downwards.
AAGTTAGCTACAAGGATAAAACCTACACCTACCCAGAATACGAATCCGCCAAAGACTTGGCAGAAAATGAAGGAATATCCCTAAAAGAAGCCTACAATTTGATGAGGGCCCTAGTAGTAAAAATTGAAAAGTAAAGACGGACCAGGACTGAAAATGTCCTGGTTTTTTGTGGATATTTTTAATTAATCCCTTCCTTCAATCTGGTTTTTAATTTATAAAATCCCTTGTATCCTTCCCTTATATTTTCTGGCTATGTATTTAATTTACTGATTTCATCTTCTAAGTTTTTAATTTCTCCCCACCATTCTTTTTCTTCAATAAATTCTGAAATTTCTTTCTAAAGTTATTGTAAGATTTTTATTTTTAACATTTTAATCTTCCTTACTATTTTTGGAAAAGAAAAAAACGACTAAGTTTTAATCTTAATCGCTTAAAAAATATTCTGAAGATATTTTTCTATCATTTTTTTATAATAAATTTAATTAACTATTTAGTAAAGCTGTTACATATAGAAGTAATAAAGATAGACATATACCCGACAAAATTGTATAATGCTGAGATCTATCTCCATCACATTTAATGGCTTTTATAATAAACATCGGAGTCAAGTATGCTACCACAAGAGCCATAATAATAATTACAGTCTTCATAATTCCACCTTTCTTTGGTTGACAATAGTTTAGTACAATTTTGTCGGAATGTCAATATTATTTCATATTTTGCTTAAAATTGCCAGCAAAAAAGCCAACCCTAAGGCTGGCTTGATTTTTACTCATCGTCTTTTGACAAGTCTATAAATCTCTTATTTTCATCTTCTTTTTCAGAATCATTTTCAGTTTTGTTTTCAACTGATTTTTCAGTTTCAGCTTCTTTTTCAACTGGTTTTTCAGATTCTTCTTGTGGTTGAATTTCTTCTTCAGAATTTTCTAGATTTTTTACATCCACATCTGTGTTTTCATCGATTTTTGCTTCGCTTACTTCTTTTTCCTTCTTTCCTTCAAGAATGGCCATAAATTCTTCACCTGTTATGGTTTCTTCTTTTAGGAGGTAAGCTGCGATTTCGTGGAGTTTGTCGACATTATCTTTTAGGATTTCTATAGCTCTGAAGTGAGCATCGGCTATGATTTTTGCTACCTTTTGGTCAATCTTGTTGCCTGTACCGTCTGATACTATCATTGCCCTTTGGCCACCTAGGTATCTTCCTTGGATTTGCTCTAACTGCATGAAGTCAAATTCATCATCCATACCGTAGATTGTTACCATATTCCTTGCCATAGCTGTGGCTTTTTCTATATCATTTGAAGCGCCAGTGGTCTTTGTATTAAAGATTAGCTCTTCTGCCGCCCTACCACCTGCAAAGGTCACGATTTCGTCGATTAACTCTTGCTTGGTCATGATATATTTTTCGTCCTTGTCGACTGTCATTGTATAGCCTAGGGCACCACCAGTTCTTGGAACTATTGTAATCTTTGTTACTGGTGTCTTGTGGGTTTGGATGGCTGCAACTAGGGCGTGGCCAACTTCGTGGTAGGCTATTATTTTCTTTTGGTCATCTGAGATTACTGCATTTTTCTTTTGCATACCTGCTATTACTGTTTCGATTGATTCTTCAAGGTCTTCTTGGGTAAGCTTCTTTCTGCCTTCCCTTACCGCCCTTAAAGCACCTTCGTTAACTATATTTGCAAGGTCTGCACCAGATGTGCCTGCAGTTCTCTTGGCTATTTCTTCATAGTCTATATTTTCTTCTTTTTTAATTTTTTTGGCGTGGACTTTTAGGATATCCTCACGGCCCTTTAGGTCAGGTAGTTCTACCTGGACTTGCCTATCAAACCTGCCTGGTCTGGTTAAGGCTGGGTCTAGGATTTCTGGTCTATTGGTTGCAGCTAATAAAACTACACCTTCAGTTGCATCAAAACCGTCCATTTCATTTAGTAATTGGTTTAGGGTTTGTTCACGTTCGTCATTTCCAGAATATCCAGAAACATCACGCTTCTTACCAATAGCATCAATTTCATCTATGAAAACTATACATGGGGCCTTTTCCTTGGCTTGTTTAAATAAATCTCTTACCTTAGATGCACCCATACCGACGAACATCTCCACAAATTCAGATCCTGAAATTGAGAAAAATGGCACTTTTGCCTCGCCTGCGACTGCTTGGGCGAGAAGGGTTTTACCGGTTCCTGGAGGGCCTACAAGTAAAATTCCCTTTGGAACCCTAGCTCCGATTTCCTTATACTTGCCTGGGTTGTGGAGGAAGTCTACAATTTCACTTAGGCTTTCCTTGGCTTCTTCCTGTCCGGCCACGTCTCTAAAGGACTTGCCTGTTTCATTTTCCATATAAATCTTGGCATTTGATTTGCCAAAATTCATGAAGTCGGCTCCACCTCTGCCACCCATGGTCTTAGAAAGGGATCTGGATGCGAAATAGAAGATTCCGATTAGGAAGATAAATGGCAACACACTTGTAAGGAAAAGTGACAAGTATGGATTCATTTTGGTCTCTATTTCCTTGCCAAATTTCAATTTATCGTTGCGTTTTTGAGCCTCTAAGAGGCTTTCTGTAAGGTCTGTATCTTCACAAAGTCCTGTTTGATAGGTTTTTTCTACACCATCTACCTTGGCCTTGAAAGTGTATTTTAAGTTGTCCCTGGAAACTTCAGTAACCTGGTCATCGTCTATCATCTCTACAAATTGGCTGTAGGATATTTCCTTTGCCCCGTCTTGTTGGGAAATAGGGCTAAAAACATAGGAAAATATGAAATATATGATTATAGCACCTATCCAATAATAAAGTAAGGGTCTATTTTTTCTTGGTTTTTGATTCATATAAGTCTCCTTGATATATATTTATCAAGTAGGATGTCAAGTTCTTTTAACTCTTCTACTATGGTTTCTAAATTTACTTCTACAGCATCATCTGGGAATTCTTCCCTTATTTTATAGAAGTATTCTCCCAAATCCTTGCTTGCTGTGATTCCTGCCTCGGTTAACCTAACATTAACCACTCTCTCGTCTTCTTCGCTTCTAATCCTGTCAACATAGCCTTTTTTCTCAAGCTTCTTGCATATATTAGAGATATTTCCACCTGTAACTCCTATAGCCTTTCCAAGATTACCTATAGATACATCATCGTCAGATGAATATAGGGCAATTATTATTTTTAGCTGGAGGGGAGTTAGGTCTAAGTTGTTTGCCGTATCTTGAAGTAGTAAGTCAATTTTATGTGATATTTCTCTAATCATAGAGAATATGGTATTGTTAAATTCAAAAAAGTTTATATGTTTATCTGGCATAGCCACCTCCTGATATATTTATTTTACATATCTTAAATATTATGTCAATATAAATAGCTATGTTTTACACCTATTATATTTTTGTCAATTTTTTTTAGATAGGTAACTAGCCACACCTAAGGCTGCGACTTGGCCTTCGCCAACAGCCTTCATTATCTGGTAGGGTTTACCAGTGATATCTCCTGCTGCAAAAAGTCCCTTGATGGATGTCGATAGGTCTCTTCCCACCAAAATGTGGTTTTCTTCCATTTTTATGCCAGGCACTAGCCTTTCCGCCTTAGAAGAATCTTTTTCTATAAAAAACCCATCTGCTTTTATTTCTCTACCCGATTTGAAAACGAGTTTTTCAGCCCTTTCGTCTCCCTCAAAGCCCATAGGAATTTCTCCTTCGATTAGGTCTATACCTTCATTTAGGGAGACTGCCTTGCCTGTCATATTTACAAAAACAAGACTTCCCACAATCTCTGATGTAAAATTTGCTTCAGCAACTGATTCGTCATTGTAGCCGATAACTACGACCTTCTTTCCCCTATAAAGGGCAGCATCGCAAGTCGCACAGTAATTTACACCCTTGGCAAAAAACTTTTCCTCATTTTGCAAATCTTTTTTAAGCTCAATTCCACTTGCCAATATCACCGACCTTGCTTCTACCATCTCGATTTCATTTTCGATTTCTATGGCGAAAAAATCTCCCATGGCATAAACAGTTTTGACCTTCCTGGTATCCCTTTTTATTTCAAAACCCTCTATGGAATTTTTAAAATTTTTATTTAGGTCAGAGCCTGTGATGTCTTTAAAACCCAAATAATTGGCGATTTTCTTGGTTTTGACAAGTTTTTCAGAATCTTTCCCAAAAAGTATTACCGACTTATTCCTTATTTTCGAATTTAAAGCGGCGCTAAGTCCTGCAGGACCTGCGCCGATTATTGCTATATCATAGGTCATTATAAATATTTAGCCATTTCCTCTACAAGAGCTTCCTTAGGGTGGAATCCTATTAGGTTTCCTTTTAAAACTCCATCTTTAAATATGAGTAGGGATGGAACTGCATTTATATTGTATTGTCCAGCAATTTCGTTTGACTCATCTACATCTACTGTGTAAATGTCATAGTCAACTTCTCCTGCTAATTGTTCTAGGATTGGCGCTTGCATCTTGCATGGTCCACACCAAGTTGCAGAAAAATCTACCAGGCAAAGGCCTGTACCGTTTTCTACCTTGTCTCTAAATTCAAATGTATCTAATTTTTGCATATATGCTCCTTAATTACTTTGCTCTACTAAACCAGCTACATGATTAACTGGTAGTGAATATATTATACCCTTTCCTTGGCTTTCCAAATCCATTTGGTCATAAATTTCCTTCTGAATTTTTTCTGCCATGTCTTTTTTAACAAGCATAATTACCAAATCTTTTTCTGGTTCTATATTCATCGACAAAAACAACTTGCTTTTTACTATTTCACCTGACCCTCTGCCGTGGATTACTGTAGCCCCCTTAGCACCGTTATCCTGGGCAATATGGATGGCTTTTTGGCCCTGGTGTCTGTCGACAATTACATACAAACAAACATATTCCATTTTATTTTCTCCCTCTAATGATGTTGAAAATGCCACTGCAGAATTTACTGCTTGTAGCTTTTCAGATATTTTTTCTATTATTTTCTTTACATACTCTTCTTCTATAAGGGCTGTAACTATTTCTTTTTTTGTCTTATCTATGGCAAGGGCGTTTAAAATTTCGCTTGGCGCAGAGCCTTCACCATAAAAACAACCAATAGCTGTGGCCCCGTGGTCTTTTAAAATTTTCATAAACTTAGATCCCTTGCCCCTTGGCAAGATTATCCTTAATAACTGCATTATTTCGCTCCCTTATACAAATTGCCCATTATCATAATGGTTAAAACTGGCATCATGGCTACAAAGGAAATTACCCCAAAGCCGTCGGCAATATTGCCCGCAACTCCTTGGCAAAAGGCTAGGATAAAGGTGGCAGTCATAGGTCCTGATGCCACTCCTCCCGAATCAAAGGCTATACCAACAAAGATTTGATCAACCCTCCTTGATAGGATGAGAGAAATCAAAAATCCTGGCACAATTAACATCCAGAGGGCAAAGCCTTCTATTCTTATCCTAAAAATCGCAAGCATAACTGCAAAAGCAACCCCTATGGATAGGGCAGTTAAGATATTTTTCCTTGGAATAGAACCACCTGTCACGTCTTCTACCTGTTCGGACAAAACTGCCACAGCTGGTTCTGCCAAAACTACCAAAAGTCCCAAAACAAAACCAATCAAAGGTAGGAATTTGCTATCAGCTAGGCCTTCGCCCAAGACTCTAGCAAGGTCCGTAAAGCCACCCTCAACGCTGGTTAAAAAAATTATCAAACCGATATAGGTATAAAGAAGTCCCAAGCTAATTGACTTTAGCTCGTCTTTTTCTATCTTAAAATACAAATGATTCATAATATAAAATACAAGGGCAATTGGCACTATGGCGAAGGTTGAATTTATAAAACCTGACATAAGTGGGGAGTGGGCAGCATGATCTGCTAAAATTTCGCCACCACCACCTGATAAAAGATTCATCAAAAGACCGGCGAGTATTGGGCCTGTTGATGCAAGGCCAACTAGGCCAAAGGAATCATCTTCGCTTTTTTCTCCCTTTAAATTTGCAACACCAAGTCCAAGGGCAATTATAAATGGAGTTGTCATAGCTCCTGTAGTTGCACCTGATGCATCAAAGGCAATAGCGTGTCCCATCTCTTCTGTAAAAATCATTAGGATAAAAACCATCCCATAAATTAGGCACATCATAGTAGAAAGGCTGATATCCTTAAAAATCCTAAAAAGTCCTGAAGAAATCATAATTCCAACCCCAAGGGAAATAATCATTACAATGACCTGAGCAGGAATACCTACGGCGCTTGTTACCTCACCTGCAAGGATAAGGAGGTCTGGTTCTGCTATTGATATAGTAAAACCAATAAAAACCCCAAATAATATTACCTTTATAAGCCTATCAAACCTTGCAAGAAACTCTCCCATCATAGAGCCGATTTCTGATACAGAAATTTCTACACCTGTAAGAAAGATACCGAGGCCTATGATGACCCCAGCGCATCCCAAAAAGAAATTAACTAGGAGTTTACTTTCTACTCCCACAAAAAAATTAAAAATTACTACTAAAATTGCTATGGGAATTACTGACTTGGATGTGTTTTTTATTTCATCTAGAAAAATAAAGCTCACCTTCTTTCTTAAATTATAAAAAAAAGAGCAACCAAAACTGATTGCCCTAAAATTATTTTATTATTTATTAGCTGCAGCTTCTGCTGCTTCTCTAGCTCTTTCTGCTGCTTGCATGGCTGTGATGATAGCTATTTCATACACGTCTTGAGCTGAACAACCTCTTGAAAGGTCGTTAACTGGTGCATTTAGTCCTTGGAGTATTGGTCCTAGGGCCTTATAACCACCAAGTCTTTGAGCTATCTTATAGCCAATGTTACCTGCTTGTAGGTCTGGGAAGATAAATACATTGCACTTACCAGCTACATCAGATTGTGGAGCTTTGTTCTTAGCTGTTGCTGGATCAATAGCTGCATCAAATTGGATTTCACCAACAATTTTTATATCTGGGTTAATTTCTTTAGCGATAGATGTTGCCCTAGCCACCTTTGTTGCAAGGTCGTGGTGGGCTGAACCGAAGGTTGAGAATGATAGCATAGCTACATATGGGTCAAGACCAAAAGTCTTAGCTGTGTGGCTTGTTTCTACTGCTACTTCTGCAAGTTCGTCTGCTTCTAGGGTGATATTTACAGCTGTATCTGCAAATACTAGTTGTTGTCCGTCTGGTCCTAACATTACCATTACACCTGATACTCTTTTTCTACCTGGGATGGTTCTTATAATTTGAAGAGCAGGTCTGATTGTGTCTGCTGTTGTATGAATAGCACCAGATACAAGTCCGTCAGCATAACCAAGTTTTACTAACATGACGCCAAAGTAGTTTAGGTCTCTCTTTAGGATAAATTGTGCTTCTTCTCTGTCTATCTTGCCTTTTCTGATTTCTGCAAAGGCATCAACCATTTCATCGAAATGTTCATAGCTTTCTGGATTTAAAATCTTTATTTCAGAAATACTTTTTCCTAATTTGTTTGCTGTTTTTTGGATTTCGCCTTGATCACCTAGGACTAGAGGTTTAATTAATCCCTCTTCTTGGTGTCTGATAGCTGCTTCCAATACTCTTGGGTCATTACCTTCTGGTAAGACTATGGTAAGGTTTTTTCCTTTTATTATGTTAATAGCTTCTTCTAGAATTCCAATTCTTGCCATTAAATCCTCCTATTATTTTACTACTCTTATTATATTGTAAATTTCAATTAAAGCTAGTATATTTGCAAATTTTTATCTTTTTGCTTTATTAAGAGCCTTAGTTTCTGCTTCAGATAATTCACCCTTACATGAACCATTTACTATCTCTTTTAGGTAAACATTTGCTCCATCAGCCCCGTAGAGGCTTGTTAGGATAATTCCGTTGTGGAAATTATCTAGCATACAAAGGGCAAAGGAGAGTTCTCGGCTTTGGCCTTCAAAGGCATCAAAGTGAACCACTGCCATATTTGACACAGCTCCCATGGTTGTATCTTTGGCATCTGCTGCAGTTTTGTTTATATTTCTTAGCTCCTTGTGGGAGGATTCTATCTGGTCATTTAAATTGTTTAACAATTCTTCGATATTTACATCTGGGTCATTTCCCCTTAGCAAGTGATCGTACCTTTGTTTTTGCCTACGGGTCCTGTCTTGAAGACCCTTTAGCATGGCAAATTGCAAGATTACAATAAGGGCCAAGAGTCCCATTCCTACATATATTCCTGTCAAGCTTTCCTTCTTTCTATAATATTTCTATTATTTTGATATAATTTATAAGCTTCATCTAAAACTTCATCTATATTATACTTATAATTTGTTTCATTTAAATTCGCCTTAAGGGTCGGTAGGGATAATTTTATGGCATTATAGAGCATTTCATTTGCGATTTCACCGTCTGCTAGGGTTGAAGCTTTGCCAAAGTCTAGGAAAAATCCCAAAAGCTCCAGGGCCTTTAGGGCCAGGGTGTTTAACCTAATTTGAGGTTTAGAAGCGTCTATAAAAAACTTTTCGTCAATTGGCCCCTTGTTTTTATATTGGTCTATCAATAAATTTGCATAATAAATATCCTCATCGGCACATTTACTTAGCAAATCTGATATCTCTTCCATGACCTTTCGCTTTTCCCTTGCTTCATTGCCGAGCTCTCCCCAGTCATTTTTATCCAACATTAGGCCTAAGTTTACGGCAAGATTTGCACTTAAAATTACAATGGCTCCTCCACCAGGTTTGGCATTTACCTTCCTAGTTTCCTCTATTAACTCGCCCACCCTTAGGTCATTAATCTTCATACCTAATCCTATCGTAAATTTTTTCTATATCTTCAATCGAATAACAATCTATTACTACTTTATAGGCATCTTTGTTTTTTTCTATGGCCACCTTTGTCGCCAACTTGTTCATGAATTTTTCCTCAAAATCATCAAAGAGAAGGGAATCAAGGTTTGGAATTTTTTCCTCTTTTGGTTTTTTATCTGACTTGCCTGTTAAGTCTATAAAATTTTTGCGAGGAGGTTGTTTGTCTTCCCTAGAAATTTTTTCTACATCTCTGACTACAACTTTTTTATTTTTGTAATCATCTAGGGCTTTTTCTCTTTTTTCTCCATCGTCAAGGGAGAGTAAGCTCCTAGCTTGGGATGGGGAAATAGAACCTTCTCTTAGGGCAGATTTTTCTTCCTCATTTAGCTTTAATAGTCTTACTGTGTTGGCTATATATGAGCGCGACTTGCCCATTTTTTGGGCAATCTCATCTTGGGTGAGTCCGTAAGAATCAATTAGCTTTTTATAGGCTGTTGCCTCTTCTATGGCTGAAAGGTCTTCTCTTTGGACGTTTTCTATAAGAGATAGGACCTCTACGTCTTCTTCTTCAAAGTTTTTTACAATGGCATCTATAGTTTCAGATCCATTTAATTTACTCGCCCTAAACCTTCTTTCACCGGCTAGTATTTCATAGTGCTTGCCCACCCTTGTAACTATAATAGGATTTAAAAGTCCATACTCCTTTAAAGATAAGGCTAGGTCTTCGAGAGCTTTTTCGTCAAATTCTTTCCTAGGTTGGTTAGACCTTGGACTTACTTTTTCTATAGGTAGAGTTTCTACCTTTAGAGTTTTTTCATAATTTTCTGCCGGGCTTTCAGCAGGCTTTTCGTCTTTAAAATCTTCCTTCACTTCTTCTTTAGAATCTTCTTTAACTTCTTTGTCTTCTTCAACAAAATCTTTTTTAACTTCTTCTTTTATATCTGGTATCAAAGAGCTCAAGCCCCTACCCAAAGATCTTCTGTTATTCATTTATCCCCCTATTTTATTATTTCTGAAGCTAGGCTTATGTAGGCCATAGCGCCCTGGCTTTTGGCATCGTACTCTATAGCAGATTTACCATGGGAAGGTGCTTCTGCAAGTCTAACATTCCTAGGAATCATTGTCCTAAAGACCTTATCTTTGAAGAATTTTTTCACTTCTTCAACAACTTCGTAGGCAAGTTTGGTTCTCTTATCAAACATGGAAAGTAAAACGCCTTCTACATTTAGGTCCTTGTTTAAACTACCCTTTACAAGTTCAAAGGTATTCATAAGTTCGCTCACACCTTCAAGGGCGTAGTATTCTGTTTGGATTGGAATAATAATTGAATCGCTCGCCACAAGAGCATTTATAGAAAGGAGTCCTAGAGATGGTGGACAATCTATAAGGATAAAATCATAATCATTTTTGATCCTATTTACAATTTCCTTTAACTTTTTTGTCCTCTCAATTGGGTCAAGTTCTACAAGCTCCACTTCTAGGCCGGACAAAGAATTTTCTGACGGAATCAAATCCACTCCAGATTCTGTCTTTATAATCTTCATATCTTTTAAAAGGTCGATATCTTTTTTCTTATCCTCAACTTTTTTTGACTCTTCTTTTACTTCTGAATCTTCCTTGTCTTCAGAACTTTCTGCCTTTTCCTTTTCATTTTCCTTTTCTTTTTTTATTTCCTCTTCTTCGGCTAGGAGGTAAAAAAGGTCATAGATTGAAGAATCTACCTTATTTTTATCCACGCCAAGGCCTGTAGTAGCATTAGCCTGTGGGTCCATGTCGATTACTAGGACTTTTTTATCCAAGTAGGCAAGGGCAACAGATAGGTTAACCACTGTAGTAGTCTTTCCTACTCCTCCTTTTTGATTAAATACTGATATAGTTTTCATACTCTTCCCTCACAATCAAAATACTCATGTCAATTAATTTATTTTTGACAACTCTTCTTACCTTGTTTCGGTCACCCTTGACCTTAATTTTTCTGATATATTTCTTTCCTTTATATAGGACACCAGCATAAGCTAGACCCAAATGGGCATATCCTGTTGTTGCCAGACACAAGTCGGAACCAGTAGCTTGGTGGAGTCCATCAAGCATTTCCCCTGCCACTTCTGGACTAACAACGTCATACTTTTCTATTGTTTCATATGAAACATTTAATAGCTTGTGCTTTATGTCATTGGCATAGGTGATATAGGATTCTTTTAATACATCGCTTGCTCCGGCTATATCTACAATAGAAGAAGCAACTAGGCCTCCAGTTATAGATTCAGCACAAGAAATTTTCTCTCCCTTCGCCCTTAATTCATCAATTAAAACTTCTTCACGGGCCTTGTCTTCTGTTGTTAATAAAAGTGGGCCAAAAGCTGTTCTCACTTGGTCAAGGCCTCTTTTCAAGGAAGCTTCCAAATCTTCTTTATTAGCGGCGCTGGCAGTTACCCTCAATTCCACTCCTGTACTTTTCGCATAGGGGCTTATGGTTGGATTCGAGCCTGAAAGGTCGATAGTCTTTGCCACTCGCCATTCACATAATAGGGCAATCTTACAGTTTACAGACTTTATCAAAAGGTCAGTGTGGATTCTAGGAACGACTTCCTTATCAAACATATTTTCCATTTCATTTGGAGGTCCTGGCATCAAAACATATTTGGTTTTATCTCCCATTATACAACCAGGAGCTGTACCTTGGTCATTTTTCAAAATGCTTGCAGACTTTGGAAAAATCGCCTGCTTTTCATTTACCATCATGGCCTTTTTTTCGTCACTAAAATATTGTTTCAATTCCTCGTAGGATTCTTTATCCAATACCATTTCATCTTCTAGACCCAAAACTTTTACAAGAGTTTCCTTGGTTAGGTCATCCTCAGTTGGGCCCAAGCCCCCACTAACAAATACATAATCATATTCGCCATTTGCTTCCTTGAGCGCTTTGTAAAGCCTTTCAGGATTATCTCCTACAGTCACCATCTTGTATAAATTTATACCCAAGTCCTGGAGTCTTGATGCTATAAACTTTGAATTTGTATCCAAAATTGATCCTAGTAGGATTTCTGTACCTACCGAATAAATTATTGCTTTCATTTTTACCTACCTTAATGTTTCACGTGAAACTTTTATACCTATATTTTACTCCCAATTAGGATAAATTCTAATTTGTGAAACAAAAAAACACCTAGGCTTTTCGCCTAAGTGTTATTAGTGAATATATTCCTATTATTAGAAATACTGTGTAGATACAAATTCCGATAGGACTCAAACCCTTATCCAAAAATGGAATCATGGCAAGGATGTTGTTTGTAGCGTGTACTATTATCGAAGCCTTAATCGATTTTGTTTTAAAATAGACATAGGCTAGGACAAGGCCCATGAAAAATGTGTTTGGTGTTTGAATAATATTGAAATGATAATAACCAAACATTAGGGCTGTCAAAAATATTGTGGTCTTTACAGAACATTCTTTTCTTATTTCTTCAAACAAGACTCCTCTAAACAAGAGCTCTTCTACAAGTGGTGCACCGATTACTGTTACTATAAGTATGACAATTCCGTCAACAATTCCCTTTGCGTTAAAGACATTTTGTAAGATGTCCATGGAGCTTTTTAATATTTCTGTACCAGCAAATGCCTTGATAATTAAGTTGGTAAGCAGTTGTCCAAAGCCAATTGTTCCTATACCAATGCCCACAAGAGTAAGCGGATCTTTGATTTTCGCATCCGAGATATATCTTCTATTATATTTGCTCCTAAAGGTCTTATCACGTTTTTTAATGTAAAAATATAAAATCGCAAGTTTCACCACTTGCCCACAAAGTACACCGTAGATAACGTAGCCAGACGCTTTTAAAAAATCCCCATCTTTAACTTGAGCTATTATACTCGGAATACTCGCCCCTGTAATGACGTCTATAATAACATTTACAAGCAAGAAACTCATTATAATAAAGAATGTTTTTATTATTTTCTTAAATTTCATATTTCCTCCTTTGTTTCACGTGAAACATTATAGGGGGTTTCTCTTTGGAAGGTTTTGTCCCCTTGGATAAGTCTTTTTGCAAGACCTAACTTTTTTTACAACCACATTGCATCTCTCATTGCCGTCAAGGTCAAATTTCTTTCTCTCAATTACTTCCCCGCCCAAAATCTCGAGGGCATTTTCCGCATTTTCTATTTCTTCATCTGCCTTAGGGCCCTTAAGGGCGATAAAAAGTCCACCGACTTTTACAAATGGCAGGCAAAGCTCGGAAAGAGTCGCCATGTTTGCCACTGCTCGTGAAACAACCACGTCAAATCCTTCCCTATGATCTTTGGCAAAATCTTCAGCTCTAGTGTGAATGGCGCGAGCATTTGCCAAGCCAAGTTTTTCTATAACCTCATTCATGAAATTAACTTTTTTATTAACTGAATCTATCAAAGTCAAATCAAAATCTTTTTCAATCCTAAGTGGGATACCAGGAAAACCTGCACCAGCACCCAGGTCCAAAACCTTATCGCCTTCTTTTATATAATCCAAAACTGTAAGGGAATCCTTAAAGTGTTTTAATTCAATTTCTGGCGGGGCTGTTATTGTTGTTAAGTTTGTGTGAGAATTGACCTCTAATAAATAGTCCCTATAAACTTTGTACTTATCCATAAAGTTCTCCAGTCTTAAGCCTAATCAAAAGCACGTTCACATCTGCAGGACTTACCCCAGAAATCCTAGAGGCTTGGCCTATTGAATCTGGCTTGATTTCGTTAAGCTTTTCTGCTGATTCTTTTTTAAGGCCAGGAATTTTACAATAATCTATATCGTGGCTTAATTTTTTGCTCTCTAGCTTTTTGAATTTCTCTATATCCTTAAGTTGCTTTTTGATATAGCCTTCGTATTTGATTTCAGTTTGGACGCTCAACCTTATATAAGAAGGTAGGTCTTCTCTTTCTGGGTCAAATACTGCTGAATTTTCGTAGGTGATTTCTGGTCTTTTTATTAATTCGTAAAGGGTTAGGCCATTGTTTAATGGAGTTGATCCTAGCACTTCTAGGGCCTTGTTGGTTTCTTCCTTTGGTGTAAGCATGATATTCTTAAGTCTTTCGATTTCGCCAGTAATTTTCGCACGCTTATCTAACATTTTTTGGTAACGCTCATCTGAAACCAAGCCTATATAGTGGCCCTTCTTAGAAAGCCTCTCGTCAGCATTATCCTGGCGCATAGTTAGTCTGTATTCACACCTAGATGTCATCATCCTGTATGGTTCGTTGGTGCCTTCTGTAACAAGGTCATCAATCAAAACCCCTATATAGGCATCAGACCTATCTAGGATAAATTCTTCCTCGCCCTTGATTTTTAGGGCTGCATTTATACCTGCTATAAGACCTTGGCCAGCAGCTTCTTCATAACCTGAAGACCCGTTGATTTGGCCTGCAAAATATAAACCAGAATAGGCCTTTGATTCCAAAGTCCTCTTTAATTCCCTAGTATCAATCATGTCATACTCAATGGCATAGGCAGGTCTAATAATTTTTACATCTTCAAGTCCGATTATGGTTTTGTAAAATTCCATCTGGACTTCTTGAGGAAGGGAAGATGACACGCCTTGGACGTACATTTCCTTTGTAGATAAACCTTCTGGCTCGATAAAAACTTGATGGATATCCCTGTCAGGAAATCTCACCATCTTATCTTCGATAGATGGACAATATCTTGGACCAATTCCCTTGATTTTGCCCCCATAAATCGGAGACCTATCTAAATTGTCCATGATAATTTGTTTGGTTTCTTCTGTTGTGTAGGTTAGGAAGCAATCCTCTTGGTGCCTGTCAGAATAATCCTTGCCTTCATTTAAAAATGAAAATGGAATAACTTCTTTATCACCTTCTTGAACTGTTGTTTTTTCATAATTTATAGAATCCCTGTGAACTCTGGCAGGTGTGCCTGTCTTAAACCTACGGATAGAAAAACCCATTTCTTTTAGACTGTCTGTTAGGTATGTAGCTGCTGAAAGGCCGTGAGGTCCACTAACTTTTTCGTAATCGCCGATTAAGATTTTTCCATTTAGGTAGGTGCCAGTACAAATTATGATTGCCTTTGTTTCGAAGATTGCTCCTTGGACTGTTTCACATGAAACAATTTTTCCGTCCTGGTAATTTATTTTGTCTACTTCTTGTTCAAAAAGATCTAAATTGTCTTCAAGAACTTTTTTCATCTCATCGTGGTATTTTCTCTTGTCAGCCTGGACTCTTAGGGAATGGACAGCTGGGCCTTTGGATGTGTTTAACATCCTTGATTGGATAAAGGTTTTGTCGATATTTATCGCCATTTCCCCACCAAGAGCATCTATTTCCCTAACTATGTGACCCTTGCCTGTACCTCCGATGTTGGGATTACAAGGCATGTCTGCGATTGACTCCATAGATGTAGTTAAAACTAAGGTCCTCATTCCTAACCTTGCAGCTGCAAGACCTGCTTCGCAACCAGCATGGCCTGCACCAACAACAACTACATCGTAGCTTCCTGCTTGATATTTATTTTCCAACGCAAAACTCCTTAAATACTTTATCCATAATTTCTCCAGAAACACTCTCACCTATAATTAGGCCCAAATCTTCGTAGGCAGATGACAAATCAACCTCGCAGGCATCTATAGGAATACCAGCCTCCATGTCTTTTAAAGATTGGTTTATCTTTTCCCTTGCAGATTTCAAAAGCCTTTCGTGTCTGGTATTAGTTATTAAAACTGATTCTCTCTTTATTTCCTTGGTATCAAAAATTTCCCTGATGGTATCTTCAAGTTTTTTTATTCCCACCTGGTCAACCATGGAAGTTTTGATAATAGGAAGGCTGACGTCAAAAATTCCCTCGTCAAATTTCCCATCAAGGTCTGTCTTGTTTAAAATTATAATGGCATTTTTCCCCTTGATTAAATCGAGGATTTTTTTATCTTCCTCGTCAAATTCCCTAGACATATCGAAAATCGCTAGGATGAGGTCAGATTCTTCTATAAGTTCGATTGACTTATCAACCCCGATTTTTTCAACAAGGTCATCCGTATCTCTGATTCCCGCAGTGTCATTAATTTTTAGGGTAAAATCACCTAAGGAAATATATTCTGTTATAAGATCCCTAGTTGTGCCCGGTATATCAGTAACAATGGCCCTATTCTCATCCAAAAGTACATTCAAAAGTGAAGACTTGCCCACGTTTGGTTTGCCAACTATACTTGTATTTATCCCGTCCTTCACGAGCTTGCCCTTGTTTGATGTGCTTGCCAAATCGTCAATTTTTCCCTTGGCGGTTTTGATAAAGGCTGTAATATCAGAAACAGGGAGGTCTTCCCCATCTTCAGTGAAGTTTATAGAATATTCCAGACGGGCAAGTCCCTCTTTTAAATCATCCCTAATTTCTCTTATTTTCTTAGTAAGAGATCCTTGGAGTTGGCTGATACCTTGACTGGCAGATAATTTATTGGTCGAATTGATTATATCAAGGACTGCTTCTGCTTGGGAAAGGTCTATCCTTCCGTTGAGGAAGGCCCTTTTGGTAAATTCACCTGGCTCTGCAAGGTCAGCGCCCTTGTCTAAAAGTAGGTTTAAAATTTCCCTAACAGCCACAAAAGACCCGTGGCAATTAATCTCACATACGTCTTCCCTAGTATAGGTAGCAGGTGCCTTCATAAAGGCAACCATAACCTCATCTATAATTTCTCCGTCACTATCAATTATGTGGCCGTAGCGAAGGTACCTATTATCCTTATCTGGGTCAATAGGCCTTTTATTAATCGGTCTAAATATTTCATTTATAATAGCGAGGGTAGCATCACCCGTCATTCTCACTATCGAAATCCCACCAGTGCCTGCTGGAGTTGAGATAGCCGCTATTGTCTTTGCCATAAATCCTCCTTATGCTTTTAGTGATTATCCACTACTTTCACTAGTGGTCTGTAACATAAAGATTATAGTGGAAATTAGCGATTTGTCAATAAAAAAGCTTGACTTTTAGCCACTTAGAATTATTTATAATTTTTATAAAAACAAATAAAATTTGTAAATTTTTTCAAATTTCATTTTATTTATTTAATAAATGTGATATATTAGAAGTAATGAAGATTTATTGGAGGAATTATGAATTTATCATCACTATCTTCCCTACAATGGAACCTCATAGCTGGAGGTCTCGCTATATTCTTGTTTGGTATCAGCCTAATGGGCGATGCCCTAACAAATTTTGCCGGACCAAAGATGCGAGGTTTAGTTGAAAAATACACATCAAACCCTATTAAAGGGGTCCTTGTAGGAATAGTAATTACAGGACTAATCCAGTCCTCATCAGCAACCACAGTTATAGCCATTTCCTTCGTAAGGGCAGGCATCATGAGCCTAGAACAAGCCATCGGCGTCACCCTAGGAGCCAACATCGGTACAACCGTTACATCAATTCTTATCGGTTTTAACCTAGGATATTTTTCCTATTTTATCGCCCTAGTCGGTGTTTTAGTATTTATGTTCTCTGCTAAAAGGAAAAACAAATACATAGGTGAAATTTTTATAGGTTTCGGCCTATTATTTATCGGTCTTGAAATGATGGGAGCATCCCTAGAAGAGCTCAAAAACATACCAGGTTTTGAAGAAGTAGTAGCAAATGTTGGCCAAAAACCAATCTTAGGCGTCCTAATCGGTACAGCCCTCACAGCCCTACTCCAATCATCATCTGCTTTTATAGGTATTACCCAATCCCTATTCGCAACAGGAGCCATTAAGCTAAACGTGGCCCTAGCTCTCATGTTTGGTGCCAATATAGGAACTTGTATCACAGCCATCCTTGCAAGTCTTGGCGGAAGCTTGTCAGCCAAAAGGACATCCCTCTTCCACATCCTATTTAACGTATCAATATCGCTGGTCTTCCTAATAATATTAGGTCCTTACCAAAAATTGGTAGAATTAATTGCAGGAGCAATCGGAGCCAACAAGCTCATGACCATAGCAGTAGGACACTTTACCTTTAACTTTGTAGGAATGATCCTCTTCCTACCATTTATAAGACTAGTCGCCAGAATCTTAAGAAAGATAATCCCAGGCAAGGATTCAATCCTAACAGACCTTGGAAATATAGACCTAGACGAGAAGTTAATAACAACTTTCCCAGCTGCAGCCCTATCACAAACAAAAACTGCAATTATCCAAGAATCGGTAGTAGCCCTTGAAAACATCAAGGCAACCAAATCCTACCTAAACACCAAGGATAAAAAATATTATGACACAGCCAAGGAAGCAGAATCAATGGTAAACGACATGGACACCAAAATCCAATCCTACCTCCTAACCCTCGCCCAAAGCCAATCCCCACCAGATATAGAAAGAGATATGCAAACCTACTTGCAGGTACAAATCAACGTAGAAAGAATCTCCGACCTATCAGAAAACTTGGCAGACTACTACCATGAAATATACGAATCAGGCACAGGTTACGGAGAAGAAGCCCTAGCTGACCTAAACGACATCTGTGACCTAGTCATAAACAACATAGCAATGGCAGTAGAAGTCTTCGAAGAAGAAGACCTAGCAAAATATAACAAGCTAGGCGAAGACGAAGCAGCCCTCGACCTAATGGAAGTAAAATTAAGAAAGAGCCACTACCGCAGACTTAAAAAAGGCCTAGACATGACAACCATGGCATCCTACGTCTACAACGACATCCTATCCACCATGGAAAGAATCGGTGACCACGCCTACAACATAGCAAGGATCACAGTAGACCCAGTAAAAACCCACACCGGTTACCATATCGAAGGCGAAGAAAATATGGAACTCTTTTAAGACAAAAGATGTTGGAGACCCAGCATCTTTTTTTGTTTAAAAAAACAAGAAAAAACCAGACTTGAAAATCCCAAGTCTGGTGAAGATTTATTTTATTTCAGGAATTATTTCTTTAACAGAATCAAAAATATAATCAGCTTCCACATCACTTTTTTCATAGTCAGCTAGGCTTGTTTCGCCTGATAAGACCAAAATCGACTTAATCCCAGCCTTATGGCCCATAGCTATATCTGTATAAAGTCTATCGCCAACCATAATCAAATCTTTTTTATCAACATGGTACTTTCCTGTTAGAGATTCAATCATTTTCTCTTCTGGCTTACCGATTACAATTGGCCTTCTACCAATGCAAGCATAAAGCAATTCGATAATGGAACCAGCATCCGGCATAATTCTGCCAGCATCAAGTGGGCAAACATAATCAGGATGAGTGGCATAATAATCAAATCCATCTTGGAGGTAATCACAAGCTATCCAAAGTTTTTCATAAGTAAGCTCTGTATCAAAACTTACCAAAACCCCATCTATATCCTGGTTTCTTTCGCTAATTATTTCAAAACCCGCATCTAGAAACTGGTTTTTTAAGGAAGTATTTCCCACAAGAAACAATCTCTTTTTTCCGATTTTTTTGAAATATGAAATAGTTGCATCTGCAGAAGAAAATACATCCTCCTTGCTAGCTGTAATCCCAAGCTTGTCTAGTTTTTTAACATATTCAGCCTTATCTTTCGATGCATTATTAGTTAAGAAAATATATTTTTTCCCAGAGGATTTTATTTTTTCCAAAAAATCCTTAGCCCCATCTATAAGCTTATTTCCTAAATATATTGTCCCATCCATATCAAGCAAGAACACGGACTGATTTATCATCTATATTCCTCCAAATAGCAATGGTACAAAGAGGGCTATTTTTTCTGAGAAAGTTACCATCAAAAGTACTATTAAAAGACATACAATAAATGGCCAAACTTCTTTGATGAATTTCTCCATCTGTAAATCGAGTATAGAACATACTGTAAACATCATAGAACCAAATGGAGGAGTAAGACCACCAATCATGATATTTACAATAAAGATCATACCAAAATGTAGGGTATTAATACCAAATTGATTAGCTGCTGGCACTAAAAGTGGAGCGAGTATAACTAAGGCAGCACCACCTTCGATAAACATACAAATTATTAGAAGTAGTACATTAACCAAAAGTAAAAATACTAGTGGTGAGTCTGTGAAATTAACTAGGGCCTGGGTAATTTGTTGAGGGATTAACTCAAGGGTTAAATAATAACCAAAAACCTTAGCACTAGCAATAATCAAAAGAACTGAACCTGTTGATTTTACAGTATCCATAAGGACAATGCCTAGGTGTTTTACTTCTAATTTTTTGTAGATTAAAAATCCTACAAAGAGTGAGAATACAACAGCTATAGCACCTGCTTCTGTAGGAGTAAAGGCACCTGTTCTCATACCCATGATAATACCAAAAGGTATAACTAGGGCCCATGATGATTTAAGAATCTGTTTTAAAACTTCTATAACAGTAGCTCTCTTATCTAAATTTGGAGCAAACTTTCTCTTAACAGCTATAATCTGAACTGTAATCATCATAGCAACAGTCATTAGGATACCTGGTCCGTAAGCTGCTAAAAACATTGATCCAACAGGTATGCCTGCTATGATTGAAAATAGGATAAGGTTAGTTCCTGGAGGGATAACTGGACTAACTGCAGAAGAAGCAGCTGTAACAGCGCCAGAAAATTCAAGAGAAAAACCCTTCTTAGTCATCTCAGGAACAAGCATCTTAGATTGCATAGCAGCATCAGCATTAGCTGAACCAGAAATACCACCCATAAGAGCTGATAAAAGCACGTTTACTTGGGCAAGACCACCCTTGGTATGACCAACCAAAATATTAGCCAAATCCATCAAGGCCTCACTAATACCCGAATAATTCATAACAGCTCCAACCATTATAAAAAATGGAACTGCTAAATAGGGAAAAGACTCTATGGAAGTTACAAATTGTTGGATAACCATTTCCATAGGCATGGTATTATTTATAAAAATAAAGTAAAAAAGACTAGCTCCCATAAGAGAAAAAGCAATTGGTACTTCAAGGAAAAATAATACAAATAATATAATAATTGGTAAGAATCTTATCATAATTCCTCCTCCACTTCATGACTGCTCAATTTTTTTATAGATCCATAAATTCTAATAATAGAATATATACAAACTAAAAAGAAAGATATAACTATACTAGAATAAATCAACTGGTAAGGTGCTTCCAAAGCAGAAGTAATCTTAGTCATATTAGCTGTGTAATTATAAGAAAAATACAACATAACAGCCGAAATTACAAAAACTAAAGCATCAGTAATAATTTTTATAACAGACCTAACCTTACCATGAAATAAATTAACAATCGCTGAAATACCAATAAGTTCATCTGACCTATAAGCATAGGCGAAACCTAAAAATATAACCCAGACGAAGCAGGAAACTGCTATTTCTTCTGCCCAATAATATGTAAATTTGAGAAAATACCTAGTAAAAACATTAATTACTACAAAAATGAAAGTTACACTAAGAAAAACAGATCCTAGGTATAACTCAAACTTATCCAAAAATTTCTTCATAATAACTCCTATAGTAAAAAAAATATGAGGCCTGGCTAATTGTTCCCAATAAATGCTTGTATTTAGCCTTAATGGTATTGAGACAATATTGCCACCAAGCCTCATGATTTATTAACTTTTTATTTTACATTTTTTAATTCTTCAAGGATTCTTTCGTAAATTCCTGGTGTCCACTTATCAAACTTAGTATAAACTGATTTAGTAGCTTCTTGGAATTTAGGAATGTCAGCTTCGTGGAAAGTAACTCCTTTTTCTTTAAGCTTTTCAGTATATTCTTTTTCAAGTTTATTTGTTTCTTCAAGGTTTTCTTTAGCACCCTTATCAAATTCTTCTTGGATAATGGTTCTTTGTTCATCTGTAAGATCATTCCAAACTTTTGTACTAATAGAAACTGCAGAAACACCAAGTAAGTGTTTGGTCAAAGAATATTCCTTAACATTTTCATATTGGCCTGTACCATAATAACTTAGGATAGAACCTTCAACACCATCGATAACACCTTGTTGAAGAGCAGCATAAGTATCAGGATATGGCATAGAAACTGGGTTAGCGCCCATAGCCTCTAGAGTGTAAGTATAAAGTTGGCTGGTAGGGACACGGATATTTAAACCCTTCATATCTTCAGGAGTCTTGATAGCTTTCTTGCATTCCATGTTTCTGAAACCAAATACCCAATCCATGCTCAAAACTTTTATACCAAGTTCTTCTGCTTTTTTATTCAATTCTTGACCGATATCAGACTTAACAATGTGGAAGTATTCGTCAAAAGTCTTATAAAGGAATGGTCCTGTAATAGCGTTATAATCTGGAACATAGTCACCTAAGAAGTTAACACCATCAACTAAAATCCAGTCAGAACCAGAAACAACTTGTTCCATACCATCCTTACCAATTGGTAGGATACCACCGGTAAATAATTGGAGTTCAAGGCTACCCTTGCTTCTTTCATTGATATTCTTGCAAACTTTAACAAGAGATTTTGCAGTTTGTTCATCATCAACAAACTTTGTAGAAACTTTAATAACCCTCTTGCCTTCTTTACCTTCTTTAGATTCTTCGGTATCTTTAGCTGTTTCAACTACTTCTTTTTCGTTCTTTTTTTCAGCATCATTATCAGCCTTCTTAGCTCCTCCACAAGCGCTAAACACTAGAGCCATAGCCATAATGAAACCTATGGTACGTTTTTTAAACATATACCCTCCCTATTAAAATTTATTTGATAGATTATTTGAAATCGTTTTATTGTGATATAAAAAAAGGTGCGCAAAAAATACTAGTTAATTTGTACACCCACTCTCTACACCTATAAAACCTTAGTAAAATAACCTACCAAGTATGTATGGTTATATGTTAACATAGTAAAAACCATTTGTCAACATTTTTTTGAAAACATTATCACGATATTTGACATATTAAATGAAATATAATATAATTGTCTAAACAAATATTTTATGAGACACGAGTACAGAAAATATCGGCATTATTTCCGTGCTCTTTTTTATTTTAGGAGGAATTATGAATTTATTAGATAGCTTCAACCTAAATCTCTTATTAAGGATAGCCCTATCAGTATTGGCTGGATTCATAATAGGATCAGAAAGAGAAACCAAAAACAAATCAGCCGGAGTAAGAACCCACACCATTGTCTGCCTTGGTGCTTGTATAGCGATGATAATATCAAAATACGGTTTTTACGATGTAAAAAACTACGACGCAGCAAGGGTGGCGGCCCAAATAGTATCGGGTGTAGGTTTTCTCGGAGCAGGAGTCATCTTTGTAAAAAATTACGGCGTAACAGGATTAACAACAGCAGCAGGAATGTGGACAACATCAATAGTAGGTATGGCATTTGGAGCAGGTATGTATTTTGTAGGAATAGTAGCAGCAGCCTTTATAGTAATATTTCAAACCTTTATGTTCAGCGGAGAAATATTCAAAAGACACGACCAATACACAACAATCATAGAATCAAGAAGCTCAAACATAATAGGTAGAATCGATACCTATATCGAAGAAAACCACCTAATCAAAAAAGCCTATAACCTAAGATTCAAAGACCAAAAATACATACTAAACTTCCTAATCTATCCAAAAGACGCAGAAGAACTAAACGAATTTATAGAATTCCTAGAAAACGACCTCCATGTTGAGAAGTTTGATATATTTTAAATAATTTTCTCCTGAAAATTTTACGGGGCTGTTGCAGAATGAATAAATCGTCCCAAATCACCAGAGGAACCTTGTGGAAAATTTTGCCTCCACGAGCCGGTAGGCTATGCCAAAAATTTCCCACAAGAACCCTCTAGTGATGCGACGATAGTTATTCATAGTTTTGCAACAGTCCCGTTTTTTTGTCACAAATCACTTGGGAAATTGAATGAAAACCTTAACCAAAACCAGTATAATAATTAATTAACAAAGAAAAGTATCAGACAAAAAGGAGAAACCATGCTCACTGGAGAATTAAGAAATAGGGTAGATTCAATTTGGACAACCCTCTGGACAGAAGGCTCTACCCAGCCCCTTGTAAATATAGAACAAATTACCTACCTATTATTCATGAAAGGCCTTGATGAAGCAGAACTAAGTAAGGAAGAAGACTCCAACCTCCTAGGCTTAGACCATAAATCAATCTTCCCAGAAGATAAGCCTCAATACCGTTGGCACGTCTTCAAAAATATAGGAGATGCCACCTATATGTTTGACCTCATGCAAAAGGAAATATTTCCCTTCATCAAAAACCTCAAGGCAGATGACGAAGACGCCGCCTTTTCCAAATACATGAAAGACGCCACCTTCAACATCAACAAGGCCCAGACCCTCCAAAAGGTAGTCACAGCCATAGATGACCTGCCAACAGAAGACAACGACATCAAGGGAGACATCTACGAATACCTCCTATCAAAACTAGCCACATCTGGTACCAACGGCCAATTCCGCACCCCAAGGCACATCATAAAAATGATGGTCGCCCTCACAAAGCCAGAAGCAGGCGACATCATCGCAGATCCCGCCTGCGGCACATCTGGATTTTTGGTAGCTGCCAGCGAATATTTGAGAGAAAATGATCCTGACTTGTTTTTCGATCCCAAGAAATCAAATCATTTCCACAATGAAATGTTCCACGGCTACGACATGGACACAACCATGCTCAGGATATCTGCCATGAACATGATGGTCCACTCTGTAGACAATCCAGACATAGCCTACAGAGACTCCCTATCTGATGACAATACTGACAGGGACAAATATACCCTCATCCTAGCCAACCCACCCTTCAAAGGGTCCCTTGACTACGAATCAGTATCAGCAGACATCATCGCAAGCCTAAAGACAAAAAAGACCGAGCTCCTCTTTATAGACCTCTTTATCAAAATGCTCAAACCAGGAGGCAGGGCAGCAGTCATAGTCCCTGACGGAGTCCTCTTTGGAGCGAGCAAGGCCCACAAGACACTCAGGGAAAATTTAATCGAAAACCACGAGCTCATCGGAGTCATCTCCATGCCATCCGGAGTCTTCAAACCCTACACAGGAGTATCCACAGGAATATTAATCTTTAATAAAACCGGAATCGGTGGAACAGACAAGGTCTGGTTCTACGATATGGAAAACGACGGCTACAGCCTAAATGACAACAGAAACCCAATCGAAGAAAATGACATACCAGACATCATAGAATGTTTTGCTAATCTTGATGCCCAAATAGACAAGCCAAGGACAGGCAAATCCTTTATTGTAGACAAGGAAGAAATCGCCCAAAACGACTACGACCTCTCCATCAACAAGTATAAGGAAATAGAATACGAAAAAATATCCTACGACAAACCAGAGGATATAATTGCGAGGATTGTGGATTTGGAAAAATCGTTATCTAAAAACATTCAGAAACTTAAATCTTTATCTAATGATATCTTTTATTATAATAATGATACCGAAAATATTAATTTAGTTAAGCTAAAAGACTATGTAGAAATAAACCCTCCTAAATCTGAAGTTAAGGAATTAAATCCTAATACAGTTGTATCCTTTGTCCCAATGGAAGATGTTTCAGAAAATGGAGAACTAAGTCTTTCTAAAACAAAAACTATAGATGAAGCTTACAAGGGATTTACCTATTTCAAAGATGATGATGTGGTTGTAGCTAAAATAACACCTTGCTTTGAAAACGGAAAGGGAGCCCTCATGAAAGGCTTAGTAAACGGAATAGGTTTTGGAACTACTGAATTTCACGTACTGAGAAGTAAAAACAAAAATATAATTAATCCAGTATGGTTAAATTATTTGACTAGGACAAAATATTTCCGAGAATTAGGTGAAATGAGGATGTCTGGAAGTGCTGGTCAAAAAAGAATTGGTAGGGATTTCCTAGAAAATTTCAAATTCTCAATTCCTAAAATAGAATTGCAAAATAAATTCGAATCAATTGTTAATAATATTGATGATCAAAAGAAAACTTTAATCTCCCTTATAGACGAGCTTGATGACTTATCTAATTCCCTAATGCAGGATGCCTTTGATGGATCTATGTCTAAATAAGGAGGACTTATGGCAGGCAATTTTGATTTTTTATTGAAAAACGAATATTACGAAGACTTTGCCCCAGCCTGTGTGGAGGCGGAAAGGTCTATGATGATTTCCACCCTATCAGCCGTTGCCGCTAGCCGTAGGGCTATGGAACTTATTATCAAGTGGATTTACAAGGTGGATAAGTCTATTAGGCTGCCTCTCTACGGTGATAGCCTTATGGATATGATGGCAAATCCAGATTTTGTGGACAATCTCGATAATCCAGAGCTTTTGGATTTCCTCCACCTGATTAGAAAGCTGGGCAACAAGGCCGTCCACGGTGGTGGTTTGATTTCCAAGGCCAAGGCCATTACTATTTTGAGGGCGCTTTTTGACTTTGTAGACTTTATAGAGTGTGCCTATGGGGAGAGTGGTTACCAAAAGAGGTTTTTCGATGAAAACTTGGTCCCTACTTCCGATGACCTTAGGGATTTTATGACCAGGAAGGAAGCCGAGAAGCTCGAATATAAGGAAGAAAATCCTAAGTCTCTTGATGAGGAGAGGGAGGAAACCTCAGACGTCATTCAAAATGAAATTCAGAAAAATAAGGAAAAGGCTAAGGCAGATCCTGATAGGACCTACAGGGTTGACCCTTACACTGAAGCGCAAACCAGGAAGGAATTTATTGACCTAGACCTAGAGCTTGCCGGTTGGAATATGGGAGCAAATGCCTTGGCAGAAGTGCCTGTCAAGGGAATGCCTAGCGAGTCTGGTGAAGGTTTTGCTGACTATGTTCTTTATGGCAAGGATGGCTTACCTTTGGCT
>NZ_CAUPFR010000002.1:0-45326 GCF_963510575.1 uncultured Anaerococcus sp. | reverse complement strand
GCGGAAGGTCCCTTGGGCCTCCCCTTTAAACGAAGCAGTAATGTTAATGACTGAAAAATACTTGAGATAAATTACAATAAAAATAAAAAATTAGATCTTTCAGTCTCCTACGGTACCCCTTTGGGAAATAAAAAACACCCCTAGGGCAAGGAGTGTTTTATTGCAAAAGTTTATTTTGTTTGTGGGACGATTTTGTCTTTGCCGCCCATGTACATTTGTAGTGGGGCAGGGATTTTTACGCTACCGTCTGCTTGGAGTAGGTTTTCTAGGAAGGCTATTAGCATTCTTGGTGGGGCTACTACTGTGTTGTTTAAGGTGTGGGCAAAGTAGTTGCCATTTTCTCCCCTTAGTCTGATGCCTAGTCTTCTTGCTTGGGCGTCACCTAAGTTTGAGCATGATCCTACTTCAAAGTATTTGCCTTGGCGTGGGCTCCATGCTTCTACGTCGCAAGATTTTACCTTAAGGTCGGCTAGGTCGCCTGAACAACATTCTAGGGTTCTAACAGGGATTTCAAGGCTTCTAAAGAATTCTACTGTGTTTTGCCATAGTTCGTTGTATAGGTTTTTAGAATCTTCTGGCTTGCAGATGATTACCATTTCTTGTTTTTCGAATTGGTGGATACGATAAACCCCACGTTCCTCTATGCCGTGTGCTCCTACTTCTTTTCTAAAGCATGGAGAATATGAGGTCATCTTTAGTGGCATTTTGTCTTCTTCGTTTATAGTGTTGATGAATTTACCAATCATTGAGTGTTCAGATGTACCGATTAAATAGAGGTCCTCGCCTTCAATTTTATACATCATATCTTGCATTTCAGCGAAGGACATAACACCAGTTACGACTTCTGACCTAATCATAAATGGTGGGACAAAGTATGTATAGCCTTTATCTATCATGAAGTCTCTAGCATAAGATAGGATTGCTGAGTGAAGTCTTGCTATGTCGCCCTTTAGGTAATAGAAACCTGCTCCAGATGTATTTCTTGATGAATCAAGGTCTATACCATCAAAGGATTCCATGATGTCTATGTGGTAAGGAACTTCAAAGTCTGGAACGAGAGGTTCGCCAAATTTCTCGATTTCTACGTTTTCTGTGTCATCCTTGCCTATAGGTACTGTTTCGTCTATGATTTGTGGGATGACTTGCATCCTTTGTTTAACTTCTTCGTTAAGTCTAGCTGTTTCTTCTTCGATGTGGACTAGTTCGTCATTTATTTCTACTACATGGGCCTTTGCGGCTTCGGCTTCGTCTTTTTTGCCTTGGCCCATAAGAGCGCCGATTTCCTTAGAAGTCTTGTTTCTTTCGCTTCTTAGTTTATCGCCGTCTGTTTTGTATTGGCGTAGTTTTTCGTCAAGTTCTAATACTTCGTCTACTAGGACGAGTTTTTCATCTTGGAATTTTTTCTTGATGTTTTCTTTAACAAAGTCTGGGTTTTCTCTTAATAATTTAATATCGATCATGTCTTCTCCTTAAAATATGCATAAAAAAAGCCTCCCCCAAATTGGGACGAAGGTCTCGTGGTGCCACCCAAATTACGCAAGCAGAGCTTGCCTTAATTTCGTATTTGCTCAAAGACGGATTCACTACTGCCAACAGAGAATTTCCACCAACCATTCCCTCTCTAGGTGCCTTTCATAGCTACTACTTCTTTTCATCGCAATATTTCATTTCCTATAATATACATCATATCGAAAAAAAATGCAAATTTACTTAATGAATCTGATTATCTTTATCTGGATTTAACACTGACAACATTTTTCTTTCATAATCTTTGGATAAAATGATTTTAAATCAGCTCGATAAGAGTATAATGGATTTATTATGGAGAAGAATGTGAAAAAATTAACTAGAAGAAAAGTAAATTTCCGTTACCTAAATATCCTAAGAGGCCTTTGCCTAATAGCTATTTCAACCTACCACCTTTTTGGCCACGCCCTGCCAGGTGGATTTTTGGCTGTAATTGGTTTTTTGGCCATGTCTGGATTTTTGATGGAGAGGGCAAATTTTAATAAAGACCTGAGTCTAGGAGATATATTCGAAAGTCTAAAGAGAAGGCTTTTAAAAATCCTCCCACCTATCATTTTTATAGCCTTTATAAGTTTGGCACTTGCCTTAGTCTTTGCTAGGGAAATTTTTGACGACTCTGCTAGGTCGAGTCTGGCTGTAGTATTTGGTTTTGAAAATATTAGGCAGATTATAGCTGGAGCATCATATTTTGATAGGAATGGCAATTTTAATATCTTTGTCCACCTCTGGTATATAGCCCTTTACCTACAATTTATAGGGATTTTTTACCTTATTAAGTATATAGGAGGAAAGATTAAATCCATTTCCCTAAAAATTTTCCTATTGGGACTTTTGAGTCTAATAAGTATAGGAACTTCTTATGTCCTAGCCTTTAATGACAATCCTATTATTAGGATTTATTACGGAACAGATACCAGGATTTATGCCTTTTTCTTTGGCATGATTTTCTATCTTTTGTACCTAAAATATAGGGACAGACTAGAGGTAAATCAAAACCACCTAAGGATTGCAATAGGACTTTTGGGCCTTTGTTTTATCCTCCCAATGTTTTTTATTAATGGAGAAAATATTTGGATTTACAGGTCATTTTTCCTAGTCTCTTCACTAAGCCTTTCCCTTCTAATCGTTGTGCTTTACAAGTATGAAGTAGACTATGGAGCTAAGTTTTCTAGGACTATTTTCGGTGGAATTTTGGAGTATTTGGGCAGGAGGAGTTTTTACTTCTACATAGTCCAATATGTTATCCAAGTATTTTTCGCTTATTTCTTGATAAATATTATAGAAAATAAATTCTTGTACTATGGTTTGCAAGTAATTTGGATAATATTTTTAGGTGAGCTTTGTCACATAATTTTTGATAGGAAGAGGATTAATAAGTATTTAATAATCATTCCTCTCCTAGGTCTAGCTATCCTAAATGTCATCTCCCTTTTAATTGGCAACCAAAAAGAAAAGGATATGGCAGAGCTTAAGGCAAGGTTTGAGCAAAGCGAAGAAGAGATTAAGAAAAATAACGAATCATTCACAACCAAAAAGGAAAAAGAAGAAAAAGAAGATAAAGATAAGAAAGAAGATAAAAAAGAAGATTCTCCTAGTGATAGGAAGGAAGATTCAAAAGATGATGAAGAAGTTTCAAAAGATGAGGATGAAGCTAGGAAAAAGATCAAGAAAGGGTCAGAAGACTTTAAGGAAAAAGCTTATGACGATTTTGACTTTAGCGAAAATGAACTTTTATATGTTCGAGACCTCCACATCACAGCTGTGGGCGATTCTGTCCTAATCAATATCGATAAGTACCTAAGGGCTTATATACCAAACCTCTACCTCGATGGTAAGGTAGGCAGGGATATGCCAGCAGGACCAGAAATTTTGAGAAATATTAAAAATAATGTTGGGCTTGGCGATATAATCCTTATATCACTTGGTTCGAATGGATCTGCCAACCATAGGGATATGCAGGCTATAATGGATATAGCTGATGGCAGGGATGTGTATTTTGTAAATACTTCCCACCTCCAATCCTATATGGATAAGGTAAATAAGGATATGAAGGACTTTGTGGACAATAATCCTAAGGCCCATCTGATAGACTGGCGTTCTTATGTCAAAGATAGACCAGACCTCTTGGCTGTTGACAGGACCCACCCAAATGTCCAAGGTAGCGAGGCCTACGCCGAATTAGTTGTAAGAAAAATTTTGAATGTAAATAAGGTTAGCCAATAAAATAGCCCCGGGCTTTGGAAGTAAAAGCAATTTTACTTATCAAAGAGCCTGGGGTTTTGTTTTTGAAATTTTTTCTTATTTGAGATTTGTAGTTATACATTTTAAAAAGCCTTTAAAACCAACACTTCTAAAGTCTTTGGTGGGAAGTACTGGACTTGAACCAGCGACCTCCACGATGTCAACGTGATGCTCTTCCAGCTGAGCTAACTCCCCTAGTCTATCTAATCATAACAGGAAATTTATAGGATGTCAAATGGAAGAGATTTAATTTGTGAAGGCTTCCCCCCTCGCTTCGAGCGAAGTCGAGAAGCCTCTCGCTACTTTTGTACAATTATTATGGTAAGGGTGTTATGGTAATCTGAAAATCAAGAATCATTTTACAAAAAAATCCCTAGTCCCTACCAGAGCCAGTCCTGATTTTGTCCAGAGCTTTCTCCACTTCGGTCGAAACGAGGGGATTTCCTTATTTTGGTTGCTGAATTAATAAAATCCCACAAAAACAGAGACTGATAAATCAGTCCCTTGTTTTCTTGAATTTTTTCCTTAGCCTATAGATGATTAAAAGAATTATTAAAATTATTAGGATAAATGGCCAGTAGAGGAAAATGCCTACTATTATTTGGGCGAAGAATTCTTTTACGATTCCTAAAGATTGGCCCATGGCATCTTTTATCCTGGATCCTAAGTCTGGGTTGTTTGTCCTCTGGTCGTAAGAATAAACTTCTCTCAAACCTATATTGTAGGTATCGTAGGTCACCCTGTCTTTTAGGTCTGCTTTAGATTTTTTTATGGCATCTAGTTCGCCCTGGGTTTCTATTATTTTAGCATTTATGACTAGGGTGTCTTCAATATTATTTGTCTTATCAAGAAGTTCATTGAATTTCGCAAGTTGTTTTTCTTTTATTTCTAATTCCTTGTCCACATCCCTGAAGGCTGTTTTTAGGTTGTTTGCATTTTTACTTATATTTATAGTTTTGCCTATAGCTGCTAGGACTTGGTCAAACTTTTCTGTCTTATCCCTTGGAATTTTTATGGTAAATTCTGTTGTCTTTAGGTCATCCTTTCTGTCAGATGTTTGAGAAAATGTAGATTCATTTTCTATCATACCCTTAAGGTCCTTGGCAGATTTTTTGATGGTCTCAAAGTCCTTGGCGTAATTTATGGTTTCTAGGTCTATATTTACAAACTTTTCTATATAGGAGTCCGGATTTTCGCTTAAATTCTCGCTTGCATCTGTTGGGCCAGCTTCATCTTTTGTCAGTTCTCCTTCTCCTGGATTATCAGGCTCACTTGCATAGTCACGGGCTTGGTTAGCTTCTTCTTTTGTGGAGTAATACCCAGCGCCACAGGAAGATAGGGCAAAAAGACTTATTAAAAATAATAAAAACTTCTTTTTCATAAAGACCTCCTTTTTCTTTTATTATATCATCATAGTAAAGAATTGTAAAAAAATAAAAAAGACTTAAAAAAGTCTTTCTTAATTTACTAGGCCGTATAAAACCGAATCTATAGCTTTTTGTGGGATACCAATGTCTTCTATGACACACTTTTTCTTGTAGGCTTCTCTTTCGTAGAGGCCTGTCTTCATGAGCTGGAGGGTGACGATGAGGTCTGCATCTACTACTTCGCCCAGGTCCATACCTGTTGTGGCGTCAAGTCCTGATGGAAGGTCGATTGAAACTTTGTATTTCATCACGTTGTTTAAGATGGAAATAACTGTTGCATAAAGTCCTGACACTGCCCTATTTAGGCCTGTGCCAAAAAGTGCATCCACAATTAGGTTTACATTTTCCAGCCTTTTTTCCATGTTTTCCAAATCTTCAATGCTTTCTACATAGAAAATTTCCTCGCATAGGGTCTCGCATGAGGCAAGGTTTATCTTAAATTCTTCACTTGCCTTTGCTACATCACCTACAATATAGATTTCAACATCCTTGTACCTGGCAAGGAGGTTACGGGCTAGGGCAAGTCCGTCTGCTCCGTTGTTTCCCACGCCTGCCACTACTGCAAAATACCCAAATTTGTTGAGATTGATATGTTTAAGCACAGCAAGACTTGCCCTTTCAACTAGGCAAAGGCTCGGAATCTTTAGAGTATTGATTGCATAACGGTCTATAGCCTGCATCTGGTCTCTGTCAACTAAAATCATAATCTGTCCCCTTTAATCTTAGATCTTCACCAAATATTTCATAGGTCTTAGAATTATTACCCAAAATTCTAGAAAATACTCTAGGTCCATAGATTTCTCCTATCATATCTTCATTAAAGTTGGAAGATAAAATTATAGGCAAACCCTTGTTCATCCTCTCATTTACAACATCAAAGAGGTTTGATTGGTCGGTTGACCTATGAGTTTCAGCTCCCAAATCATCTATAATTAATAAATCACAATCAAAAAGCATTTCGTACTGGCTTTCAAGATTAGCTCGTCTGTCCTCAAAGGCCCAGTGGTAGTCATTTAAAAACTTAAAAAGCTTGGTTGAGGTCATGTAAACCACAGAATAATTCCTATCTAAAAGTTCCTTAGCTATAGAATTTATTAGGAAGGTCTTTCCCCTGCCCACATCTCCACAGATGTAAATATTGCCAGTTTCTTCATCAAAATTATTGATATAGGCCTTGATGTCTTTTACAATGTCTACCATATTTTCGTAAGGACTTATACCCATACCCATGTAGGGATTTTTTGAAAATAAAGAAAAATCAAAGGTCCTAAAATTTTCCCTGTTGATTACAGCCCTAAGTCCAGACTTTTCGTAATTATCTTCTATAATTAAATTCAACCTACAAGAACAAGGATTTGTGCCTACAAAGCCAGTATCCTTGCAAAGGTCGTGGTGGTATTTTAGGTCCATGTAATCAGTTTTATAGCCATTTGCCAAGAGAAGTTTGTTTTTTTCTTGCTTTAAGGTCTTAATTTTTTCTTCAGCAGCGCTTGTATCAAGATTCTTACTTGCAAGGTCTAGGCTTTTAAAACCAGTTTCCTTTATCAGGGTGTCTATGGCCTTGATTTGGGGAATTTTTTTGTAAATTTCCCCTATGCGTTCTTCTTGTAAGACCTTATTCATCCTACGTCTTTCAGCTAGGATTAGGGAAGCTTTTTCGTTGGCTTTCATATTAGTTCTCCGTCTTATTTAATCTTTGAAGTCTCTTGCGTCTGGCTTTTTCAGCTATAGACATACCATCTGATGGTTTTTGTGGATCTGTTTTTCTCCTGTAGGTCCTTACCCCATTTGCTTTTCTAAGCTTATCTCTTTCTTCCTTCATCCTCAATTCGTTAAGGCTACTTATACCCATATCTCGCCAGGTTTTTAGGTAGCCCATAACGTATTTTACATCAACATTTCCCGCTTCTTTGGCTTGCCTAAAGGCTTCTGTTACTAGCTCTGGTTCTTGGTCATATTCGCCAAGGGTTTCGTGGATTCTGGTAATATCAGCAGGGGTGAGTTTTCTAGCTATGATTCTCTCAACATTTTCAAACATGATTGACTTTCTCTGAGCCTTATCGAAATTAATTTCATTGGAATTTGTATCGTTATTTTCCCCAAAATACATCTGCCTTAGGGATACAATTTCTATATAATTTGTCCGTCAGCATTCTTGTATTCCCTGAAAATACCCAAATTTATCCAAAAATTAACTGCGTCTAAAAATCTTTGGTCGTCAAAATTTAGTTGGCGTTTGATTTTTCCTTCGTCTACCTTTTGGTTATTGTAAATTTCCTTATAGATTAGTAGATAAACCTTGATAGCATCACCATCAGCCATTTGAAGATAGGTATTTAAAAACATATTTTCAAAGGGTGTTGTACCCATATCTAATTTTAATTCTTGCATTTCAAAGTTCATTATAATCATCCTTTGTTAGTTTCATATTGATAATTTTTGAATATACCATGCCGTGGGCAAGTTCAAAATCCTTGTCATCGACTTCTATGTCTTGGTTTTCAAAGACTTCCCTAGTGTATGATGTGATTTTAAAACCACATTTTTTATAAAGATTGAAGGCTCTTTCGTTAAAGGTATTTACATCAAGGGTTAGGGTTCTGTAGTTCATTTCCTTAAAAAATACCCTAAGGAGAGCTGAAACTGCCTCATAGCCGTAGCCGGCTGATACGAAATTAGGGTCAAAAACTATGCCGAGCTTGGCTCTTTTGAAGAAGGGATTTATATTTTTTAAGCCAATAAAACCTATAAAACGATCGTCACTTACCCTTCTTACTGCAAAGTATTTTTTATTTGGCATGGAAATAGACCCCTGCCAGAGTTTGATTTCAAATTCTGTGAGGTTGCCATAATTATAGCCAATTAGCCTTGGATCTGTGAAGTTGGCCCGCTTTTGGAGTTCAAAGGCTGCTTTGGTGTCTATTTTTGCTAAATATATCCTAGACATTTTCTTCTCTTAAAGATAAATCTGTAAAAGTTGTGCATTGTTTATTGAAAAATAAGTCAACTGTTCCTGTTGCCCCGTTCCTGTGCTTGGCAAAGATTACTTTGGCTTGGTTGGGTTCAACTTCCTCATCGTAGTAGTCTTCCCTATATAAGAGCATAACTACGTCTGCGTCCTGCTCGATAGCACCAGATTCCCTGAGGTCTGATAGGATTGGCCTGTGGTCGGCTCTCTTGTCAGCCTCTCTTGATAGCTGGGCAAGAGAAAGAATTGGACAATTTAATTCCTTGGATAAGGACTTTAGACCCCTAGAAA
This sequence comes from uncultured Anaerococcus sp., assembly GCF_963510575.1. Classification (GTDB taxonomy): domain Bacteria; phylum Bacillota; class Clostridia; order Tissierellales; family Peptoniphilaceae; genus Anaerococcus. The sequence continues at coordinate 36,872 of NZ_CAUPFR010000002.1, read as the reverse complement.
TAGAGGCAATTTCATTTTGCCTATTTTCCTGCCTGCCATCTGCCTGCATTAACTGCAAATAGTCGATTACAACTAGGTCTAGTCCCCTTTCTGCCTTTAGCCTTTTTAGTTTAGACTTCATTTCAGAAAGTCTAATACCTGGTGTTTCATCAACATAGAGGTCAGTTTTGACTATTTTTTTGGTTGCATCTATCAAAAGGGTCCAATCATCATCTCTTATTGACCCGTTTATGATTGATTCAAGGCTTACAAGGCTTACCATTGACAAGAGTCTTTGGTTAAGCTGGTAGGTAGACATCTCGAGAGAGAAAAAAGCTACTGATTTGCCAACCTTTGCTGCATTCCAAGCCATAGTGAGTCCTAGGGCAGTCTTACCCATAGCAGGTCTAGCTGCAAGTAGGATTAGCTGGGAATTTTGTAGGCCAGATAATTTATTATCTACTACGTCAAGACCTGTTGCAACTCCAGTGATTTTGCCATCAGCAAGGGTCAGTTCATTTATTTGCCTTAGGGTGTCATCCATAGTATCGGCTACCCTTACAAGGCCCTGGTTGTGGCTATCTTGGGATATTTCGAATATTCTATTTTCTGCGATCGCAAGGATATCGCTTACATCATCTGTTTGTTTATAGGATGAATCGATTATATCCTCACTTGCCCCGATAAGACTCCTTAGAAGTGACTTTTCCTTGACTGTCTTACAATAAGTTTCAATATTTGGAGTATAAAATGAGGAGAGGGTAATCTCTGTGATAAACTCCTCCCCTCCAACTTCTTGTAATATATTTTCACTCGACAATTGACTTACAAGCGAAACATAGTCTACCTTGATGTCTTTTTCAAACATTAGGACTATGGACTTGTAGATTCTCTGTGTTCTCGAGTCATAAAAGTCTACAGGTTTTATAATTTGATTTGCACTATCGAAGGTTTCATTTTTCGCTAAAATACAACCTATGATAGCCTGTTCTGATAAGAAGTCATAAGGTAGTGGCCTTAAGCCATCTGTCATTATTCTACCTCAGCAACTACGTTAACTTTAAGGTCTGCGTTAACTCCTTCATATAGTCTAGCATTGATAACAAATTCACCAAGTCCTACGATTTTTTCAACTTCTTCGATTCTCTTTCTATCAAGTTCGATTCCTTGGTTTGCTAGGGCTTCAGCGATGTCCTTATTTGTTACAGAACCAAATAGTTTGCCGTCTTCTCCATCTCTTACTTTCTTTGTAATTGTTAAAGCTTCGATTTTTTCTTTGAGAGCTTCAGCTTCTTTTCTATTTTCAGCTTCTTCTTTCTTAAGTTCTTCTCTCATTTTTTCAAGTTCAGCCATATTATCTTTTGTTGCCTTTACAGCTAGGCCTTGTGGATCAAGATAGTTTCTAAAATATCCTGGTTTTACATCTACAAGGTCTCCCTTAACTCCAACTCTTACAATATTATCTGTTAGTATTACTTTCATTTTCTTCTTCCTCTCTTATATATTCAATAATAGCTTTTCTTAACATTTTTTCGGCATTTTCCATGCTCATATCTAATTGGGTGGCTGCGGCTGTTAAGTGTCCGCCACCTCCAATGCGCTCTAGTATTAATTGTACCGATATATCGCCTAAGCTTCTACCTGAGATATGAATTTTATTATTGGCCCTAGTTAGGACAAAGCTTGCGAGAACTCCCTTTATATTTAAAAGGTCATCTGCAGCCTGGCTTGCAATCAAAGTTGATCCATCAATTTCCCTATTAAAATGGGCTACAGCAATAAAATTATTTACTATAAATGAATCTGCTATTACCTCTGACTTATATTTTACAATCTCAAAGTCATCCTTAAACATCCTTTTGATGTAAACCGAATCAGCTCCCCATCTTTTTAGGATTGATGCAGCTTCAAAGGTTCTGACTCCAGTTTGGTAGACAAAATTTTTGGTATCTACTGTTATACCTGCAAGGAGGGATTCTGCAACAGCAGTCCTTGCCTTAAAGTCTTCATCCAGATAAGACAAAATTTCTGTAACAAGCTCTGACGCTGATGATGCGTAGGGCTCAATATAGGATATGGTGGCCTTTTTGATATAATCCTTACCTCTCCTATGGTGATCTATTATAAAGATATTATCTGTCTTATCGAGGAGGGCTGGCCCCTCAGTTGAATTTTTTCTATGGTTATCGGTGACTATTACCAAGGATGCCTGGCTTATTCTCTTTAGGGCTTCTTCCTCTGTTAGGATGTGGTCTTTTAGTTCTTCTAATTCTTCGGTCACCCTAGCATACATATTTTCTATAGGCTTAGTTACTTCATTTAGGATAATATAAACTTCCTTGTCCATTGACCTTGCGCCTTCATAGACTCCAAGGGCTGAACCAAAGGAATCCATATCAGGGTTATTGTGGCCCATTACATATATATCTGGACTTGTTTGCATCATCCTCTTTAGGGCCTGGGAAATTACCCTAGACCTTACTTTGGAAGTTTTTTCAATTGCCTTGGTCTTGCCACCAAAATATTCGTAATTGTCTTCAAGTTTAACAACAGTTTGGTCCCCTCCACGTGAAAGGGCGATGTTAATGGCATCTCTAGAATCAGAATATATTTCACTTGGCTTAGCTCCTGCTATACCAACACCGATAGATAAGGTAGGTGGAAGGGTGTTGCCCTTGTTAATATCCCTTACCTTATCGAGGATAGAAAACTTATCCTCATGGATATTTACATAATCTTGATATTCACTTAAAATCATGAATCTGTCGTTTTCGTATTTTCTAATTAGGCAATTATATTTTTTGAAATATTCATTTATTATCCTGTCTATCTCACCAAGAACATTTATAAAGGTGTCAGATGGTGCTGAATTTCTAATATCTTCGTAATTATCTATAAAGACAGAATAAAATACCAACCTCTTGTCTTTAAAAAGTTTTTTGATTGATTCGTCATAGGTATTGTCAATTCCGTACAAAAATGTTTGGCTCTTGCTATGGTCATCATCAAAGATAGTTGAGTAGTAAAATTGGATTACCTTATCTGCTATAGATACATTTTTAGATGTCCTAATTTCTTCATTATCAAACTCAAGCTCTCCAAAATCTGGGATTAGGTTGTCGATTTGTTCGCCAATTAGGGTCCTATTTGGGAAAAGTTCCCTAAAAAATGAGTTGTGCCACTTAATCTTCCTATCTTCTTCAACGATAGCTATAGGAAAGGGCATCTCAAAAACAACATTTTTTGTGATTGAGTCAAAGGAATAGGATACTTCATCCACATACCTTTGCAATTCCTTGGCCTTGGTTGAATTTATACTTTTTAGGAACAAAAATAAAATAATTGAAACTGCCAAGCCCAAGGCTCCAAGGGTTGGATTATAATAAAATACTACTAAAGAAGCAAGCAAAGGAAAAGCCATTATTAAGACAATATTAGCCATGCTAATAAATTTTTCGTTGTTCTTCATTTTTCCTCCTTGCTCTAAAATCTATAAATATGTCTACTATCCCAAAGATAATTAAGGGGATAATCAAAACTTGAATAAGTATCAGCATAAAAAACCATTGAAAAGCCCTACTTAGAGGCAGGCTTGAGTTTTTTAGCATATAGTCAAAAAGACTTGCTCCATTTATGGCGAAAAACATCAGGCTAAGTAATATCAAATTACCGTAGATGTAAATATTGCTTATAGAAAAAAATCTAGCTATAAAATAAATCACAAGGTCAATTATAAAAAGTATAAGCAAATCTTTTGGATTCATCCTTAACTCATCTAGGTTTGTGATGTCTGTGTAGGACCTATCCTTGAAAGCTAGGTAATTTCTAATAATTTTTACCGCTAAAATCGCATAAAACATCGATACCCAACCAAGTATAGCTGGATATAGACCTATGGTTAGTCTATATATATCAAAATCTAACTTGTAAGAATAAACTGCTTCAAAACTCTCTTTCAAGTTTGTAGCAAGTATATCTAAGCTTAGGTTATCAACTAGCATCCTATACTTATACAAGAATATAAAGATCAAACTAGTTATAAGAAAAGACGAAATTATCTGCACTTTGGCAGAAAATTTGAGGTCTATCAGGATTATAAGGCTAAGGCTTATAAGTAAAAGTGGGACTAAACTCACAAAGAGTTTGTCACTGTCAGTAAAAATCAGCCCTAGAAAATACGTCCCAAGACCTGCTATCAAATAGCTTATAATTCCTTCATTAAAATAAAATACAGCAAAAACTATCGGAATCATACCAATAAAAATAATGCTTGTTTGAGAAAAATATAAGCAAGCAAGACTTAGGGCTATGACAAAAATAGGCTCCATAATCCTGTTTATATTTTTTGTTAAAGTCATAAATTCTCCATATAAAAATTAAATAATTTTTATCTATATTATTTTACTTTAAAAAGGAATTTAAACAATATTTACAAGCCTGGCCCCTAGTCCTTGAAAGTGTATGTCTTATTATCCAAAAGTTTTCTCGCATCAAATAATTTTATAGTTAGCTTGGCTATATAGTAGGCAAGAAAATACAATATTATTGATACTAGAAAAACTGTGAAAATATTTCCCATAACAAAGGTGGAATTTTCTATAAATAGGCTTACTAAAAAATATGAAGTCCATATAGAATAAAAACTGTGAAAGGCAAGGGTCCTGTAGATTGACCTATAGTCTGTATAAGTCCTTATTAAAATAAGGCTTGTTAAGTCTGTTAGGATTCCTGTTAGGCCTACAGCTAGGGCTCCAAAAACTGATAATCTTAATAAGATCAGGGCCAAAAGGCCCATGATTATTGATATGGTTCCGATTTTTTTAGTTTTTAGTACAGCTGCTGTTAGAACAAAAGTAAAAAGTGGGGTTGTAAATATGACCCTTGAACCTGGTATCGGAAAAAACCTGCTCATTATATAAAGTAGATAGCCAAATACATACATAAGGGCAATGGAAATGGCCATAAAGGTTATATCTTTTATCCTAAATTTTTTCATTATCGCTCCTTAGGCGTAGGAGTGAAGGGATGGCAACAAAGTATTTACGCCGATATAGGTAAAGACTACGCAAATAAAGCCAACTATGGCAAAAATCGCCGCTCTTTTTCCTTCCCAGCCTCTTGACCTTCTTAGGTGAAGATAGATTGAATAGATTATCCAGGTTATAAAGGACCAGGTTTCTTTTGGATCCCATGCCCAATACCTGCCCCAGGCTGATTCTGCCCAAATAGCACCAGTTATCATTACAAGTGATAAGAAAATATAACCAAAGGCTATAATCCTATAGGCAATAAGATCTAATTGGTCTTTTTCTGCCATAGATTTTGATAAAAACGAATCATTTTTAAACTTATCTCTCATAAGGAACATGGCTGAAATTCCTGCCGCTACTGCAAAGGCTCCGTAGGATAAAATGGCAAGAGAAACGTGGACTGCAAGCCACTTGCTATCTAAAGCCGGCATTAGAGGTCTTACTGTCCTATCACGCATGGCAGCGTAACCTATTATTAAAAATAAGATTGGGGTGACAAAGGTGCCCATGGCTAAGAGATTGTACTTTCTTTCAAAAATCAAATAGCAAAGAGCAATGCCCCAAGCAAAGGCTGTGGCAAATTCATATTGGTTTGAAAGTGGAATTCTCCCTGCATTTACCCACCTAACCCCAAGGGCTAGGGTATGGGCTATAAAGGCAACTGTCAATATATTTCTGCCCCTTATTCCCCACTTTTCTGTCTTATTTACAAAAAGTGCTATGAATAGCAACATAGATATTAAATAGCCAAAAAGGCTTATATAAAATAAAACATTTTCTACTTTTAGTAAGTTCATTATAATTTAATCTCTCCAATTATTTTTTCATATTTTTTGCTGTGAAGCTTGTCGTGTTTGGCTTGTCTAATGTAAAGGTAATCGAAACCCTCATCCCTAACTAGGATTACTTCCCTAGGATTTATATAGAAGGCTAAAAATAGGCCTATCATAAGTAAAGCTGCCCCCAAGAGTGCTATAGGTGTGGCTGGGTCATTTGCCACTTGTAAGAGGGTAAACATCTGTGGGTTCTTGATTACAAAGGTATAATCTTGCCACTCTATGGGTTCTCCTTCATGATTTAGTCCCATATCTACCCTTAAACCGTCATAGAAAATAGCATAAAGGGTGACTGGATGGTTTAAAAATGGTGACTTGGTCCTAGGTTTCATCATGGATTTCTCATCAAAGTCTGGGTAAAAATCCACAAATTGGAGGGCGATTTTTTTATTATCTGCTACAAAGATATCTCCCTTATACATGAGCCTATCTTCCACCAACTTTTTATCCTTATATAGCAAAGCATCGAAGGCCCAACCTGTTGAATTTTGATAAACATTGAAATCTTTAAACCTAAAAGGCTGGTTGACCATAGCTATACCCTTGTCAAGAACTTTATCATTTTTATCAAGGATAGATAGGCTTGAAATGTATTGGTCAACTGTGTAGTCCTTCCTAAACATAACGTCATATTGGTCGACTTTTATCTTATAAGGAGAATTTTCAAGCTCCATTATTGTGCCTGGTACTCCATGGACAAATTCCTCAAATCCTTTGTACCTACCGTAGGCAAAGGCCAAGATAATTATAATTAAGGACAAATGAGTAAGCCAAGATCCCAAGTAGCCAATTTTGCCATCAAATTTATAGAAAACTTCCTTGCCGTCGATTTCAGCACTTTTATGATTTCTTATATTAAGTTTTTTAAAAATACCAAGCTCATCGTCCTTTACCTTAGTCCATGTCTGGTAATTTTTGAGTTTTGGCTCTATATCTGGGTCTTTGAATGATTTTTCAAAAATTTGCTTAAACCTAGTTACACTACATAAGAATAAATTTATCAATAATAGACCTGTTAAAAATATATACCACCAAGATGAGTAAACCTTGTCAAAATCACATACAAGGATGATTTTTGCCCAAAATGTACTATAGGATTGGAGGTAAAAATCTTCTTGGTTTCCTTGGGGAATCACAGTTCCTATTATAGATAAAATCGCTATTACAACTAGGAGTATAATTCCAGTTTTCATCGAGTAAAAGCTTTTAAATATTTTTTTATTTTTCATAATTTTCCTTAAAAGCAAAAGGACTCCAAGGGAGTCCATCTTAGCTTTTTATTCATACTTCTTCAAGATTTCTAGGCCTTGTTTCACTAATTCTTCTGCTTCGTCTAGGTTTTGGTGGGCTTTCTTTGAGTTGTGGAAGCCTTCACCATTTTCTACCCAAACAAAATCCCATTTGAATTGAGCATGTCTGTGAATACTTTGTAGCTGGGTCTTGTCTTCATCAGATAAGTCACCGGCTTTAACATGTTTGGCTAAAAGGTCTACGAATTTTTTAAGTTGGTCACTTACTTCATTTGTCCTGTCATGTACACCTTGTTGAACTTCTTCTACCCAAGCAATCATGTCATCTTCGCTCTTACCTGCGTGGCAAGATAAGCAAGAATTTTTGATATTTTCTTTTGATTTTAGTGGGCTTGTCCAGTGGTGAGATTTGAATTTTTCACCTTTTTCATTTTCAACAACTGGCATGTGGCAGTCTATACAAGAAAGGCCCGCTGAGTCGTGAACTGATCCCATCATAGTTTCATACTCTGGGTGTTGGGCCTTAAGGAGCTTAGCACCTGTTTGTGGGTGTTCCCAATCAGCAAAGTCAATTTCATCGTAATATTTTAACATATCATCAGTTTCAAAACCGTACTTGTATGGTAAAATTACTTCCTTGGTTTCTGGATCTAGGTAGTATTCAACGTGGCATTGTGCACAAGTAAGGCTATCAGCCTTTGTATTGTTGCCATTAACATTACCTTGGTCGATTTGTTTCTTGAAGTGATCTCTAGTAACTTGAATCTTACCAGGAGTGTCCAAGTGGCAGTCAGCACATGAGATTGTCTGCATTTTTGGATGGTCTTTTACAAATTGGTCAAAATCCATGCTATTTACATCTATACCATCTTTTTCAAGGGCATTTACAAAATCAATTGTCTTACAAGCTAGGCATGATGCACCAGGTTTTGGTCTTTTTGTATTGATAGCATCTTCTAGGGCATAAACGTGACCCCTTGCCCTATCGTATTGTTTAGCAAAACAATATCCGTCGTAGTAGGTTCTTAGGTTTGGATGGGCTTCGAGGTAGTCAACCTGAACAGATCCACCGAATTTTGTTTCGCTCATATCTTCATTAGCTTTGTATGTCGCATAAATATCAGGATATGTATCTTTATAATCTTCTGCAGTTTTTATTTGCTTATCACCACTACAGGAGCTTAGAGATATGGCTAAAACAAAGGCAGATAAGGTCACTATTAGCTTCTTGTTCATATTCTCCTCCTATAAAATTAATTTGCATGAGCATAGCTAAGCTCATTTTATGCTTATTCTTAATATCTATTATAAACTACTTTTCAATTTTTGGTAAGCAAAGCTTTTCCTATAAAATTTTTACACTAATAAATATTTTATAAAATGGTATAATAATCCTAAGAAATTTGCGAGGAAGTAATGGAAAATAAAGACAATAAATCTTTTGATATTTCAATCATTTCTGACCCTCATGTCTTAGATGAGTCTTTGATTGCTAATACCGAAAGTTTAAAAAAAGAACTAAAAATAGAAAGAAAATTAGTTGTTGAAAGTGAATCACTATTTAAAAAGGCTCTTAGCCTTGTTGATGAAGTTTCTAGCAAATATTTAATAATCTCTGGCGACTTAAGCAAGGAAGGCGAATTGGTAAGCCACAAAAAAGCCGCATCTCTGCTTAAGGCTTGGCAAGAAAAAACACCTGATAGGAAAATTTTTATAATTCCAGGCAACCACGATATAAATTCAAAAAAAGCCTATGACTATAAAAATGACACCAAGGCTCTTCCTACTAGTCCCCAAAATTTTTTTGATATTTACAAGTTTATTTACGATGATTCTTCAATTTTAGAATTTTATAAGGATAGTGATATCTTTAAATCTTACCTTAGGGATGTAAATGAAAAGTATAAGAGAGATGAAAAATATTCTTATTATGCAAATGGGTATTTTTCTTATGTAGCAAGGGTTAAAAAAGATGATACACTCGACAATGGCCTAAGCCTAATTATGATTGATTCCTCTATCTATGCAGCAGATATGGAACAGGGGCACAGGGATGTGATGAATAATGTAATTGGGTCTGTATCAACAGAACAATTAAGGTGGATAGCTGATAAGATAGATGAGGCCAAGAGCCGTAATGACATGGTTATAGCTTGCTCCCACCACGCCTTTATCCCAAATTTTAGGAACCAAGAATTGGTTTTTTCTCCCTTTATCATCAAGGAATACAAGGATAAAATAAAGGATTCGGATCCAAGATTAAACAATAAAACTCCAATCGAAGTCCTTGCCGACAATGGGGTTAAGTTTATTTTCACTGGCCATCTTCATGAAAATGGCACAGCTAAATTTATCTCCGAAGAAGGTAATGAAATATATGATATCCAAACTGGGTCAACTATCACCTACCCTCTTCCAATTAGGCATATAAAGATAGATAATAAATCCAATACCATAAGTGGTTTTGAAATAAAAATCAAAACTGAATTGATAAAAGATTTTACCTACACAGATGAAAATAAAAACACTATCCATGTCAAGGATGCATCTATGCATACCTTGGAAAATCAGCTCTCCCTCAGGGAAGTTATTTCTAATTATATAAGAATCCAAGCCAATAACCCATTGCTTGAAAATTTGGATATTAAAAAAGAAATAATTAGCCAAATCAATACAAATACAAAATTTAAACTTCCTTCCACCAATTACATGGATCAGGTAGTATTCCCTGCTATAAAAGATAAGTTCCCTATGAGAAAAACCCTCCTAGGAAATATCGACTTAATAGAAAAAAATGGGGCTTACCATATCCTAATTAAGGCCATTGGTAACAGGATAAGTATTTATTCAACTGATATTGAGGAAGCTTTAGATTTATTATTTAGGCAGATTGAAAAAGAGATAATCTACCCACCACTTATGATTTATTTCTTCGAAAAAATCTTAAATAAAATGTTTAAGATGCCTATAGATGATGAAGGCCATAATTTTTATGACTTTGCAAACTTCATCTACCAATATAGGTCAAATGATATTGAGAAACCAGACTATGTCACAAAAATGATTGCCAGGCTAAATGATAAGTCTTACAATATAATTAACGAGCTAATTGACTATACGGGTGATGAAATAAACGAAGCCTTTGACTATATAACCACAAGCGTTAAATTTATTAAATATGGGTCAAAAAACAAATTTTATGATGACCTCTTCAAGGCTGAAGGCCTAACTTCTAATATCACCTACAAGTATATTAGGCACAAGGTAAATAATTTAAAGGACTTATTGGATTTCTTTTCTAGGTTTATTACCAAAAAATCACATGTAAGTGGGGTTGACCTTGCCAAGTTAATAGCCCATTCAAAATCTGTATCAAAATTTAAGATGGATATGTCAGATAAGATGTTTGGACAAAAATCCCTTAGGAAATTTATAATAGATATGGTTGGTGAAATGAACGAAGATATGGCAAAAATTTACCAAAATGATACAGATAATGATATAGATTTATATTTCAACTATATAGAATTTGATGATAATGACAAATAAAAAACAAGCCTTGTAAAAACTTTACAAAGGCTTGTCTTTTTTTACCTATAATTATCTTCAGAAAATTCAGGGTCTTGGGTGAAGTTTAATCCGAGTTTTCTTAACATAGATTTTTGTGAATCATTTAAAATAACTGTCGAATGTGCATCTAGACCCTTTAATTTTCCTAATTGCTTTATTGCCATATGGGTTAGTGGATTTGTAGTAGCTGAAATTGACAAGGCTATTAGCATTTCATTTACAGAAAGACTTGTCTCGCTACCACCGAGTCCCTTAGTCTTAAGGTCAGAAACTGGCTCTATAATGTGAGGAGAAATGAGTAAAATCTCATCATCAAGCTTGCCAAGTTTTTTTAGGACATTTAGGATACAGGCTGAAGGAGCGCTTAGGAGGTCACTCTTCTTTCCTGTAATGATTTCCCCACTCTCTAGTTCTATAGCAAAGGCTTCTGTACCTGAAGATTTTGCCCTATCTCTTGCTAAAAGGGCTACCAGTCTATCATCAGCAGATATTTCTAGCTGGCTCATAAGCATTTGTATTTTTTCTAGGGTGTGGAGATTTTCCTTAGCCATCCTATAATCAACTAGGGTATTGTAATATCTTCTGATAATCTCTGCCTTAGACGCATCTGCTGCTGCCTTATCATCCACTATGCAAAAACCTGACATATTTACACCCATGTCTGTAGGTGACATATAAGGAGATTTGCCTATAATTTTTTCAAACATCTTCTTTAGGATTGGGAAGGCCTCTACATCCCTATTATAGGATACAGCTGATTTGCCATAGGCTTCTAGGTGGTAAGGGTCAATCATATTTACATCATCAAGATCAGCTGTAGCTGCTTCATAGGCCATATTTACTGGGTGTTTGAGAGGTATGTTCCAAATTGGGAAAGTTTCAAACTTAGCATAACCAGCATTGACTCCATTTTCGTGATCTAGGTACATCTGAGAAAGACGGGTTGCCATTTTTCCTGAACCTGGACCAGGACCTGTAACTACTACAAGAGGTCTAGTGGTTTTGACATGGTCATTTTTACCAAAACCCTCGTCAGAAATTATGGTTGACAAGTTGTTTGGATAACCAACTATATCGTAAGTTTTGTAATTTTTTATACCAAGATTATCCAAGTATTGGCAGTATTTAAGAACTTTTTCTTGGTAATCGAATTGGGTAATAACTATAGCAGAAACTAAAAAACCAAAATCTTCTAGGGCTGATTTTAGTCTTATGGCCTCGGTATCGTAGGAAATACCATTGTCTCCCCTAATTTTTGTTTTTTCGATATCTTTGGCATTTATGGTTATAATTATTTCAGTTTTTTCTTTAATATTTAGCAACATTCTTAATTTTGAATCTGGTAAAAATCCTGGCAAGACTCTAGAAGCGTGAGCATCATCAAAGAGTTTACCACCAAATTCTAGGTACAACTTATCAAAGTGACTGATTCTTTCAACAATCTTTGCAGATTGTTCCTTTATATATTTATCATTATCAAAAGCTCTTTTCACATTTACCTCCTATTTTACCTATTAATTATACCAAGAATTTTTCAAAAAAAAATAGGACGTAAAAATTTACGTCTTATTTTGTTACGATTGTTTTTGCAGTCTTGAAAAGCACTGAAATATCAGTCTTTAAAGACAAATTTTCTATATATTTTAATTTGAGATCTATTTTAATTGGAAGGATTTTTTCAAGGTAAATCTTCTCGCTATCCTCGATTGAATTATAATATTCTGACTCATTCCTAAATTCAATTGAGGCATAATCAGTAATTCCAGGTCTAACTGCAAAAATTACATCATAATAATTTGGATACAAATTTACCATTTTTGGGGTCTCTGGCCTTGGACCTACCAGTGACATATCACCCTTCAAAACATTTATAAATTGTGGGAGCTCATCAATCTTCCATTTTCTTAGGAAAGCACCAGTTTTTGTTATCCTTGGGTCATTTTTTACAGTTAGGTTGTCAAGGTTTTTGTCAGCCCCAACCCTCATTGTCCTAAATTTAATTATATAAAAAGGCTTCTTGCCTCTAGCAAGTCTTTCTTGCTTATAAAATACAGGGCCTTTGGAGTCAAGTTTTATAAAAATCGCTATTATTAACATAGGGATAGCAATAATAATTAAGACGATTAGCGATATTAGGATATCAAAAAACCTCTTAAAAAATAGGCTAACCTTTTTTTTATTTAATTGTTCATAAATTAAATCTTCATTTACCGTGTTCACTTCTACCTCAGTTTTAATTGTTTTTAAACTATTAAACTACTTTTTTTAATATTATCTAGTCAAAACCTATTGTGCTACAGGCCAACCATCTGTTGTATAGGACTTATAATCTTCATCTATCCACAATACCTGGGCTCCAACCTTCTTTGCAAATTCACGACCTTCTTCTAAGTCTATTATAAAAAGGTAGGTTGAAATTGTATCTGCTTCAGCTATATCATCTAAAATTACAGAAACAGACCTCCACCTAGTTGATGGATACATGGTTTCTGGGTCAATGATGTGGTGGTATCTCTTGCCATTTACCACAAAGTATCTCTGATAATCTCCACTTGTAACAACTGATGTATTTTTAAGGCTAACCACAGATGAGTATGGGTTATCCTTATCATCTAGGTCTGGATTTTGGATTCCAATCTTGTAATAAGAATTGTCGCTGGCTGGATTATCTCCAATCAATACGTCATCTCCACCTACAGATAAGATTCCATGCTTAAGGCCTTCTGCTTGGAGCTTATTTGCAATTATTTTTGTAGCATAACCCTTGCCGATAGCTCCTATATCAATTTGCACATCAGGATCTTTTATAAAAACTGTTCCTGCTTTTTCATCTACAACTATTGCATCTATATCCTTGTGCTTGCTTGCCTTGACAAGCATACTTTCTTCTGGAATAGCAGCCTTGTCTGGATTATCTATAGACATTTCCCTATAATCGTGCCACAAACCAAGAAGTGAACCCATGGCTATGTTGATTTTGCCATTTGTAAGGTCATACATTTTCTTAGAATATTCTACAAGCTCGATAATTTTTGGGTCAACCTTGACTGGCTGTTTGCCTGCATTTTCATTTATAGTTCTAAAGTTATTCACACCTTCGAAGGCATCATAAGAATTAAACAATTCATGATAAATTTTAAGTTCATCTTTGAGTACTTTCACATAGTGGTTAAATTCATCCTCATCCTTGGTATAGGCCAAAAAAGTTGTGATAGTATCAAAATAATCATAAGTTGTTTCTGTATGCTTTTCTAATTCTACATCTGGTGATTTTTCTTCGCTAGAATCTTCTTTTACTGCTTCTAATTTTGGTTTTTCTACATTTTCTTTTTCATTAGTATTGGCACAGGCCGCAAAAATAGTAGCCAGTGCCAAGATCATTAGTATTTTTTTCATATTTTGTTTATATTAATTGTTTCCATATCTTTATTGACAGGCAAACCTTCGTCTTCTGCCCAACTTAGTAACAGACCTGCTGCAACCTTATCCCTAAAGTCATTCCACTTTCCTTCTAGACCCAATTCGTAAACTGTATCTAAAAACTCAGCGCTTGGAGATATAAATTCTGCATTTTCTATAAAATAATCTCTTTCACGTCTGCTAAGACTAGAAATAAAGGCATCTCTAATGTCGGAATTATCAACCTCACTTGCACCTGGCATAAGTATGTATTTTTCAACATCTTGGTCTATATCTATATAGGATGCTTCTATATCTTCATTAGTTTGAATTTCCTTATTTATCCTAATAAAATCAAGCGATTCTGTATTTAACCACATATTTTTTAGATATGTGTCCTCATCTATCAAGGTCCATTTTTCAACTAGCCATGATAGGTTTATTGGTTTTTTATCTTTCATAACTTAATTATCTTAAAGATTACAGCTTCGTATTGCCAAAGCTCTAATCCCAGATTATTTCCTTTCTTAACTTCTATTCTTCTCTTTTCTCTTCTGTATTCACCATATTTTTCATCTAGTGAATTAAATACTTCTTCGAAAACCAAGTCTTCGTCATAATAAATTTCATAGTATGGTTGGTAGACATTTGCCATATTCAAAATAACCAAATACCTGTCATCATCTGCAATTCTTTCGTAGGCAAAAACAGAGTTGGTATTATCATCTACAACCCTCCAGGCAAATCCCTTCAAATCATAATCATACTTGTAAAAGGCCTTTTCGTCCTTATAAAGTTTATTCAAATCTTTTACAAAACGATTATAGGAGTCATGGATTGGAAAATTAAGGTAATCCCACCTGATTCCAACACTTTCACTCCACTCTTCAAAAGTTGCAATTTCATTGCCCATAAAGTTTAAAATCTTACCTGGATGGGTCATTTGGTAGGTCATCAAGACTTTTAATTGTTTAAACTTATCTTCATAAGACCCACTCATCTTATCAACCATAGATTTTTTGAGGTGGACAACCTCGTCGTGACTTAAAGGCAAAAGAAATCTCTCGTTGTAAAAATAAAACATGGAGAAATTGATATTTGATTGGTAGTCCCTACGATTATAAGAATCAACCTTAAAATACCTCAAGGTATCATTCATCCAACCCATATCCCACTTGTAATCAAAACCAAGACCACCTTCGCTAACTGGATGGGTTACCTTTGGGTAGTCAGAAGAATCTTCTGCAATCCTCATAACATCAGGGTGAAGATTTTCTAGGGTTTCATTTAGGTTTTTGATAAAGAAGATGTTATCATGATGAACACCCCTGTTTGAATTACCATTATAAAACACCATATAAGATACAGCGTCAATCCTAATTCCATCTAGGTGAAATTCTTCAATCAAATATGCCATTGAGGACTTCATGAAACTTCTCACATGGCCCTTAGAATAGTCAAAATTATTTGATCCCCATTCAGAATATTTTAGGTCCATGTATTGAGATTCGTACATGGCTGTTCCATCAAAGTGGTCAAGACCATAGTAGTCAGACGCATAATGAACTGCTACCACATCCAGGATGACCCCTATGCCATTTTGGTGAAGAAGGTCAACAAATTTCTTAAAATCTCTAGGAGAACCGTACCTGTGACTTATGGCAAAAAAACCTGTCGATTGGTAGCCCCAAGAAGGATAAAATGGATATTCAGTAACCGGCATGATTTCAACATGGGTGTAACCCATTTCCTTAACATGGTTAATTAAATTATCGACTATATCTAGGAAGTTTACCCTGCCAGCAAATCTCATAAAAGATCCTATGTGAAGTTCATAAATATTTAGGGGTTGGTCATAATTTTTGCCTCTAGTTTTTATAAACTCATCATCATTAAAAACATAATCATCTTCTGCTATAATTTTTGCTGCAAAATCTCCTTCTCCATCCATAGCGTGGGCAAAGGGATCAGTTTTTTCCATCCAATTGCCATTTTTAACTACTATATATTTATAATAGTCATTTACCTTTGCCTGGTAGAAACCATAAAAATACCCAAACTCATCGTTTTTGGTAAGTCTTTCATTTTGCCAACCAGTAAAATCTCCCTTGATGTAAACCTCATCAGCATTTGGGGCATAGACCCTAAAAATATAGCCATCTTCATGAGGGATTGGTCCCCAAATCTTGTGGCCTATGGTGGAATTGCCGTCAATATAATCTTTTATTTCTTCATAGTTTGTTGGTAAAATATTAACTTTCATCAGTATTTCCTATCATATTATCTATATGTTTAGACAGTATTTCTATTCCTTTTGTGTTCTTAGCCCCTCTTGGGATAATAATGTCGGCGTATTTCTTGCTTGGTTCCACATACTTTTCGTGCATAGGTTTTACTTGCTCGATATACTGGGTTAGGCAAGATTCCAAAGATCTGCCCCTTTCCACCGTATCCCTAAGGATTCTTCTTTTAAGTCTAATGTCGCTATCTGCATCTACAAAGACCTTGGTATCTGTCAGTTCTCTAATTTTTTTATCATACAGAACCAAAATCCCCTCAATAAGGATAATTTTTTTCGCCCTAAGCTTTATTGTCTCCTTGCTCCTAGTATGGATTTTATAATCATAAAGAGGCATGTCAATCTCTATGCCAGCTAGTAATTTTTTCAAATCCTCACAAAAAAGGTCAGTGTCAAAAGCTTGAGGGTGGTCATAATTCAAAAGTTTTCTTTGATCAAAGTCTAAATCATCATGGGCCTTGTAATAATTATCGTGGCCTACAACAATCAAATCATCTTTGAAAGTTTCAGCAATTATTTTTACTATCGTAGACTTGCCAGAGGCAGTACCTCCGGCAATAGCAACGATTTTAGGTTCTATCATAAGTTTATCTCGTTTTTTATTTCTCCATTTAGATAAGAGTAAAGATTGTCAAAGACTATATCAGACCTAATTTGCATAGCTTCTTCTGTATAAAAAGCAACGTGGTTTGTTAAAATAACATTTTTTGCGTTTCTAAGTGGGTAATCTTCTGGGAGTGGTGGTTCCATATCAAAAACATCTATACCTGCCCTTAGCTTATCCTCATTTAAAAGTTTTGCAAGATAGTCATTGTCAACAACAGCTCCTCTAGCACAATTGATTAAAACTGCACCTTCTTTCATAAGGTCAAGTTCATCTTTTCCTAGGAAATGTTTGGTTTCCTTGTTATTTGGGATGTGAAGAGAAACTATATCAGCTTCTTTAAGAAGGGTTTTTAAGTCAACATATTCTACACCAAGGTCCTTTATGTCGTCTTTTTCGGTCCTAGAATAAGCTATAAGCTTGCAACCAAAAACCTTAAGCAATTCTATAAGTTTTTTACCTATATGGCCAGTACCGATTATACCAAAAGTCTTGCCCTTGATTAGAGACCCCAATAGGTAATTATTTTCTTTTTCAAAAATGTTTTCCCTATTTTGGTTGAATTTCCTTAAGACTCCAATGGTTAGACCAATAACAAGTTCAGCTACAGAATCATCTGAATAACCAGAAGCGTTTAGGACTTTGATATTTTTTTCCTTGCAGGCATCTAAATCAACATGGTCCACCCCTGTAAAGGCAACATCAATTAATTCTAGATGGGTATTTTCTATTACCTTTCTAGATACTGGCTTATTGGTAATTATAGCTATATCAGCATCTTTAAGTCTTGCAATTTTTTCTTCCTCATCCTTAGCGCTTTCCTTGTAGTAGGTAAAGTCATGGCCGAGTTTTTCAAGTTTTTCCTTTTGTTCTATAATATAGGATTCCTTAACTTCTAACGGATCAATAAGACTAATTTTCATCTATATACTCCTTTTAATAAAAAACTACTTTTGAATATTATACTCTAAATGTAGATTTTTTAATAATTAAAATTTAAAGATGGTTTGAGTTGAAATAATTATTTAAAAAGATAAATTAATATAAGATAGAAAGGAATAAAAATGGCAGTAGCTTTAGCTTTTAAAAATGGTTTGTGCGAGGAGGCAATAGATTATTATTGTAATGTTTTTAACCTCGAAGAACCAAAAAACATAATAAGATATAGGGATTTCGAAAAATTTAACCACCCACCTAAAATCAGGGATAGGATTTATAGTTCCCATATAGATATATATGGAAATAGGATTTACCTTTATGATGTAACAAATGACGCTACCTATGTAAAGGGAAATAACGTTAGGATTGTAATCGAAACAAATTCGGATAATCTATACATGGTCTATATCAATTTTAAGAAGGATTCTAATATTACAAGTGAGCCTCAAAAGCTTGATAATAAACTCTTCACTAGTTTTGTAGACAAATACGATATAAGTTGGCAATTCATTGCTGAAATTAAGGACTAAAAAAGCCAAGATAAACTTAAGTCTATCTTAGCTTTTTTTCTTTGCTCTTAAGGCCCTAAAAAAACTCTGAAGTTCCTTTAGGGATTCTTCTTCCATGAGACCATAAGAAATCTCAGGTACATTTAGGTGGGGACTATCCTTATCTATAAAGGAGGTAGAAAGCCCACCTCTTTTGGGGTCTTTTAAGGCAATTACCAGCCTTTTTATCCTAGAATGCATAATAGCACCTGTACACATAAGACAAGGCTCAAGTGTTACATACATAGTACATTCTTCTAGTCTAAAGTCTCCGATATTTTTCCCTGCATCTTTTAAGGCATAAATTTCGGCATGGTTTAGGGCAGACTTACCCTTGTAAGTAAAATTGTGTCCCCTGCCAACTATTCTTTCCCCACAAACAACAACGGCCCCTATCGGGACCTCGTCAATTGATTTTGCAAGTTTGGCTTCATTTATAGCTTCTGTCATAAAAAACTTATCAGCTTTTGTAAATAAATCTTGCATAATATTTCCTTTTGGTGTACCGAAGAGGATTCGAACCTCCGACACCTGCCTTAGGAGGGCAGTGCTCTATCCAGCTGAGCTACCGATACATATAAGGCAAAAATTTTGCCTTTATCTTGCTATTAGAGTCTTAAGCAAAAAGTCACAAGAATCTTTTATAGTTCTTATTACCCTTGAGAAAAGACTCGCTTTATCAAGAGCCTTCTTTGAAAACAAGCCAACTTTCTGACTTTCATCCTTATAAGAAATCTCTATTTCTCCAAGGTCTTGGTTTTCTTTGATAGGCGCTTTTACGTCTTCTTTTATATTATACTTTATTGTAGGATTTTCGCCTTCTTTTACTATCATTTTTATATCTTCTTTTGGATAAAGGTCTATATATCCTTGTTTAACTGTAATATCTTTTATAGATTTTACAGGAACATTGGTATCTAAAACAGTCCTTGTAGAAAAATATTTTGAAACATAATAAATAAGGTCACTCATTACTTTATTCCTAGTGTCTTTTCGGTCTGCACCCAAAACCACACCTATGGTTCTAAACTCATCCTTGCTATCTAATTTGACCATGTCAACAGTTGATACTAAGCAATATCCCGCCTCATCTGTTGTACCAGTCTTAAGACCATCAACTCCCTTTATTTCATCCATAAGAGGAATAGTAGATCTCTTATCTATATCACGAGCTGGATCTTTAATCTCTCTGATAGCTGAATAGTCTAGGATTTCCGGATAAGTTTTAAGTATATATTGGCTTAACTTAAATAAGTCTTTAGCAGAAGTTGTATTTTGATGACCATCTTCTGTTTGTATCCCACTAGAATTATAATACACTTGGCTCTTTAGGTCAAGTGATTTTGCTTTTTCATTCATTTCTCTAGCAAAAGCAGGCTCTGAAACAGAAATAGTATTGGCTAAAAGATAAGCACAATCATTGCCAGATACAGCTATTAGACCCTTCAAGAGCTCATCAACTGTATAAGTCTCCCCCTCTTTTACTCCTAAAGATGAATATTGCCAACTAGTCAAATTTTCCGCTTCCTTATCAGCCTTTACCTTGGTATCAAGACTAAGATTCCCATTTTTTATAGCATCCATAGTCACCAAAAAAGTCATAAGTTTGCTTAAAGAAGCCATAGGCATAGGTTCATCGGCATTTTTTTCGTAATAAACCTCGCCACTTTCCTCGTTACCAATTAAATAAGCTTTTACATTATCATCAAGACCAACTATTTTATTTTGGCTAGCAGCAAGGCTTACTGGCATAAAAAATATAAAGGCTGCCATGAACAGACTTGCTATCTTGTATTTGTATTTCATAATTACTCCTAATTCAAAAAGGATTCTAGCTTTTTGTAATTATTCCTCAAAAGCTTTAGGGTCTTAACATCACTTTGTCTATCATAATCAAAACCCAATTCATCAGCCTCAGCCATGCCCACCTTCCTAAAAAGTATGCAGGCCTTAAATAGAGAATTATATATACTAAGTGGGTTTATATCGTGGAAGGTCTCTTCAAAATCATCCTTATATTCCTTGCTTAAAGTCTGACTGAGTTGCCTACCATCCTTGCC
Organism: uncultured Anaerococcus sp.; assembly: GCF_963510575.1. Lineage (GTDB taxonomy): Bacteria > Bacillota > Clostridia > Tissierellales > Peptoniphilaceae > Anaerococcus. Next base: position 16,358 of record NZ_CAUPFR010000002.1, on the reverse strand, counting down.
AATATCCATTCCACCCTTGTACTTATTTATAATATGGATTTTAAGCATATTGACTAGCTCCTGCCTCAAATCTCCCATCCTAATAGCTGCTGCTAGGCTATTATTTTGGTTCAAATATAGGGATACTTCTATAGCATAGGCAAAAAAGTTTTTAACTGTTTGGCTAAACTCGTATTCCTTGACAGGCTTGTAGGCAAATTCCTTGTTAGGTAAAAGGGCTTCTGCACCTGGTTTATTATATAAAAACTCAATGTCGGTTGGCAAAGTTTTTATAAATTCCTTGTCAAGGTCACTACTTATGATTGACTCTGAAACCTTTATATTATCCATCTTGTAAAGGTCAATAGTAGTAAAAGAAAACTTATTCTTGTCGATTTCAATTTTTTCTTTTACCCTATTTACAAGAATCACATCATCAAAAAGACTCCTGAATTCTTCTTCTAGCTTGGCTACGATAATTTCACTAGCTACTGTATAAATTTTATAAAATTCATCATTATTTTGTCTTTTCACATAAAAAATAGATTCTATTGCTGAATTTGTTTTTGCATAATCTTTAATTTTTTGCGAAATATCATTTCTCATCTTTAGTCCAACTTTCTATAAAGTTTTTTAGCAATTTTGCAGTCAATCCCCAAATTACGGGCTTGGTATCATAAAAAAACATTTCATTATATCCGGTTTGAAACTTATATTCCTTGCCATTTGGAATCTTATCAAAAGGAAAATCTTTTGGAAAGTCCATTTTATAAGGAGCCTTGTAAGAAATCGGTGGATTTTTTATAAAGAAATCAAGATCAACCGTAAAAATTGACTCCACTTCTCTATTATACTTTATTTGTTCAAAATTTTTATTAATTCTACCATAAAAACTTTTTATTAACCTATAAGAAGAAGTCAAAATCATAGAAGAGTATCCAATATACTCTATATCAGTTGCTTCCAGTTTTAATTCCTCAATAGTTTCTCTAAGGGCAGCCTCTTTAAAATTTTCACCTTTTTCAAGTCCACCTCCAGGAAAAGATACTTCTCCAGGTTGACTTACGCTTTCGCTTCTTACTTCAAATAAAATATGGTCTTTGCCATCCACCTTAATTAGGGGGATAAAAACAGCATATACTTTTAACCTATCAAAAAATTCATCATCTACTTGCAAATATTTCATAGAAACTCCTAGTAAAATCATATAAAAATCTCATGATAAAGTCAAGACTTGGGGTATAATATATGTACGTTTTTAGTTTTAATTATAAAATAGAAAGGACTATAGATGTTAAAAGAATTTAAAGAATTTATTACCCGTGGCAATGTCCTTGACATGGCTATAGGTATTATCATGGGTTCAGCCTTTACTGCTATAGTAAATAGTGTGGTCGAAGACCTCTTAATGCCGATAATTTCCGGCCTTACTGCTGGAGTTAATTATGAAGACTTGGTCCTAAGTATTGGTGGAGCTCAACTTAAACTCGGCTCTTTTCTCAATGCTGTAATTACATTTTTAATTATTGCCTTTGTTTTATTTTTGATGGTAAAATCAATCAATCTTTTCCACAAAAAGAATGAAGAGCCAAAAGAAGTAACAGAAAAAGATTGCCCATATTGCAAGAGCAAAATTGCTAAGGATGCAACTAGGTGTCCAAATTGTACATCTAAGCTTGAAAACTACGCAAACGCTCTAGAATAAAAATCTGGACTGGCAAATTTTTGCCTAGTCCATTTTTTATAAGAAAAAAAGCTAAATTCTATCTTTTAGATAGGTTTAGCTTTTTTCGTAATTTTTAAGGGCTTATCTTGCTGCCTTGTTGGCTTCTAATTCTGCAAGCATTTTTTCAGCCTTTGCTAGCAAGTCCTCTGATTCTTTCATTAGGGTATTTAATTTTGTTTTCAAATCCTTGCTTAAGTTTGGAACTGTATCTAGGAGGAGCTTTGCTGCTCTGGTTACGATTTTATTTTTATTTATAGCTTCCCTTAGCTTTTCAGTTGTATTTTGAGCTTTTTTATCATTCTTTTTAGGACTTACTTTTTTTGCTACTTGTTTTTGTGGACCTTGTATTTTTGGTTTAACAGATAAGATTTTTTCAAGACCTTCTTCTAAGAATATTTGAGTTTTATCTGCCATTTGGTCTTCTGTATAATTGCGACTTAATCTCATTTGGTTGATTTTTTGTGCAATACCTTGAAACATCCCCACAATTGATTTGTAGTCTTCTGTTATGGCAAGAATACTGTCGCCTCTAGCATAGATTTTATCTATATAATATAACTGTTTTTGGTTAAATAAATTTCTATCAATTGTATCAAATAGCATTACTTTAGCATTGTTTCTAAATTCTTCTAAATTAAGTACTTGAACATGATCTAGAGCAAATTTCCCTCCCTGATTTGGCTTAAAATGTAGACCTAAGTAAGTATTTTTGAATACGAGGTTGACGTTTTTAACATTTTTACCAGGAAAAATTAAGACCATTTTTCCATCTAAATCCTCTATTGAATACTTATCAGCTCCAAGCTTAACCTTATTTGTACCACCATTAACTCTAGAAATCACCATAAATTCATAAACTGGACCAAGATTTTCAAGGCTTAATCCACTAAATTCTAGGGTATTGGTATTATTAGCAGAGTTAAATGTTGAATTAACAAGCTTTACCTTATTTGCATTCACATCAGCATAAGCTACATTTTGGATTCTTGTACTTAGGTTAGGATTGTCTATTTTTACAGCTGCTAAACCTGCAAATGCCATTGTTCCTACTACTAAACCAGCTAACATTTTATTTGTTTTTTTCATAAATACTCCTTGATATTATTTATTATAAATACTTTACCATAGTATTATAATATTTCAATTTTAAAATTAATATAGATCTGATTTAAAAAATAAGTTCAATACATAAAAAAGCTAAGGCAAATTTGTCTTAGCTTTTAGCGTTTCTTTTCTTTTACATAGTCACAGGCAGAGCACCTGATTTCATCGGTTTTTCTATTTTTCTTGTGAACCAAGAGTTCTCCACACTCTGGGCATTTTTCTCCTGTTGGTGGGTCCCAAAGAGCATAGTCACAGTCTGGATAATTGTTACAACCGTAAAATCTCTTGCCTCTTTTTGAAACTTTTTCTATAATTTCCCCGTGTTCACATTTCGGACACTTAACTCCAGTTGTTTTTATTATTGATTTAGTAAAATCACAGTCTGGAAAACCAGTACAACCTATAAATTTACCGTTCCTACCGTGTTTAACAGCAAGGGCTTTGCCACATTTAGGGCATTTTTCATCGAGGATCTTATCCTTGACCTTGTAGTCGGTTGTATCTTTTTTGACCGCAGCCATATCCTTAGAAAAATCTTTATAAAAATTCTTTAATACATCCTTCCAAAAGACTTCATCCTCTGCAATCCTATCGAGTTGGTTTTCCATGTCTGCTGTAAATTCCACATTTATTACGTCATCAAAATTTTCTTGCAAGAAGTCATTTACAGTCTTTCCTAGTTCTGTAGGATATATTGACCTACCATCAAGCTCAACGTAGTTTCTAGACATGATTTGGTTAATGGTTGCAGAATAGGTTGAAGGCCTGCCTATGCCAAATTCCTCCAAAGTTTTTACCAAAGATGCTTCTGTGTACCTGGCTGGTGGATTGGTGAAGTGTTGGTCCTTGGTGATTTTTTCTGCACTTATGATTTGACCTTCCTTTAGGTCTGGCAAAATATTTTCATTATCCAAATTTCCATACAATTTATTATAGCCTTCAAAAAGGGTGATTTTTCCATTTGACCTAAAGATTAGACCCTCATTATCAAAATTTATTTGAGTTGACAAATATTCATAATCTGCCATTTGACTTGCTACTACCCTTGACCAGATTAGCTTATAGAGCTTGTATTGTTGGTCTGTTAGGTAGGTTTTGATGGAAATCGGGTCTCTAAATATTGATGTAGGTCTGATGGCCTCGTGGGCATCCTGGCTGCCTTTTTTCTTGCCTGAATAAGTATTACCCTTGCCTGCGTATTTCTCCCCAAATTTTTCCTTGATGTATTTTAAGGATTCACCTACAATTTCCTTTGAAATCCTTGTCGCATCTGTTCTCATGTAGGAAATTAGACCAACTGTTCCATCCTTGCCAATGTCAATTCCTTCGTAGAGTTGTTGGGCAAGCTGCATGGTGAATTTGGTTGAAAAACCAAGTCTGTTTGAGGCGTCTTGTTGGAGGGTTGAGGTTGTGTATGGCGCATAAGGGCGTCTTTTTCTCTGAGTTTTAGAAATTGATTCGACCTTAAACTTATCCTTATCGATTTTTTCTAAAACCTTTTTTGCCCCGGATTCATTTGAAACCTTCATTTTTTTGGATTTTGTACCATAAAATTCTGATTCAAATGAAATATCTTCGTATTTGTGGGTGGCTGTTATGGTCCAATATTCTTCTGGAATAAAGTCATCAATTTCTTTTTGCCTATCAACTATTAATTTTAGGGCAACTGATTGGACACGACCTGCTGAAAGTCCAGATTTTACCCTCTTCCAAAGAATCGGACTTATTTCATAACCCACAATCCTATCCATGACCCTTCTTGCCTGTTGGGCATCAACTAGGTTTTTATCAATCTTTCTTGGTTTTTTCATAGCAGCTAGGACATTGTTTTTGGTTATTTCATGAAATTCCACCCTGTTATTTTCATTTGGGTCTAAGTCTAAAAGATATTCAAGATGCCAAGAAATGGCTTCACCTTCCCTATCCGGGTCTGTTGCCAAATAAACCTTGTCAGCTGTTTTTGCTTCTTTTTTAAGCTCATTAATAGTTTTTGCCCTACCTCTCACCTTGATATACTCAGGTTCAAAGTTGTTTTCTATATCAACCCCAAACTTGCTTTTTGGCAGGTCCCTAAGGTGGCCAACTGTTGCCTTAACCGTGTAATTTCTGGCTAGCATCATTGAAATTGACATAGCCTTGGAAGGCGACTCTACTATCACTAGATTTTTAGCCAAAGTTTCACTCCTTTATTGTAAACTCATTATTTCCGATATTTTCGATTATATTTTTAAGTTCTAAGCTTGTTAGTAAAAAGTTTATCACATCTATACTTAAATCTAAGTTAAGTGCCAAAGAATCAGCACTCGCATTTGGATTATTCTCAATATATCTTACTACACTAACTTCGTCTTTATCAAGGGCAGAATAATCTATAGTCTTTTTTTCAATCTTCTTATCAAGTAAATAATCAAGTTCATCTAGGATATCTTCAGCGGACAAAATTAATTTCGACCCATCTTGGATAAGCTTATTAGTGCCCTTAGAGTAAATCGAATTAATATTACCTGGCACTGCAAAAACTTCCTTCCCCTGATCTAGGGCACATCTGGTTGTAATCATGGTTCCTGATTTTTCCTTAGCTTCTATAACCACAGTTGCTAGTGAAATCCCTGAAATAATCCTATTTCTCCTAGGAAAATTATATCCAATAGGTGGAGTTTCTAGGGGAAATTCAGACAAAATCAATCCTTCTTCTTCGATTTTTTCGTACAAAAACTTGTTAGCCTTTGGGTAAACTTGGTCAATGCCACAACCAATTACTCCAATAGTCCTGCCGCCAACTTCTAAAGTCGCCTTGTGGCACATAGCGTCAATCCCGTAGGCAAGACCAGAAACTGTTGTGATGCCTGCTTGGGCAATAGACCCCGCCAAATTTTTGCAAGCCCACTTACCATAATCCGTACACTTTCTTGCACCAACAAAGGCTATAGACTGGCTATCACGGATAGAATCCAAACTTCCCTTATAATATAAAACCACCGGTCTATCGTCAATGTGTCTTAAATTTTCTGGATAATCCTCATCTAGGATCGTCACAAAGTCTACACCCAGCCTAGCCACTTTTTCCCTATAGGCTTTGAAATCTTCAAGATTCTTTGGATTAAAAATCTTATCGTAATTTTGATCTACAAGGTAGGGAAAGTCTATCCTTGACCTTTCAAAAAATTTTTCAAGACCTGTATTGTCGAAAATATCTATGATTGTCCTATTATTTATATTTATGTAATTTAAGTATAATAAAATCTCTCTCTTGTCCATATCAAAAAGCATTTTCTATATAATTTATCTTTCTAGTATCTAGGTAAACTTCGCTTACATCAAATCTCATCAAAAAATCAGTCATATCTTTTTCTATCAAATAGACTTGGCTCGCCTTCCTTATCCTATCTTGCTTATAAAAATTTACAGCCTCAGCAGCATAGGCGAAGGCATCTGACTTACGGGTCTTGACCTCAACAAAGGCTACCAAATCATCCTTTATAGCAATTATATCAATCTCTCCAAAGGGTTTGGAATAATTTCTATCGAGGATTCTGTATCCATTTTTCTCTAAGTATTCGGCAGTGATTGCTTCGCCAAAATCGCCAACTTCTCTTTTTCTTGTCATATAAATGATAACTGCCTTTCATGAAATTTTCTTAGGAAACTTTGCCTATGGATAGGGGTTTCTCCATATTTTTCAAGACCAGCATAATGAGCTTTGGTTCCATAGCCAAAATTTGTTTCAAAACCATAACCAGGATAAATTCTAGAAAAATTTATCATTATATCATCACGCCTAACCTTAGCTAAAATCGATGCACAAGAAATAGCGTATTCGTTTAGGTCTCCCTTTACAATATTTAATTGAGGAAGGTCTGTATCAATCCTTTCTGCATCAATCAAAACTATGTCTGGGCGGACTTCTAAATGGTCAAGGGCATCTTTCATAGCCCCTAGGGTAGCCTGTCTGATATTTACCTGGTCAATCTTTCTGGCATTTGCAAAACCGTAGGAAACTGCGATTGCTTCTGCCAAAATTTTTTCCTTTAAAACAAGCATTTTCTTTCGACTTAGCTTTTTAGAATCAGTCACTCCCTCAATATGAGAATCCTTTTTCATAATTACTGCGCAAGTCACAACAGGCCCTGCTAGAGGCCCCCTTCCAACCTCATCAATTCCAGCTATAAGATTGTATTTTTCGTGAATTTCTTTTTTTATTTGGTCATTATATAAGGAATATTTCATAGTTTCTCTAGGGTAATTCTTCCAAGCTTGCCTGTCCTAAAATCGTTAAGGATAATACTTGCTGTCCTTGTATAATCAAAATCTCCACCAGCAATGATTGCCCCACGTTTTTTGGCTATGGCTTCGTAGATATCAATGGCTTCTGAACTGGGATCCACCCCGTATCTTTCTTTTAGATTTTCTGGATATTCTTTTGCCATTTCCTTTAAAAAATAAAGGGTAAGGTCTTCTATATTTAGTATTTCATCCTTGATAGCATTGGTAAAAGAAAGGTGAAGGCCAGTCCTATCATCAAATTTTGGCCAAAGGACACCTGGAGTATCTAATAATTGTAAATTAGAATTAGTTTTAATCCACTGTTTGGTTTGGGTCACACCTGGACGGTTGCCAACCCTAGCTCCCTTTCTTTGAGCAACATTGTTTATAAAAGTAGACTTACCAGAATTAGGGACACCCACAATCATCATCCTGATTAGAGGGTTATCAATTTCTTTTTCCTCATGTTTTTTAAACTTATCTGCCAAAATTTCCCTGGCTATATCGTAAATTTTGCCCACATTAATTCTCTCCTTAGAATTCATAGGCAAAGCCACAATCCCATCGCTTTTAAACTTATTAATCCACTTTTGATTTTCCTTTGGATCTGAAAGATCTACCTTATTCATGATAATAAGCCTTGGCTTATCCCCCAAAATCTCATCAAGCATTGGATTTCTCGAAGACTCCGGAATCCTCGCATCTATAATCTCTAAAACTATATCAACCAGCTTTAGGTTTTTTTCTATATCTTCCTTAGTCTTTTTCATATGACCAGGAAACCAATTTATATTAAGTGCCATAATTAACCTCTTTTCTATAATATTATATCAGACTTAAAACAAATTTTAAACATTACGACATTATATGTTATTTTTAATATTTTTCTAAGGTTTTTCTATATATAAATTCACCTTTTAATATTCAAAAAAATCATTGACATAAGAAATCAATATTATAAAATTGAATTGAAATAATTGAGAAAGGATATCATTATCAATGAAAAATAAATTATTTATTCTAATGTCACTAGTATTATCTCTCAGCCTAAGCGCTTGCGGAAACCAAGCTTCTAATGATAAAGATAATACAAAATCAGAAAGCAAGGTTGAACAAACATCTAGTCAAGATGCTAAAGATGCAAAAAAGGAAGACGATAAGAGCGATTCTAGCGATAGTCAACCTAGTGAAATTGTATTAAAACACGCTTTTGGTGAGACAAAAATAGAGAAAAAACCTCAAAGAATAGCTACCATCGCTTGGGGGAATCAAGATGTTCCTTTAAGCCTAGGTGTTGTTCCTGTCGGATTTTCTAAGGCAAATTACGGAGTAGAAAAGGGAAAGGATATTCTTCCTTGGACAGAAAAACAAATTAAAGACCTTAATGGAAATCCAGAAATTTTCGATGACCTTGATGGACTAGATTTTGAAGCTATTTCAAATGCAAAACCAGATGTAATACTTGCTGGTTATTCTGGAATTACAGAAGATGACTATAAGACTCTTTCAAAAATAGCCCCAGTTGCAGCCTATCCTGATAAGCCTTGGCAAACTCTTTGGAGAGATATGATAAAAATCGATTCTAAAGCTATGGGAATGGAAAGAGAAGGCGAGGAGCTAATTGGCGAAACCGAAAAACTAATCAACCAAAATGTCGAAAAACATCCAGAAATCAAGGGCAAAAAAGCAGTATTTATTATGGTTAACCAAGCCGACCCATCAAAATTCTGGATTTATACATCAAAAGACCCTAGGGTAGCTTACCTATTAGACCTAGGTTTAGAATTTCCAGCTTCTCTTAAAGAATTTGAAAAAGATGATAGTTTTGCTATTGAATTATCCACTGAAGAAGCAAATAAAATTGATGATGCAGATATTTTAATAACATATGGGGATGACACAACCCTTAAAACTCTCAAAGCGGATCCCCTATTTGGTAAACTAAAGGCTGTTAAAAATGGAGCTGTAGCTGTGATTCCTGACAATACCCCTCTTGCAGCATCATGTATACCAACACCTTTGTCCATAGCTTACGCAATAAATGATTATCTTGATTTACTAGGCAATGCGTGCAAAAATGCAAAGTAAAAAAATAAATATTGGATTAATCTTTTTGATAAGCTTATGCTTACTAGTAGGAATATTTTTATCACTAAGATTAGGTAGCAGAGATAGCAGCTTTCAAGAGTTGCTATCTGCTTTTAATATACATTATAAGGCTGATGATTTCGGTATGTCAGTCATCAGAAAAAGAATCCCCAGAACAATACTTGCTTTATTAGCTGGTTCATCTCTTGCTGTAAGCGGATCCCTGATGCAATCTATTAGTAGAAATCCTATAGCTGACCCATCTATACTAGGAATAAATACTGGGGCAAGTCTTGCAGTTGTAGTAGGTCTATGTTTTTTTGGTATTTCATCATCCATTGCTTATATTAGTTCAGCTATAGTCGGTGGATTTTTGGCCTTTGGTCTAGTCTATGCCATAGCATCCTCAGGAAAAAGTGCCTTAACTCCTGTCAAACTTGCTCTTTCAGGAACTGCCACAAGCCTTGCCCTAACTTCACTTGTTAGTTTTCTTCTCTTGCCCAACAACAATATTATGGACCAGTTTAGATTTTGGCAGGTAGGTAGCCTTGGCCCCGCAACTATGAAGTCAACACTTATTCTCTTGCCATTTATAGCAATAGCACATCTGATTGCCTTTGCAATAAGCCCTAGTTTAAATGCCATATCACTTGGAGATGAACTTGCAAAGTCACTTGGTGCAAGGGTTGGCCTATGTAGGTTTTTAGGCTCCTTGGCTTCTGTAATCTTGTGTGCATCCTGTACTGCTATATGTGGCCCTATTGCCTTTGTAGGGCTTATTGTGCCACATTTTGTTAGGATATTGTTTGGTTCAAACCTAAGTTTCACCATACCAATATCAGCAATATCGGGGGCTATGCTATTATTATACTGTGACATACTAGCAAGGATAATTGCTAGACCAAGTGAAATTGAAGTAGGAATTATCACCGCTATTATTGGTGGTCCCATCCTAATATATGTTTGTTTAAAAAAGAAAGGGGGATTCGGTGGAAAATCTTCTTCAGGGAATTAGAAAAAGAAATAGAAGAATCCGTTTACTAAGATTATTGCTTTTAATCTTAATATTTGTAGCTAGTTTCCTAATCCTAAGTATTGGAGATAAAACCTATTCTTTTTCTGAACTTATAAATATATGGTCAGATAAAGCTGATAATCCAGCATATTTTGTTATTTTTGAATTAAGACTTCCAAGACTTGTAGCAGGAATTAGCGCCGGTTTTTCCTTTGCGCTAGCAGGTTATGTTTTTCAAACCATGCTTAGGAATCCTCTTGCCAGCCCTGACATAATAGGCGTAACTAGCGGCTCATCTCTTGCTGCTGTTATTTGCATAGCTTTTTTAAAAACTAATAAATATACTACTGGTATGATTTCTGTCATTGCTGGCATATCTGTTGCTTTATTAATTTTCTTTTTATCAAAAAAAGACGGTTTTTCTACAAGTAAACTAGTCTTGATAGGAATTGGTTTCCAAGCTATGCTTAGGGCAATGATTTCTTTCGTTTTGCTTAAGTCTAGTAAATACGATCTTGGAGAAGTTATGAGATGGCTTAGTGGGTCACTATCCTATGCCAAGCCAAATGACCTTTCTTTTATGGTTATTACAAGTATTATTATTAGCCTAATGATTCTGGCCTATAAAAAAAGACTTGAAATTTTAGAATTAGGAGATATGTCCAGCCAATGTTTAGGAATTAACCCTGATTTTTCTAGGATGGTATTAATCCTATTAAGTGTTGGTCTAACTGCATTTTCAACATCAGTTACCGGTCCTATTGCGTGCATTTCATTTATTTCAGGACCTATCGCCCTAGGACTAGGCAAAAAGAAAGACCCTATTCTTGCAGGACTTATGGGAGTATGCCTAGTGCTTGCTTCAGATTTGCTAAGTAATAATTTCTTACCTGCAAGGTATCCTGTAGGTGTAGTAACTGGGCTGATTGGTGCCCCATATCTCCTATACCTTATAATAAAAATGAACAAAAGGAGTGCTATATGAAAGAACTAAAAGCCATAAACTTATCCAGTGGATATAACAATAGAATAATCCTAAAAGATATTAACTTGTCTATTCCTAAAGGCAAAATTTCGGTAATTATTGGAGCTAATGGGTGTGGCAAATCTACCCTTCTTAAAACTATAGCCAACCTTATTGAAATACAAAATGGCAGAGTTACTTTAGATGATAAGGACATAAAAGATTACAAACTAAAAGACCTCGCCAAAGATTTGGGACTTTTGCCCCAATCTCCTATTCTTCCAGAATCAATTACTGTAGCTGACCTCATAGCTAGGGGAAGATTTCCCTATAGAAAAGCATTTAAACCATTAAGTAATGAGGATTTATCTGTTATAAATAGAGCTATGGAGATGACAAATATTACTGACTTGGCGGATAGGTTTGTAGATGAGCTTTCAGGCGGCCAGAGGCAAAGAGTGTGGATAGCTATGGCTCTTGCCCAAGATACAGATATCCTACTTTTGGATGAACCAACTACTTATCTCGATATAGCCTACCAAGTCGAAGTATTGGATATCCTAACGGATCTCAATATAAAATACTCTACGACAATTGTCATGGTGCTCCACGATATTAATCTATCTTGTAGGTACGCCGATTATTTATTCGCCGTAAAAAATGGCAAGCTTATAGCAGAGGGACAACCAGAAAATATATTAAATGAAAAACTAATTAAAGATGTATATAATATGGAAGCTAAAATAATAACTGACCCAGTTAGCAAGAGTCCTATGATTGTTCCAATAGGACGACATAATAAGAAACAATAAAATTATAACCACCACAGATTTTAACTTGATAATTCATTTGCCTGTGGTGGTTATTTTATAATTTATTTACTGAAACTTCCTCAGTCTTTTTATCTTTAATCTCTATAATTTTTCCATAATACTTCCTATAGTCAATATCCCTCCTGTGGGAAATGGAAATTAGGGTCTTGTCTAGCTTTGCGAATATATCTTCAATTTACATCGACATCTTAAGGTCAAGGGCTGATGTCGCCTCATCTATTAGGATAAGATGGCTATCTTTGTAAAGGGCCCTAGCGATTTCTATTCTCTGCATTTCCCCACCAGATAGGTTTGAGCCAGCATCCTTGATTATGGTATGGTAGCCTTGCTCGAGATTATCTATCAAGTGTGACAATCCAGAACTTTTTATAGCTTCATTTAGTTTTTCAAAATCAATTTCAGATTCATCTTCAAAAAGAACTATATTTGCCAAAATAGAATCCCTAAAAATCATTGGTTTTTGAGCTACAATCGAGATTTTTTCGTAAATTTCCTCTCTTGTAAACTTATCGATATTTTTACTAGCTATAAAAATATTGCCTGCATTTGGTCTAAGTTCTTTGGTAATTAATTTAAAAATCGTAGACTTGCCTGTACCAGACGCCCCGCTTATGATTACGTGGTCTCCCTTATTAATTACAAAGGAGGCTCCTTCTAAAATCTCCTTATTTCCATAGGAAAAATCCACATCATCGAAGAAAATATCGGAATTTACTGTAGAGATTTCTTTGTCACTTTTAGTCAAATCAGGTGATTTATCTTCCTCAAAAGAAAACTCTCTAAGAATCCTTTCTCTGATTTTCCTAGTTGAAATAATATTGCCGTAGGAATCCGCAATTTCCTGCATTGGCCAAATTATAATATTCATAAGGCTTAAGAGAACAGGGAAATAAAAGGCTTCAATCTTTCCCCAATAGACAAAGAGAGCTGATAAGAGCATCAAAAAAGTCTGCAATATCATGGAGGAGATATTTATCACTGATATCCTTGAGCTATTTAAAAACAAGGATTTTTCATGGATTTTTTCATTATCCTTTGTCCTTTGCCCAAATTTTCTAAGGAAATGAACCGTTTTGTTAAAGGTCAAAAGAGTTTTATAGCCATAAAAACCATCATTTAATATTTCATTATAAGAATTTAGTGATTTCATGTATTTTTCATTCTCATTTGAAGATAGGGATGAAATAAATTTTGAAATTAACATAACTATTATGCCAAAAACAAAAATTATCAGAGTTATCTCAACATTTATGGTAAAACCATAGGCTAAACACACAAAAAGTAGGACAATATTAGATATAATCTAGTCCACAGAAAAAAGATAATTTTCCTCTATAAATTTTAGGTCATTATTAAATAGGGATATGTAAGATGCCTTGTCCTTGCTTTCAAAATAGATAGGGTCACGATTCAAGATATTTTCCATTAATTCTTTTTTTACCCTTACATTCCACAAATAAGAAATCCTAGCCTTAAGTCTTGACCTAGAAAGCCTTAAAGCGAAAAAAATCAGAGCCCAAAGGATAAAAAATATTACAGTTGACTTGATCAAATCCCCTTCCTTGTAGGAAACAATACTAGAAAATCTCTCTATAAGCCTGGTTAGAAAATATTGTTCCAAATTGCTGGCCAAAGAAAGAATGATAAAACCAAGGAAAACACAGTTGAGCCTTATAAATTTAAAATTTTGTTTGCTATAATTCTCTTTCATAAAATCTGCCTTCTTATCTTAATAATTTATTATTTTTAGCTTATATCATATTAAAAAATTTGTCAAAGGCGGATGTGCCTTTGGAATTTATTCGCTTTTTTGTTTCATTATAAAAAACTAGAACTAAAAATAGTCCTAGCTTGTTTATCCTAATATATTATTAATATTTTTATTTACCATCATATTTAATTCAGAGTTAAGATTGTTTTTTAATAAAACCTTAGTTGCCAATAAGGCTTCCTCATAGTTTTTATTCGCCCTATAAGATGCTAGGAAATTTATGAAATGTAAGTAAATCAAGCCATCAATATAAGAGCTATTTCTAGAATAGTTTATACCTTCATTTGATATTTTTAGGGCGTCTTGATAATCTTTATTTATTACATAAAAATTAGAAAAATTATTGTAGGCTAATAATTTTACTATTGGATCTTTATTCTGATTTTTACATTTTTCAAATACTTCTAGTCTATCGATATTTTTAAAATCTTTTGAGTAACTTGCTATATTTAATAAAATACGTAATTCTATAGGAGATAAGTCTATATCAGAAAAATTATTCCTCTTTATCTTTAACGAGCTTAGGTCTTCAAAATGATTTTTTAAATACTCATCGCTTACTTCAGCGTTAAGATATCTAATAAAAAGTTCCAGTAAGTCTATCTCATATCTTTTTGCTTGGAGATCTCTACTATCTTTTATCAAGTTGATTTTATCTAATAAATTAGTTCTTATTTCTTTGCTTAAAAATATGGCATTTATATCAAGTGATTTTTTATATCTTCTAATATACAAAAATTTCCGTAGGCATATTTCTTATACAAGCTAAGGATATCTGTATCATAGACCTTGGATAATTCTACCAAACTATCCACAGACGCAGATTCAATCTCACCTCTTTCAAGCCTTCCAATGAATCTTTGGCTAAGATTGATAAGACCCGCAACATCAGCCTGCCTAAGACCTTTTCTTTCCCTTATTTCTATTAACTTTTTCCCAAATTTCTTTCTTTCATTTATCATTTTATTTCTTAATCCTTTTTCATATAATTTATATTATCATAAACTCTGATAAATTTAAAGAAAAGCTAATAAAGATAAAATCAAATTTTTACTAAGACTAAAAAAGGACCCTTGCAAATATATCAAAAGTCCGATGTTAAATTCAAAATCTTTTTCAAAGATTTTGTAAGGAAAGTAATCTTTTTAGAAGCAATGCTCGTTTTCCTCGCATCACTTCTAAAAAATTACATAAGGTTTCTCATCAGTTTTTACTTCGCAAGCTTTGCTTACTCGAAAAAACTGTGAGAATCGAAAAAAACATCGCTCACGATGTTTTTTTCTACCATTAATAATTAGTTTTTTCTTTAACTTTAGCAGCCTTACCTTGACGTTCTCTTAGGTAGCTTAGTTTAGCTCTTCTTACCTTACCACGTCTGGTTACTACTAGTTTTTCTATTCTTGGGTTGTGGTATAGGAAGGTTCTTTCTACACCTACACCGTAAGAAATTCTTCTTAGGGTAAAGGTCTTGCCTACTCCACCTTCGCTGATGTAGATTACAGTTCCTTCAAAGTCTTGAAGTCTTGTCTTGTCGCCTTCTTTGATTCTGTAGCTTACTCTTACAGTATCACCTACATTAAAGTCAAAGTTATCTTGACGTAGGTTTTCACTTTCTATTTTTTTGATTAATTCCATCTTTGCTCTCCTCTCGTAAGTACTTTTCGTATAAGTCTGGTCTTACTCTTTTTGTTTTTTCTATTGCATTTTTCTTATTCCAAGCTGCGATTTTTTTGTGGTCCCCACTTACAAGTTCGCTTGGTACGTGGTAGCCATTAAAAATTCTTGGCTTGGTATATTCATCTTGTTGCAACAATATATTATAGTGAGAATCTGTTACTAGTGACTCTTCCTTGCCTACAACTCCGTCTATGAACCTTGCCATGGAGTCTATTAGGACCATGGCGGGGATTTCTCCTCCAGTTAGGACATAATCTCCTATGGATATTTCATAGTCTACATAGTGGTTTGTTATCCTTGCGTCTATTCCCTCATAATGGCCGCATATTATTATCAAATGTTCAATACTCGCAAAGTCGATTGCTAACTTCTGATCTAAAACTTTTCCTGTAGCCGACATAAAGGCTACTTTTGACTTAGCTGTTTTGACTGATAATAGGGCGTCATATATTACTTGAGGTCTGATTAGCATACCGGCTGCCCCACCGTACACTGTATCATCGACGTGATTGTGCTTGTTGTTTGCAAAATCTCTCATGTCCACTATTTCGAGTTCTAGTTTTTTATTTTCGATTGCCCTGCCTATTACTCCATAAGTCCTTAAAAATTCGAAGGATTCTGGAAATAGGGTCAGGAGTGTTACCTTATTCATAGTCACTAAAATTTTCTACTTCAATTATTTTTTCTTCAGTATCAATTTTTTTGATTGTATTTTTGATAGCTGGAAGTAAAACTTCGCCCCCATCTGTTTTTATAACATAAACGTCATTTGGATATACGCCTGAGATTACATCTACAAGGTCTCCTACTTTTTGCCCATCGCAGGTGACTTTTAGACCAATTAGGTCTTTGATGTAGATTTCATCTTCTTCTAGTCTTCCCAAATCTTTTTCGTCTATTGTTAGGTCTTTGCCCACAAATTTGAGGATGTCGTTGAT
>NZ_CAUPFR010000001.1:0-50377 GCF_963510575.1 uncultured Anaerococcus sp. | reverse complement strand
CTTAAGAGAATTGACGACGCCCTAATAGAAAAATACATGGACTAGCCTATGGCAAAGCTAAAAGTAACCCCTACTAGGATGAACCTAAACACTCTAAAGGGAAGGCTTGCCACTGCTAAAAGAGGATACAAACTCCTTAAAGACAAGCAAGATGAGCTAATGAGGCAATTCTTGGAGCTTATTAGGGAAAATAAAAAACTCAGAGAAGACGTAGAAAAGGAACTATCAGACTCCTTTGCAGCTTTTTTGATGGCATCAGCCTTCATGAGTCCAGAAATCCTCGAAGAAGCAGTTAGTTTTCCAACCCAGGAAGTTGGCGTTGATATTACAAGTAAAAACGTCATGAGTGTTAGGATTCCTAAGATGGAATTTAAGGTAAAGGTAAACGAAAAAGCTTCGATGTTTCCCTACGGCTACGCCACAACAAGCGTGGGCCTAGATGAAGCAATCCTAAAGCTAAACCATGTAGTAGACAGGCTTTTGCAATTAGCTGAGCTAGAAAAAACAACCCAGCTAATGGCAGATGAGATTGAATCCACAAGAAGAAGGGTAAACGCCCTAGAATACAGGACCATCCCTGACCTTGAAGAAACAATCAAATACATCAGAGCCAAACTAGAAGAAAACGAAAGAGCAACTATCTCTCGTTTGATGAAGGTAAAAGATATAATTTCAGAAGAAAGATAAAAAAGACCACCGATTTTTCGGTGGTTTTTATGGTTATTTATAGTTGGATGCCTACGACTTGAAAATCCTAAGCTTGGTTTTCTTTTTTGCGAACTGAAAAATACTTGCCAAAAGATCCTATAGCTATAAGGCTTGTTCCTATTATCCATCCGTACTCGATTTGGTGAGTTTTATAAGACATGTATATTGACACAAGCAAAACTATTAAAGCAAGGCTTCCTACAATTAAATCTCTGTATGTATTCATTATTATCCTTCCTGATATTTTTTTACCCGTTTTTTGAAATGATAATCATAAGACGTTAGTAAAATACTGAAACATTATCAGGGGTTTGTCCGCTTTTTTGATATTCCAGATTCAATTTAAAAATCAAATCTAAGGCTATTCTATCAATGCCGTTTTCTGACAAATAGCTGGCGTGTGTAGAGTTTTCGACAGAAATTTTCCCGGATTTTATGAAATCTTCCAATTCAACCTCAGGATATTTTTTCTTTTCAATCCACACCTTCTTTCCGTTTGATTTTTTAATTTTCTTTTTACTAATAGTAGGTTTTGGGAAATAGTCTTTATGGACTATAATTATTCCATCAAAAGTATTCTGTGCTTTTTCCGAATTCTCATTATTATAATTAAATGAACAATATTTGAACATAAGATAGTCTATATCTTTAGATATCAGTATACACTTTCCTCCAAAACCTAAACTCATAATTTTATCTCCTCTATTATTGATTATTATACTAGAAATTACAAATAAATATATTTAATATAGGTTTTCCTTTCTAATCTCTCAAAATTAAGTATAATGTTAACCGTGCTCTTTTTTGAGATATTATTTTATTTATTTAATTTTAGATAGAGGAAGGTTTTATGAAGAAGAAAAATATGAAACTTGCCCTTTTTGTGGGACTTGTTTCGATAATTTTATCAATATATATTTCCCTAAGTGGGAAGGATACTTTTGCCACTGCCTGGGCGCTTTTCCCGCCTGTGCTCGCGATTTTTATGGCGCTTTTGACCAAGGAAGTTTATTCGTCCTTGTTTTTGGGAATCTTAGTCGGAGGGATTTTGGGATCAGGTGGGTCCTTGTCCCAGTCGCTTGACAATGTTGTTGAAAAGGGGCTTATTGCATCAGTTTCTCAAACTGCGGGGATTTTTATTTTCCTAGTTGTTTTGGGAATCATGGTTGTTTTGATAAATCATTCGGGTGGGTCAAGAGCTTTTGGAGAATTTGCCCACTCAAAGATAAAATCGAGAAAGGCCGCCCAACTTTCGACTTTTTTCCTTTGCTCCATGCTTTTTATTGACGATTATTTTAACTGTCTGACATCAGGCTCTGTTATGAAGCCTGTGACTGATTCTTATAAGATTTCAAGGGCCAAACTTGCCTACATCATCGACTCAACTGCAGCTCCTATCTGTATGATTGCGCCGATTTCATCTTGGGCAGCGGCGGTTTCTGGCTATGCTGAGGGAATTTCTGGAATTGAGATGTTTGTAAGGGCCATTCCCTTTAATTTCTATTCGCTTTTGACCCTAGTTTTTGTAGTGTCAATTATACTTTTTGACAACGACTTTGGTCCGATGAAGGATGTTGAGAAAAAAGCCATAGAAACAGGCGACCTTGGCGCAGTTAAGACAACAAAGATTACAGCTGAAGATGGCAATCCAAATGGAAAAGTGATTGACCTTATCTTTCCGATTTTGGTTTTGATTGTAGTTTCTGTTTTATCTTTAGTCTACGTTGGCGGATTTTTTGATCCTGCAAGTGAGTTTTATAGAGACTTTGTAAATGCCTTTGCCAACACAGACTCATCTGTGGCCCTAGCCATGGGGTCCCTCTCTGCCCTAATTATTTCCATAATTTATTTTGTGATTAGGGGTGTGATTAGCTTTGAAAAGTCAATGGAAAGTCTGTCCGAAGGATTTTCTTCAATGGTTGGGGCGATTTTGATCTTAACCATGGCCACAAGTCTTAAAAACATTTCAAACGACCTTTTGGGTTCTCAAGAATTTGTTGCAAATCTCATGAAAGGAGCTGTTGGCAGCCTAAATTCATTTTTGCCTGCAGTTATCTTTGTGGTTGCGATTTTCCTTGCCTTTGCCACAGGAACATCTTGGGGAACTTTTGGAATCCTAATTCCAATTATAACTGCCATGTTTGAAATAGGTCAACCTCTGTTTTTCATAGGCATATCTGCTTGCCTATCTGGGGCGGTTTGCGGTGACCACATTTCGCCAATTTCAGATACAACCATAATGTCATCGGCAGGTGCTGGTTGCGTCCACGTTGATCACGTCAAAACCCAGTTAGCCTATGGGCTTACCGTAGCAGCCATTGCCAGCATTTCCTATATCGTAGCTGGTTTTACCCATTCGGCAATTATTTCCCTTGCCTTTGGGATTTTTGCAATCATGGTCTTTATGGTGGTTTTAAAATCTATAAACAAAAAGAAATCCCTAGCCTAAGTGCTGGGGATTTTTGACAAGGAAGTCACTATCCCATAGAATGATTAAGATATTTGAAAAATAGGAGTTTACATGGAATATATTTATAAATTTGATACGGACAATGGCTTTGAAGAAACGACCATGCCAAAGTTTTACGATGCCATAGAAGACGACGACTTTTACCTCATGTATTTGGGAAAGGCTGACTTTATTGATTTTGCAAAAAAATACAAGCTTGACAATGCCTTGGTTGACTTGCTTGTCACAGAAAATAGCAAAAAATCCTATGTGGCAGTTGAGGATACCTACACCTTTGCGATTTTGGAGCTTTTAGACATAAGGGGTAATCTTGACACCTCAGACCTCATAGGATTTTATATAGAAAATAACAGGCTAGTTGTAGTTGATATGTACGACAAGGACGATTCCACAACTCGTGCCTTCAATAAGATGGTGGCCAAGAAATTTTCATCAAGGTCGCCAGGTCGTGCCTTAAAACACTTCATCACAGCCCTAATTGACGGGCACACAGGGATTTTTGATTCAATAAAAAATTCTACAGCCCAAATTGAGGATTCGATAATAAATAACAAGTCAAGTAAGGATAAGATTGGAGTAATTTCAGACAATAGGCACAAGGCTCTAAATCTTTACACTTCCTACGAGAGACTCCTAGACACAATCGAAGTTTTTGTAGAAAATGAAAATGAAATCTTTGATGAAGATGACATCAAACACTTAAAATCCCTGGCCTACAGGGTTGAAAGGTATTCGGCGAATATTTCCTATTTGTCCGACTACATTACCAATGTCAAGGACTCCTATGATTCAAAAATGGATCTTTCCATGAACTCAACTATGAAAATCCTCACAGTTGTAACTACGATTTTCACCCCGATTACAGTCCTAACTGGCTGGTACGGAATGAACTTTGAAAACATGCCGGAACTTAGCTGGGAATTTGGATATATGTACATCATAGGCCTTTCTATCCTAAGCGTCATCATTTGCTATCTTTTATTTAAAAAGATTGACAAATAGGGTCTAGCTTTGACAAGGGTGAGGATTGTTGATATAGTCAAAGTGTATTATATTTAAAGGAGAAATTATGGACTCTGTTCCCTACCACAGTTTAATTTTGGTTTTAATAGTAATTTTTTTAGTTTTAATAAATGGGTTTTTTACAGCCCTCCATACTGGAGTGATTAGCCTTTCTCAGGATAAGCTCCGTGATTTAGAAGAAAAAGGCAGTAAGGATGCTGAGGTCTTGCTAAGGATAACTTCCAACCAAGATAGGCTTAACCAGTCTTTTTCTATGATAAATTCTGTCATATCTCTTGTCACAGTCGCTTTTATAGCCGATATGATTAGGGATTCGAGATTTATTATGACTTATGTTTCCATGAAGACTGCGCTTTTAATCACTATCTTGCTTTACATAGTAATAAAAATAATTTTTGTAGATAAGATTCCTCAAAGGATAGGGGTTAGAAATCCTCTGGGTTTTGCCCTTAATACCACAGGCACTTTGAGGTTGGCCCTTGCTTTAACCAAGCCTTTTGTTCTTGTTACTGACAAGGTAACAAATTTCATAATGAAAATTTTTGGCATAGAGGCAGGTGTTATCCAAAAGGAAGTTACCAACGAACAGATAAAATCAATCGTCCAAATCGGTGAAGACCAGGGTATTATTAGGCCTATGGAATCAAAGATGATCCATTCCATCATGAATTTTGATGACATAATCGTAGAAGAAATCATGACCGCAAGGACTGACGTCTTTATGATTGACATCAACGACAAGGATAGGGAGTACATGGAAGAATTTGTGAAAATTCGCCACAATAGGATTCCGATTTTTGAAGATGATGTTGATAATATCTTGGGAGTTTTGTACACAAAGGACTACCTCTTGGAGGCGACCAAGGTTGGACTTTATAATGTAGATATAGAAAAATTAATCAGGCCTGCCTACTTTGCGCCAGATAAAATCGAAGCTGACAAGCTTTTTTCAGATATGCAAAAGGGTCATATTCACATGGCGATTTTGATTGACGAATATGGTGGTTTTTCAGGTGTAATTACCATGGAAGACTTGATTGAAGAAATCGTAGGCGACATGGAAGATAGTTTTGACTACGATATACCAGAGATAAAAATCAACAGCAAAAACGTCTTTGTTGTTAAGGCTTCGATTGGAATTAAGGACCTAAATGAGAAAATTCCTATAAATATTGATGAAGATAATGAAAATTACGATTCGCTCGGTGGTTTTATTATAGACAAGCTCGGCTATATACCAGAAGCAGGTGACAATGAAACCATAATCTACAATGGTTATGAGATAAAAATCCTCTACATGGAAGATAACAGGATAAAGGCTTGTAGGATTAGGAAACTAAAGGAAAAACCAAGCGAAGAAAATTCTGAAAAAGAAGCAGGAGACCAAGTCAAAGAAGAAAAATAAAAAAAATCGTCCGTTTTGGGCGATTTTTTCGTATTAATTTTAAAACCATTAGCTATAAGGGTTTTATTTTTCGTCAGGACTTACTCCCAGGGAAATAAGTCTCATATCTTCTGTAAAAACAAAATCATAGACGATTTTTTCTATATGTTCAAAGCTATAGACAAGCCTAACCTGGACTAGGTTTAAGTTGGCAGGGGCTTTTTTAATGACGTCCTTAGCAAAAGAGACTTTTACAGATGACTTGTCTGTCAGGGGTTTTCCTGCCATTTTCAGGTCTTTTGCAAGACCTTGGTACATTTCATCAAATTTTTTCTCATCAAGACTTAGGCCAGCAATATCTTTGGCAAAAAGGTCCTTGTCTTCATTTTTTAGGGCATCGATTATTTCATAAGCCTTGTCTACAAAGGCTTGGTTGTCTTTTTTTAGCTTCTCATTTTTGGCAAGGGTCGAGCCAAGAGTGATATCTAATTTCTTTAGCTTATCCCCATCTTTATCAGCTGATATAAGTAGGGAATCATCTTCATTTTTAGTTGTGATTATAAAAGACTTATCCTTTTTTTCTAATTTTTTTATACTTAAAATAGGTCCTGCGATGTCAACTGGGTCAAGCTTGTTAGTTAAAACCCTAAGATCTCCTCCAACTTCGCTCTTAAGAGGGTCGCCTAAAATTTTTGATAATTTTTCTGAGTTTTTATTTTCTATATTTTTTAGAAGTTCAGCCAAAAAAGTTTTTTCTTCGTCGGTTAAATCTTTATTTGAATCTTCTATGAGTTTGTAAAAGTCATCGGTTACATTTTCGTCTTTGATTTCTTCTTCACTTTTGATTACAACTGATTTTTCATTTGAGGTATCTGGGGATTTATTTTCCTTGCAAGCAGAAAAGATTAAGCCAAGAGCCAAAAGTAAAACCAGGGATTTTCTATTTTTCATATATCCTCCTCTTATTATTATAACATAAAGGCCAGCTAAGAAAAATTTTTAAAAAAATTTTTGCCAATAAATTTAAGCGAAATCTCCAAATAAAAAAGGTAAATTAAGACGCGAAAAATTTTTGATAGGGATTGCTTTTAAAAGCAAGGGCAAGCTAATAATTTAGCAAATAAAGTAAGAAAATTTCTTATATTTACATAAAAAATTCTTCAGCTCTTGTAATTTATACAAAGATGTGATATATTAAAATTACGAAAACGATACCGAGTATTGTTTTCTTTGAGTACTAATTTATGCCAAATAAGGCTAGGTTAGGAAAAAAATTAGATTGTTAATTAAGAAATGTTCCTAAAAATTAGATACATAGAAATTTTAGCATATAAAAGAGATTTTATCAAAGATTTATAGAAAAATTTTTGGTCAAACTTCCATGAAAAGAGGGACATTTTCTTAAAAAAGGAATGATAATTATAACGAGGGAGCTTATGACTAATCCAACTATCAAAGATATAGCAAGTATTTGTGGCGTAAGCGTAAGTACAGTTTCTAGGGCGATTAATGACGCTGAGGGAATTAGCGTTTCAACAAGGGCAAAAATTCTTGCCACAATTGAAAAAATAGGATTTGTACCAGATACTAACGCAAGAAATTTAAAGATAAATAAAAATAAAACTATAGCTGTTTTAGTCAAGGGAATAACCAACCCCTTCTTTACACCAATGATTAAAGTCATTGAAGAAGAGATAAGTAAGACTGAATATTCCTTTGTCCTAACTAAGGTAGAAGAGCATTCTTCTGAGCTTGAGGTAGCAAAAAGGGCGACAAAGATTTTAAAACCTGAAGGGATAATTTTTTTGGGTGGCCATTTCATAAGCGATGCCGAAGAACTCGAGGCTCTTGATACACCATATTCAATGACAACTATTGTAAATAAGGATATCATAAATAAAAATGCAACCTGTGTTGGAATTGATGATTTTAAGGAAAGTGCAAGGATGGTTGACTACTTAATAAGCCTAGGCCACAGAAAGATTGCCTTTATAGCTGCTAGGGCTGATGATTTAAGTATTGGACATTTGAGGATGGAAGGTTATAAAAAAGCCCTTGCTGATCATGGCATCGACTTTGATGAGAATTTGGTTATTTATCCTCCAAAGGGCTTAAATCCATATTCCCTAAGCCATGGCTATGAGTCAGCAAAAAAAATTGTAAAAGAAGGGCTTGATTGCACAGCTATTTTTTCCATATCTGATTTTGTGGCGATTGGAGCAATAAAAGCCATCCACGACATGGGAAAATCCGTTCCCGAAGATTATTCTGTGACAGGTTTTGATGGGCTAGAGATAAATGAATTTCTCTTAAAACCAATTACAACCATAGCCCAACCGACAGTTAAGATTGCCTACACATCTGTTAGGGAATTATTCAAAATAATTAACAAAAAAGACCACGAAGAAGTAACAAGTTTTGACGCTGAACTTTTTGTTGGCGAAACAACTGCAAATATAAGGAAGGTGTGAATATGAAAAAAGCAGGAATTTTATGGCCCCTTGCAAGCCTTAACGGTAGCCATGGCATAGGGGATTTTGGCAAGGCAAGCTATGATTTTATTGATATAAGCAAGGAAGCTGGATTTGATATGTGGCAAATCCTACCTCTAAACCCACTTGGATATGGTAATTCTCCTTACCAACCATATTCATCTTATGCAGGAGATGAGGTTTACATCTCCCTTGATATGCTCTATGAAGATGGGTTGTTAGACAAGAGAATTGCTCCACTTAAGCCAAAAGACAGGGTGGATTACAATTTTGTAAGAGAATTTAAGGGTGAATACCTCAAAAAAGCCTATGAAAAATTCAAGGAAAAAGGTCTAGAAGAAAGTGATTCCTATAAGGAATTTTTAAAATTCGACTTTGTTTATGACTATGCAGTATTTATAAGTTTCAAAAAAGATAATGGACTTATAGCTTGGAATGAATGGCCAGAAGGGCAAAAGTCTTGGATAATTGATAGGAAATTCGACCTAAGCCCATATGAAGATCAAATTGGTTATGAAATTTTTATCCAATATATTTTCTATATGCAATGGATGAAATTAAAAGCCTATGCCAACGAAAATGGCATCAAAATTATCGGAGATATTCCATTCTATGTGGGACTTGATAGTTTGGATGTTTGGCAAAATCAAAAAGATTTTGAAATCACTGAGGAAGGCAAACCAATCCTAATAGCAGGAGTGCCACCAGATGCCTTTTCAGATGAAGGACAAAGATGGGGCAATCCTATTTATAGGTGGGACGAGCTCGAAAAAGATGGTTTCAAATTCTGGATAGATAGACTTGCCTACAATGCAAAGCTATATGATATTGTAAGATTAGACCACTTTAGGGCCTTTGATACCTATTGGCAAATAGATGCGAAAAACGATACAGCTGTTGAAGGTGAATGGATTTGTGCACCTGGTTTTAAACTTTTTGATAAAATCACAGAAGAACTCAAAGACGTAGAATTTATCGCAGAAGACCTTGGTACAATGATGCCAGGAGTTTACAAACTCCGTGACCACTACGACCTAAAGGGTATGGTAATCATTCAAGAAAACCTAAGACCTTGGGAAGACCATTATATAGAAGCTAGGGAAAATTCTGTTGCCTATCCAGGTACCCACGACAACAAAACTCTCTTCCAATGGTATGGCGAACTAAACGAAGCCCAACACGAATCTATAAAAAAATATTTCAAAGACTTGGGCATAGACCACGGAGACATCAAGGAAGATTTCTTTGACTATGTTATGAGCACAGCTAGTGATTACGTAATTGTCTCACTTGCAGACATCCTAGGACTTGGAGAAGAAGCAAGAATCAACGAACCAGCAACCTTAAGCGATAAAAACTGGTCCTACAAATTAAAAGACTTAAAAGACTACGCAAAAAAAGCTAGCTTTATAAAAGAAACCATAGAAAAAAACAAGAACAAGCCAAGAAATAAGGCTGAGAAATAATTTTAAAATACAAGCGAACAACATTAATCCTATACAATTAAAATCCTAAAAAAAACCCCACCTTACTACCAACTCCAATTGGAGTTTGGGTCAAAGGTGGGATTTTTTTTCCTAAATTAAAATTAATCTTTCTTCCAAATATCAGCTGGGTAGGTTTTTTCTGCAAACATCTCCCCAAAGGCCTTCTGGGCTGGCTCTAGGTCTTCCCTATAGGTAATGCCAATCCATTTTTCGTTGGTAGGAATGATTGTAATATCGGCTAGGTCTTCTTTAATCCACTCACCAACCATATCTGGCAATACGTATTCACAAGTTTCTAAATTTTCCCTATTTTTTTCCAAATAGGCAGAAAAATGTTCTTCGGCAAGGTCAATGAATTTTGGAAAAGATGCCCAAAGGTTCATGGAAACCAGACTTTCAAAATTCAATAAATCTGGGCCCAGCTTTTCCTTTGAGGAAAAAGTCCCATCTTCCTTGTTGTATTTGATTTCGTGGGTTTCTATGATATTAACAAGCTTGTTTTCCTTATTTCCTACAGAAACGCCCCTGGTAACAGTGCCATTATCAGATAGGGTATTTTTTAACTTGTAGCCTGCCATGGCTACTTGGAGCCTTCCGTCAATATCTGCTGGTGAATTTAGCAAAAAGTTATGAAGGTCTCTAAAAACTCCCTTGCCGTAGTAGTCATCTGCATTTATTACCAAAAATGGCTCATTAACAAGCCCCTTGGTTGCAAGAACAGCGTGGACTGTTCCCCAAGGCTTGGTTCTGGATTTTGGAGAAGTAAAGTCGCCAGGCAAGTCTAATTCCTGGTAGGCATATTCGACCTTGATAAATTTTTCAATCCTAGAGCCGATTACTTCCTTAAAATCTTTTTCTATATCTTTTCTAATGATAAATACGACTTTATTAAAGCCAGCTTCGATGGCATCAAAGATTGAATAATCAATGATTGTATAGCCGTTGGCATCCATTTTGGCTAGTTGTTTGATCCCTGCCTTGTACCTCGAGCCGATACCTGCTGCTAAAACAACGAGGCTAGTATCCATTTTATTTCCTTTCTTCATAACCATTAGGGTTTTGAGATTGCCATCTCCATGAATCTTCGCACATCTCTTGGATTCCATTTTCTGCTTTCCAGCCTAAAAGTTGGTAGGCTTTTTTTGCGTTGGCAAAGCATTTAGCTATGTCACCTTCCCTACGACCGACAATCTTGTAAGGAACCTCTCTGCCAGAAGCTTTTTCAAAGGCCTTTACCACTTCAAGGACTGAGTATCCATTGCCTGTAGCGAGATTTATTATAGAAACTCCGTCAAGGTCATCAAGCTTATCTATAGCACAAACGTGGCCTTTGGCGAGGTCTACAACGTGGATGTAATCCCTAACCCCAGTGCCGTCTACTGTGTCATAGTCATCCCCAAAAACTCTGAGGTAGTCAAGTTTGCCAACAGCAACTTGGGCTATATATGGGAGTAGATTGTTAGGAATACCTCTTGGGTCTTCGCCAATCCTGCCTGACTTGTGAGCGCCAATTGGGTTAAAATACCTTAGTAGAACGATTTTCCACTCTGGGTCTGATTTTTGAAGGTCAATCATAATTTGTTCCATCATAGACTTTGACCAACCGTAAGGGTTGGTGCATTCGCCCTTTGGAAAATCTTCTGTAATTGGAACGCTTGCTGGATTACCATAAACAGTTGCAGATGAAGAAAATATAAGGTTTTTACAGCCTACTTCCTTCATGGCTTCGAGAGTTGTTAATGTTCCTGTTAGGTTGTTGTGGTAATATTCAAGTGGTTTTGAAACTGATTCGCCAACAGATTTGAGGGCTGCACAGTGGATTAAAACGTCAATTTTTTCCTTGGTTAAAACCTCTTTGAGCCTTTCCTTATCTAAAATATCTGCCTCATAAAAACTTATTTTTTTGCCTGTAATTTCTTCTACCCTGTCAACAGCAATTTTTGATGAGTTTGAGAGGTTGTCATAGATTACAACCTTATAATTTTTGTTTAATAATTCTACAGCGGTGTGGGTGCCAATATAGCCAGCCCCACCGGTTATTAGGACATTTTTCATAAATCTACCTTTCTATTTACATATATTATGATTATACTATAATGTGGTGAAATTTTGAAGTTTTGAAAAAAATGTTGGTTTTTCCTGACTTGTTTACTTTTTATATAAAATTGGTATAATATTTATAGAAAAGAGGTGTATTTATGGCTCAAATAAATGTAAAAATTGACGATGATGTAAAAAAACAAGCAGATTTAGTTTTAAGCGAACTTGGTCTTTCTATGTCAGCTGCTATTAACATTTACCTAAAAAAAATAGGCAAGGAATACAGGATTCCTTTTGAGTTGAATGTGGATCCTTTTTATAGCGAAAAAAACCTGGCTTATCTTGAAAAATCTTATGAGGACTACAAAAAAGGAAAATTAGAGCTTGTAAACCATGACATCATTGAGGATTTTGATGAAGATTAACTATATAAATTGGAAATACCAAGCCTGGGAAGAATACTTGTACTGGCAAAAAACTGATAAGAAGAATTTTGCCAGAATAAATAAAATAATAAAGGATATTAAAAGGTCACCTTTTGAAGGCCTTGGCAAGCCAGAAGCTTTAAAAGACAATCTTTCAGGTTTGTGGTCAAGGAGGATTGACCAGGTGCACAGGATAGTTTATTTTATAGACGGCGATGTCCTAGTAATTCTCCAGGTTAGGGGCCACTATTAAGAAATAATTTGCAAAATTTTTCCACATGAGTAAAGTAGTTACATGATAAAAGACGATGACGGGACTAGTAGGTCGGATTTAACTTACAGAAAGAGGTGCTAGCTGAGAAGCCTTAGTGATATTTCGATTGAATACCAACCCTGAGTTTCTTGTGACTAAGCAAGACGTATGACTACGATACAGTCCTAATGAGTAGTAAATTAGGTGGAACCACGGAATATTGCCGTCCTATTATCCGAGAAGGATAGTGGGGCGGTTTTTTTATTCGTGATAAAAAAATAAGGAGAAGACATGATTAAGATTAAATTACCAGACGAATCAGTAAAAGAATATGAAGCGGGAGTCCTTGTTGGTGACGTTACAAAGGACATCTCAATGGGACTTTATAGGGCAGCTTTAGGTGCTGTTGTAAATGGAAAAGTTATGGGCTATGCTGAACCAATTATGGAAGATAGCGACTTTAGAGTTGTAAAATTTGAAGATGCAGAAGGCAAGGAAATTTTCTGGCATACAACAAGCCATGTAATGGCTGCTGCAATCAAGGAACTTTGGCCAGAAACAAAATTCGCTATAGGACCTGCCATAGCAGATGGTTTCTACTATGATATGGACCTTGAACACAGATTTACTCCAGAAGATTTGGAGAAAATCGAAAAGAAAATGAAAGAGATTGCCAAAAAAGATCTCAAATTAGAAAGAATTGAAGTTTCAAGAGACGAAGCCCTAAAGATGTTTAAGGAAGAAGGCCAAGACTACAAGGTAGAACTAATCGAAGACCTTCCAGCAGATGAATTAATCACTCTTTATAAGATGGGAGATGCTTTTACAGACCTTTGCAGGGGACCACACCTTGAATCTACAAAGGAAATCAAGGCTATAAAACTAAAGACAATAGCTGGTGCTTATTGGAGGGGAGATTCTGATAAGGCTATGCTTCAAAGAATCTACGGTATTTCCTTCCCAAAGGCAAAAGACCTTGAAGAATACGAAGAATTACAAAAAGAAATCGCTAGACGTGACCACAGAAAGATTGGTAAGGAAATGGACCTATTTGCCTTCCACGAAGAAGGACCTGGCTTCCCATTCTTCTATCCAAATGGCATGATCCTAATGAACGAGCTTCTTGGTTGGTGGAGAGGTGTCCTTGACAATTCTGGCTACGGAGAAATTAAAACTCCACTTATCCTAAATGAAGACCTATGGCACAGATCAGGTCACTGGGATCACTACAAGGAAAATATGTATTTTACAAAGATAGATGACGAAGACTATGCAATTAAGCCAATGAACTGCCCAGGATCAGTTTTAACTTACGCATCCCGCCAACATTCCTATAGAGACCTACCAATCAGACTTGCAGAATTTGGCCAAGTTCACAGACACGAATTATCTGGTACTTTACACGGCCTATTCAGAGTAAGAACTTTCACCCAAGACGATGCCCACGTTTACTGTCTTCCATCTCAAATTAAGGAAGAAGTTTACAAGATGATTGACCTTGCAGACCTTCTTTACTCTACATTTGGTTTTAAATACACTATGGAATTATCAACAAGACCAGACGACTACATGGGAGATATCAAGGATTGGGACTTCGCAGAAGAACAACTAAAACTTGCCCTAGAAGAACGTGGCATTGATTATCAAATAAACCCAGGTGATGGTGCCTTCTACGGTCCAAAAATCGACTTCCACTTATTAGATGCAGCTAAGAGGGAATGGCAATGTGGTACAATCCAACTTGACTTCCAACTTCCAGCCAATTTTGAGCTTGAATATATAGACGAAAACGGCGAAAAGAAGAGACCAGTAATGCTCCACAGAGCCCTACTTGGATCAGTTGAGAGATTTATCGGCGTTCTTACAGAACACTTTGCAGGCAGATTCCCACTTTGGATTAACCCAAGACAAGTAGAAGTAATCCCAGTAGCAGACAGATTTGCTGACAAGGCTCATGAAATAGCTAAAGAAATCGAAAAAGCAGGTTTCAGGGTAGGAGTAGATGAGAGAAGCGAAGGTGTTGGCTACAAGATTAGGTCAGCTCAAATGATGAGAACAAACTACATGCTAGTAGTAGGCGATAAGGAAATCGAATCAGGCCTCCTCACAGTTAGAAATAGGGACGGCGAAGAGACAAAGGATGTAAAACTAGCTGACTTTATCGAAAAAATTTCTGAAGAAAGAAAAACCAAGTCACGTGAATCAATTTTTTAGGTGATTTGATGAAAAAAGTAAAAGCTTTAATCCTAGGAACAGATGACAATTCTTATTCTGTTGCTAGGAGCTTCTTTGAAGCCTATGGAGAAAAAGCTGTCACAGTCGGGGCAGGTGTCCTAAACGTATATAAGGATACAAAAATATCAACCCTAACCTATGAAAAAGGATTTTCAAGTAATGATGACAAGTTTGTTGCCATGCTAAATGAAGAAGCAAAAAAATATCCAGATACTAAATTTATAATATTTGCGCCAAATGAAATCTATTTGAATATCTTGTGCAAAAACTTAGATAGACTTGATTTTGACTTTGAACCAGCCTATCCTTTTGGATCTATATATAAAAACTTATTTTATAAGTCAAAATTTTATGCATACCTAGATACAATCGGTATTAGGTATCCTAAGACAGAGATTATAAATAAGGATAATATCGAAAGCCTATCCCTAGATGGGGACTTATTTATGAAACCAGATGACTTTCCAGCCCTCTACGCCTTGGATTTTAAAGAAAAGCAAAAGGGCTATAAGCTAAGCTCAAATAGGCAAGCCAAGGAAGTTCTTAAAAAGATTTACCAGGCAGGCTATCCAGGAGAAATGATTGTCCAAGAATTTGTCAATGGTGGGGACGGGTCAGAGTATTCCCTAAATGGCTATAGGTCAAGCCAAAAAGATACCTCTATGGTTCTAGCAAGAAATATCTTATCTGACGAAAGACCACTTACAGTCGGCAACCACTTGGTTCAAATCGACCACAATGATTCGAGGATGTACGAAATGGCAAAGAAAATCGTGGATAGTCTTGATTATGTAGGCTTATTTAATATTGATTTCAAGGTTGATTCTAAAACCGGGGAAATTTTTGTTTTTGAAATGAACCAAAGACAGGGAAGAACCTTCTATTACTCAACCCTTGCTGGAGTTAACCTCATAAAATTAGCTATAGAAGATAAGGGTTACCATAGGAGCGAAGTCCTAAGGCCAAGCAAGAAATTTAGGCTAATAAAACTAGGCGAAAAATGTTTGGAAAATCACATGAATAAGGAACTCTTGCCAGAATTTAAGGATAAGGACCGTGTTACCAACACTGCCAACCCAAACATTATGGACTACGATAGGTCTATCAAAAGAAATTTTATGCTTTTCAGAGAGATGAATAGACGCGAGAAAGAAATATTTCCTAATTAACTTGGCTAGTTGATAGCTTTTGGTTTTATAAAAATATGGCTTTGTGTTAAAATAGGACTAAGAGTTATGAAAAAACTGAGGGGAAGATATGATAATTAAAGAAATTTCAAGAAAAGAATATGATGATTACCTAGCTAGGCTTAGGAACTATTCTTTTTTACAAACCAGCCAAATGGCTGAGGTACTAAAGAGCAATAACAGAAAAACCAAGCTTTTGGCCCTCCACGATGAAGGGGAAATCCTAGCTGTGGGACTCGCCTTCATGAGGAAATTTTACGGTGGCGAGAGAATGGACCTTATGGTTGGAGCAAGCTCAGAAGTTAAGGAAAATGAATATATTTTTTATGACAAATTAAAAGACTATGCCAAGGAAGAAGGCTATCTGAAATTAGTTGTAAAACTTGATAGCGACTACCAAGAAATTGATCAAGAAGGCGAAGAAATCCTAGCAGAGGATGGGTCATTTTTTGAAAAAATGAAAGAAGTTGGTTATATAGGAAATGATGGTTCTGTTCCAACTTTTGATGGGTCGCCAGACTACCAATTTATAAAAAATTTGGGAGAATTTTTGCCAGATAAGGACGAAGAACTTTTAAAATCTTTTAATAAAAATGCCCAAAGGAAAATCAAAAAAGCCTTGGAGTTGGGACTTAAGGTCAGAAAAATATCTAAGGACGAATTGGAAGAATTTAGGACTCTTACTTCTGAAACGGCAGAAAGACAAGGATTTGGAGATAAGTCCATAAATTATTATCGTACATTTTTTGATGAATTTGGACCAAGTACAGAATTTTTAACATCAGAAATAGATTTCGCCTATTCTATAGGAAAGATGAGAGACTTGTTGGATAAAATAGGAGATACACCTAAAAATAAACAAAGAAGGGAATCTCTCGAAAATGATATAAAGATGTTAGAAGATTTCGAAAAGGAAGCGAATAAGCCAGTTGTTCCTTTAGCAAATATGATTTTAGTCTATGGTGAAAAGGAGGTCATCTACTTTTTGGGAGGATCTCTCACCAAGTACCAAAAATTGCCAGGTGCCTTTATCCTTCAATACGAGGCGATGAGGAGAATCATGCAAAGAAACATACCAATTTACAACTTCTTTGGAATTGACGGGGTCTTTGATGGTAGCGATGGGGTATTAAGATTTAAGCAAAATTTCAATGGCTATATACTCAGGAAAACTGGTGCCTTCATCTATTATCCATATCCAGAAGAGCTTGAAAAGGCTAGAAATAGTAAAAAAAAAGATTGATTTCCGCCCTTAAAAAAATATATAAGGCGATTTTTAGATAATAATTAGTATAAATCTTTTCAAGGGGTATAGTGACTTAGTAATTTATATGATATTAGTGAATTATAACGGCTTTTGCCGTTATTTTTCTGTTGAAAAATTTATTAGATTTTTAGAAGGGGGTTATATGACAGAAAATAAAATTGAAAAAAACAGGATGGGAACAGAGGCCATTCCATCCCTCTTATTTAAAATGAGCCTGCCAATTATTATTTCATTCTTGGTCCAATCAGTTTATAACTTGGTTGATTCGATTTTCGTAGCGAGGCTTTCAGAAAAGGCTCTAACAGCTGTTTCCCTTTGCTTTCCAGTCCAGAATATCATGGTAGCTTTTGCAGTAGGAACAGGTATAGGTACAACAGCCTTGCTTTCCAGATACTTGGGCATGAATGATAAAAAAAGAGTAGGGGCGATTGCAACCCACGGCCTAATCTTGGCGGCAGCTTCTATGGTGACTTTCATTTTATTTGGCATATTCTTTACAGATTTTTATGCAAAAAGCCAGTCAACAGACCCAGAAATCGTTGAATATACCAAGGACTACCTCTATGTTATCTTGCTATTTTGTGGTGGGGTGTTTTTCCAAATATTTTTCGAAAAGACCCTCCAATCAACAGGCAATACCGTCTACACCATGGTTACCCAAGGAACAGGGGCGATTTTAAATATAATTCTTGACCCAATTATGATTTTTGGGCTTTTTGGTTTTCCAAAGCTTGGCGTGACTGGTGCGGCTCTTGCAACTGTAATTGGACAAATAGGTGGATCTTTAGTTGGGATTTATTTCCATACCAAGAAAAATAGGGATGTGAATTTTATTTTCAAAAATTTGCACTTTCACCTTGATAATATCAAACAAATCTTTTCAATTGGCCTTCCTTCTGTTTTGATAAGTGGGATTGGCTCAGTGGTTTTGTTTTTTATAAATAATATGCTCTATACTTTCGGCGCTTCAGCTGTAGCTGCCTATGGAATTATGTACAAGCTTCAGTCATTTTCCTTTATGCCTATGTTTGGGATTTCAAATGCCCTTTTGGCCATAGTTTCCTATAATTATGGGGCAAAAAACAAGGATAGGATTAGGGAAGCTATTAGGATTGCCTTTATAGCCTCCTTTGCTATTGTTGGTACGTCAGTCGTTTTGATGTGGGTATTTTCTAAACAATTGTTTGACCTCTTTTCTGCAACAGATGTCATGAGGGAAATTGGAGTGCCAATGATTAGGATAGTTTCACTTTCCTTTATCATTTCCATCCCATCAGTAGTTGGAGTTGGAGGGATTTTTCAGGCTATCGGCAATTGGAAGTTCCCAGTTATCCAGTCTTTTTTAAGGCAGGTTATCCTACTTTTGCCAATCTTTTATCTTTTTACAAGGCTTGGCAGCCTCAATTCTGCCTGGTGGGCCTTTGCTATAGCGGAAGTTTTAAATGCTATAGTTTGTGTTATATTTTTAAAGAAGGATATTAGGGAAAAAATTGATATCCTTTAGGATTAAAAATTTGTAAAAAAAGACCAGAAGTCGTTAACTTTTCCAATCAAAGGAAAGGATTAAGGCTTTCTGGTCTTATTTTTATTTTCTATTTTGTGGCTGTTTTGTAGATTTCGTCTAGGTAGCCAACTGTGCTTGAAAGAGTTGCTTCTGAGATGGCGTCTACTGGTTTACCTGGTTTGTTGCCGTCAACTAGGCCCTTGATTTCTTCAGGAGTCTTGCCTACAACATAGGCTTCGATAGCATTTAGGTTTTCCCTTAGGGTGTGTTTTGCCTTGGCGATATCTTTCATTTGCTTAGAATATGCTTCGTTGTTTTCTAGTTTGGATGCTAGAACTTTTTTAGAATCAGCGTAGTTTTCGCCAAATTTCTTATCAGAGTTTGGCACGCCCTTTCCTTCCATGTATTGGTATTCATCGATATTTGCTGCGATAATTTTGCCATCTTCCATAACTACAAAGGTATCTGTGATTGCATTTTTGTTGCCAGCTGTACCAAAACTTTGCTTGATTTGGATATCATTGGCCTTATTAGCTTCAAAAACACTTGTGTTTTCGTCATCTTCTGCTGTTTCGATTATTGCTTCTAGGTAGCCTTTTGTATCAACAAGAGTAGCTCCTGTGACAGAATCAATTGCCTTGCCAGGTTCAGCTCCAGCTACAACTTTCTTAAGTTCATCTATAGTTTTACCCTTAGCAAAATTTTGGATTGCCTTGTAGTTATCTGCAATAGAAACTGTTGCCTTAGCTTTTTCTTTCATAAGGGCTGAATATTTCTCATCATTCACAACCTTTGATCCGAGAAATTTCCCTGATTTATTGCCAGATTTGAATTCTGTATCCTCATCTTGATTTGGAAGGGCAAGGAAACCTGAACCCTCATCGAAATATTGGAATTCATCGATAGCTGCATCTACAATCTTATCTCCATCTGTAATTACAGCGATTCTTGCAAAGGAACCTTCTCCATGGGCAGCCTTTAGGCTTCTTCTAAGAACTAGTTTGCCTTCTAGGGTTGATTTGGCCTTATCTAAAGCATCACTTGCCTTATCCTTGGCTTCATCTTTTGCATCTTCAGCAAGATCTTTGGCATCTTCCTTGGCCTCGTCGGCGGTATCTTTGGCGTCATTGGCTACTTCTTCTACCTTTTCTTTAGCATCGTTAGCTGCATCATCTACTTTTTTGCCTGCTTCTTGGGCACATCCCGCAAAACCCAATGAAAGGGCCACAAGTAGTGCTGTTAACTTATATTTGTTCTTCATAAATTCCTTCCTTTTCAAAATATTCTTCTCATGTGAACATTTACCCTATGAATTATACTGAAACACCAGCGATTTGCAATCGTTTAGCAGGTATATTTAAACAAAAAAAGAAATATAAAACGCTAAAAATCATTAAAACATGGTTTAAAGTGGAATGCTTATTAAAATCCTAGTTTAGTAAGTAATGAAAATATAGATTATTTCATATAGGAGCATATAAGGTGGAAGCAGTCATAACCAATAAAATAGAAGGCATAAATTTAGATAAGTTAATGGATTTATATGAGGAATCTAATCGGGAAAATCTATCCATGGTAGAATCGAATCCTGGTGAAAAAACCGATAAAAATATTTTATATCAAAAAGTAAGGGAGTCCTACAAGGCCTATATCAAAAATGAATTCCTAAAAGAAGGCAAAAATCGTCTGGCAATTTTAATCGATGGAGAAAAGTATCTTGCTGGTCTTAGGATTTATGATGAGGGGAAATTTTACCTCCTTGAGGCCCTTGAAACAAATACTATTTACAGGAGGATGGGTTACGGAGAAAGGCTTGTAAGGCAAGTAGTGAAATCCTTAGAAAAAGGCAAGGAAATAAGGGTAGAGGTTAGTCTTTCTAATAAAACATCCTTGGCCTTCCACAAAAAAGTTGGTTTTAAGCCTAAGACCAAGGAAGAAAATCACTGGGTTTTATCAATAAGAGGATAAACATTTGGATTTTCTTGACTAAAAATAAGGATTTCGGGTAGAAATATTAAAAATGAAAAGTTTACAAGGAGAGCTTATGTTTGGAATATTAGAAGCTGGTGGAACTAAGATGATTTGTGCTGTAGGTAATCGTGATTTAGAGGTTTTGGACGAAATAAGGATTGAAACAAGAAGGCCAGAAGAAACCTTCGCTGAAATAAAAAAATTTTTTGCAAAATATAAGGCAGAGATAGAATCTATTGCCGTTGGTTCTTTTGGTCCTATTGAAATAAACCCTGATTGCAATGATTATGGCAAGATTTTAAATACTCCAAAAGAAGGATGGAAAGATTTTAATATTGTAAAATGCTTGGAAGAAGATTTCCCTGTTCCGATTTTTGTGACAACAGATGTCAATGCCTCAGCCTACGGTGAATATAAAATTGGTCGAGGAGAAGGAAAGGCAAGCCTAGCCTACTATACTGTTGGAACAGGTGTTGGTGGGGGTGTAGTCCAAAATGGAAATTTTGCAGGAGGTATAAGTCATCCGGAAATGGGACACATGATTATAAAAAAAGACCCAAGAGATACTTATCAAGGTGGTTGTGCCTGCCACAGCGATTGCCTAGAAGGACTTGCATCTGGCCCTAACATTGGCAAAAGATTTAAAAGATCAGCTGAAAGTCTAGATCCAAATGACGAATTTTGGGATATAGAAGCAAGTTACCTAGCCCAAGCAGCCTACAATACTAGCCTAATGTTTAGCCCAGCTGTCATAGTTTTTGGTGGAGGAGTTATGCAAGTTGAGGGCTTAATCGAAAAAGTTAGGGAAAAATTCAAAGAATTGATGAATGGATATATAGAAATAAAGGATTTAGAATCTTATATAGTAAGACCAAAATATGATGGCAAGTCAGCCACCTATGGACTTTTAATCCTAGCCCAAGAAATTTTATAAAAAAACATGGCCCCGTAAAGGGGCCTTTATAATGTGCAAGAACAGTTAAAAGAATTTAATAAAGCGTCTTATCGACTAAAAGGGAGGAAGGCCTTGCTCATTATATCGAATCTTAGTATTTCTTATCTAGGAAAAGACCAAGCAGATAACCAAATCCTAGGCAAGCAAGGAATACTAAAATTATATTTTCTTTTAAAACCAAGCTTGAAAAAGCTCCGAGACCTGCTCCGACTTGGGTAAAAAACATCTTAAATGAAGTAAAATCGTTTTCTTTATAGTTGAACATAATGGATTCCTTTCTATACAAAATACAGGTTCGTTTTGTAAATTATTCAGGTAACTTATTGATACGTATATTCTACCACACTTTTATTACTTTATCAAGATAATATGATAATTTTTTAATAAAATAAAAAAACCTCCAAAAAGCGGAAAAATTCGCCTTTGGAGGTTCTAGTTTTTTTCTAAGATGAGATTGATACAGTTTTTGCAACTCCATTTTCTACGAAGATTATTAGGGCAAGACCAGAATCCTTGCACTCTTCTAGGTATTTTAAGAAGTCTTCACGGCTAAATTTTTTGGCAGGGGCCATGCCACCTACGGCTTCAAATTCAGTTTTATCGGTAATTACAAATCTTTGTTCAGTTTCATTTTTGATTGCTGTGGCATTTTCATAGTCATCTGGGTTTTTGAAATAGTCAAAGGATCCAGATACTATAAACCTATCGTCTTCTATCTTGTAGGCGTAGGCTGTTGATGTGATATAGTCGCTAGGTTCTCCCTTAAATTTGGAAACTAGGGTTGTTACATACTTGCCGTCTTCCTTGTGGAGATTTTTTTCTTTATCGTCTTTTTTTGTGGATGGAGCTTGGTTTTTTTCTTCCTTTTTGATATCTTCTTTATCTTCTTCTTTATCTTCTTCTACATCTTCTTTTTTATCTTCTTCTGTATTTTCTGCTTTAGAGTCTTTTATCTTATCTTCTGCTGGTTTATTTTCTGTGTTCATATCTTCATCTTTAGCCTCTACAATCTGGTTTTCATTGGAATCCTTATCAGCCATTGCATGTTCATTTGTATCGCAACCTACAAGGCTTAGGGCCAATAATGATAAAAGTATTGGTTTAAATAATTTATTTTTCATATTACACCTCTACTATAATTATACCCCAAAGCTATAATTAATAACTTAAAAATTTTTTAAGCTTTATAAGTTAGAGCAAAAGCAAGCTAGTTTCTAAAGCCAGTATTTTAAAAAATACTTAAATATTAACCCGATATTTTTTTGTTTTTGTTTTAAAATAGTGGAAATTGGTTATATATAAGAGTAGGAAAATGTTTTGTAAGCCGGATAAGAAATAAGTTTGTTAGATAATTGCTAACTTTTTTTGGTTATGTAGAATTATGACAATTAACTTTTAGTTATTTTGCAAGAAGAAGGAGTTTTAGCAAACAAATTTATAAGATATTTGTAAAGAAAAATATTCTTGACAAAACGTTTTCTTGAGGCTACAATATTATTATAAGGATAATAATGTAAGGAGGATTATATGCTTTTTAAGACAACAGAACAACACGAAGAGCTCAGAAAAAAAGTCAGAGCTTTCGCAGAAGAGAAGGTAAAACCTATAGCCTTTGAGCTTGACCAAAAAAACGAATTTCCTGATGATATAGTTAAGGAAATGGGC
Source organism: uncultured Anaerococcus sp. (assembly GCF_963510575.1). Taxonomy (GTDB): domain Bacteria; phylum Bacillota; class Clostridia; order Tissierellales; family Peptoniphilaceae; genus Anaerococcus. The sequence continues at coordinate 27,311 of NZ_CAUPFR010000001.1, read as the reverse complement.
GAACTTGGACTTATGGGTATCCCATATCCAAAGGAATATGGTGGAGCAGGTCTTGATGTAATTTCTTACGCAATAACAGTAGAAGAACTATCTAGAGTAGATGGTGGTGTAGGTGTTATTTGCTCAGCTCATACATCTCTAGGTAGCTGGCCAATTTTTGCTTTTGGTACAGAAGAACAAAAACAAAAATATCTTGTTCCTTTAGCTAAGGGCGAAAAAATAGGCGCTTTTGGTCTAACAGAAGAAAACGCTGGTTCAGATGCTGGTGGTACAGAAACAACAGCAGTTCTTAACGGCGATCATTATATATTAAATGGTAAAAAAATATTTATCACAAACGCTCCTAAAGCTGATACTTATGTAGTATTCGCAGTTACAACACCAGGTATAGGTACCCACGGTATTTCAGCTTTCATCGTAGAAAAAGAATTTGAAGGATTTACTTTCTCTGATCACTATGACAAATTAGGTATCAGATCATCTTCTACAGCTGAATTACATTTTGATAATGTAAAGGTTCCAAAAGAAAACCTACTTGGTAAAGAAGGCCAAGGTTTCGCTATAGCTATGGCTACCCTAGACGGTGGTAGGATTGGTATAGCTTCTCAAGCCCTAGGTATTGGTCAAGGTGCATATGAATCCGCTCTTGCTTATGCAAAAGAACGTGAACAATTTGGTATGCCAATAGCTCACTTACAAAGAAATACATTTAAACTTGCTGATATGGCAACATACTTACGTGGCGCAAGACTTATGATCTATTCTGCAGCAGAACTTAAAGAAAATCACGAAAGATATTCTGCAGAAGCAGCTATGGCTAAACAAGTTGCATCAGATTTAGCAATGAAGATTACAACTGAAGCTGTTCAACTTTACGGTGGTTCAGGCTTCATCAAGGGTGTTGACGTAGAAAGATTCTTCAGAGATGCCAAGATTACCCAAATCTACGAAGGTACTAACGAAATCATGAGAGTAGTAGTTGGTGCCCACACTGTAGGTCGTGCTCCAAAGATGACAAGAGCAAAATCAAAGGGAGCTGCTGCTCCAATCGCAGGTGTTCGTAAAGGTGAAATCTTTGAAGGAGACCCAAAAGAAGCAGTTAAAAACCTAGTAGCAGCTCTAAAGAAAGATGGCTATGACTTTACAGTAGGTATCGACCCAATGACACCAATTGCAGAAGCACCAAGAGTTGTTGTAGCAGGTCGTGGTATAGGTGAAAAGAAAAACATGAAATTAATAGAAGAACTTGCTCACCAAGCAGGAGCTGCTATTTCATCATCTAGACCAGTTGCAGAAACCTTAAAATACGTTCCACTTGATAGGTACATCGGTATGTCTGGACAAAGCTTTAAAGGCAACCTCTACATCGGCGTAGGTGTATCAGGAGCTGGTCAACACTTAAAGGGAATGAAAGACGCATCAACAATCGTTGCAATCAACAACAGCAAAAATGCACACATCTTTAACAATTGTGACTACGGTATAGTAGGCGATGCTATGGAAATCCTTCCACTATTAATCAAAGAACTTGATAATGGACAAGAAAAGAAACCAGCACCAGCCCAACCAAAAATCAAGAGAAGCAAACCAAGAAAAATGGCTCCAAAAGAAGACATTTATGTAGACTTAGGTTCAGGCTATGAATATGACCCTCAAGTAGGAGATCCAACTCAAGGAATCGAGCCAGGTACTCCATTTGACAAACTTCCTGACAGCTGGGTATCACCTGTTTCTGGCGAAGCCAAAGAAGAATTCATTAAAATGGAATTCCCAGCAGATAGAAAGTAAGTAGGAGGAAATAATGTATACAGTTAGAAAAGTAACAGATGACTTATATTATGTTGGTGGAGATGATAGAAGATTAGCCTTATTCGAAAATATATTCCCAATTCCAGAAGGCGTATCTTACAACTCATATCTATTAATGGACGAAAAAACAGTCCTAATTGATGCAGTAGACTGGGCAATCACAAGAGAATACATGGTAAACGTAGCAAGAGTCCTAAACGGAAGAGACCTAGACTACTTAATCGTTCACCACATGGAACCAGACCACTGCTCATCAATAGAATTGATGCTACAAAGATATCCAAACCTAAAGATAATTTCTTCTGAAAAAGGAGTTATGTTCATGAGACAATTTGGTTATCACGTAGATGACAGATACATCGAAGTAAAAGAAGGCGATACAGTAAGCTTTGGTAAACACGAATTCACCTTCGTAGAAGCACCAATGGTACACTGGCCAGAAGTATTAATGTCATACGACTCATACGACAAAGTCCTATTCTCAGCAGACGCCTTCGGATCATTTATCGCAAACAACGGTAGATTATTCGCAGACGAAGTAAACTGGGATAGAGACTACCTAGACGAAGGACGTAGATATTACACAAACATCGTAGGCAAATATGGCACATTCGTACAAAAAGCCCTAGCAAAAGCAGGTGGCCTAGACCTTAAATACATCTGCCCACTACACGGACTTGTATGGAGAGACAACTTCGGCTATATCATTGACAAATACGTACATTGGGCAACCTATGAACCAGAAGAAGAAGGTGTCCTAATCGTATATGCATCAATGTACGGCAATACTGAATTTGCAGCCCAAGCATTAGCAAGCAAACTATGCGAAAGAGGCATGACCAACATCTCCCTAAGAGACGTATCAAGCACACACGTATCAACCCTAATCGCAGAAAGCTTCAAATACTCAAACATCGTCCTAGCATCAGTAACCTACAACCTAGGCATCTATCCAGTAATGCTAAACTACCTAGAAGATATGAAGGCTCTAAACCTACAAAACAGAGCAGTATCAATCATCGGTAACGGAACATGGGCTCCACAAGCAGCAGAAAAAATGGAAAAATTCCTAGACGAAGAAATGAGACTAATGGACGTCCTACCAGAAGGCCTAGACATGGTATCTTCACTAAAGAAAGCAAAAGAACCAGACATGGATGCAATGGTAGACGGTATCTTCGACTCAATGAAGAAGAGAAGAGAAGAAAAAGAAAAAACAGCTTCTCAAAACAAAGGCAAAAAATAAATAAAAAACTAAAGGCGGGGGAAACCTCGCCTTTTTGCATATTATCTAAAAATTTTAGCCACCGACTGCTGTATTAACACTCAAAGTAGTAAGAATGAAAATTTTCCTATTTCAAATACCTCACTACTTTCATAATATTTTTGAAAAGCTAAGTTAAAGACTAGCCAATTAATAAAAAGTTAGCTTTTATCATACATAAGGAGGATGATTTACATTATAGAAAATATCCTAAATTTAAAAGGAGCTTTCAAATACTTACAAAATTTGTAATTGTATTTTTTTTATTTCATGTTATTATTTAATTAACAAAAATGAGGGGGGGATTATGAAAAAAATAATTATAATCTTAGCCCTAATATTGATACTAACAGCCTGCTCATCCCAGGGCAAAGTAAAAAATCCAGCCACCCAGGAATACAAGGCAGGAACAGGCAATATTCAGGGGAATGTTGATGTAGAAAAGTATTTGAAAATAGATCAGAGGTTTGAAATAGGGGCAGATAAAAACGGAATGGCAGTATTCAAAGACCCAAACAAAGCCTACCAAGCCCTAACAGAAAAATACTCCGACGGCATAAAACTAATCCAAAAGGAATTTAAGTTAGAAGATTTAAGCGAAAACTCTTACCAAAACTACAAAACCTACGGTTGGCAAGTAGAAACAGGCACAAAAGAAGAAAAAGACCAAGCGAAATTTGTATCGGAATTTTTTGATATTTATGAAAATAGTTTTGAGTAGAAAAATACACGACTATTAAAAACTGACAAAAGGTTCCTTAAAATTTAATAGATAAGTACAAAATGACCTCTAATTTTTATATTGAGGTCGTTTTTATATTGGAATATTTTGGAATTATAGATTTTTAGATTGGTAGAATATCATATGAATATTCAAAATAAAAGAAATAAGAAATCCAATTATTAAAGGCTTATGAATAGTAATCTTATATTTTATCAAATATGGGTCTAAAAAGCCCGAGAAATTTGAATCCCCGAGCTTTGTCTTACATTACTTTTTTGTTTATAGCGTTGACTTTGATTTCCTTGCCGTCTTCTAGTTCGATTTCGTATTTTTCGCCCTCGCCGTCATTGTAAAGTTTCCATTCTTTTACAGTGCCACCACCGTTTGATTTTAGGCCTATGTTCATAGCTTCTTCTGGTGGGATGGACTTTCCAAGATCAACAGGATGTTCTTTGTCATCCATCTTTTCCTTTTCAGCTTCGCTTGCTTCTGCTGTGTTGGCATTTACCTTTAGGCTGTATTCTTTGCCATCTTTTTCGCCTTCAAATTCGTAATAAGCTTCTCCCTTATCTTCAATTTCGTAGCTTACTTCGGTTAGCTTATATGGTGCGCCTCCTACATGGGCTTCAAACTTATAGCTTGCTGCCTTTAGGCTAACCTTGTTGTCTGGAAGGGTGAAATTAACTGCTTCTTTTTTGCTTTCGTCCTTAGCTTCTTCTTTTCCTTCTTCAGCAGGTTTTTCTGCTTGTTCTTCTTGCTTTGTTTCTTCTTTGTTTTCTGTTTTATTTTGATTACATCCAGCAAAAACAAAGGTTCCTGCTAATAGTAAGGCTAATAATTTTTTATTCATACTTACTTCCTCTTTTTAATTTATTTACATGTATGACTATACCAAAGAGAGAAAATTTTACAAATTTTAGAGTTTAATGCCAAAACTTATCAATAAAAGTGAAATTTTGTAAAGCTGGCAAACAAATAGACCCATAAGGGCCTATTTGTTTTAGTCTCTTTCGATGATTTCACCTGTGACAGCATCTATTTTTATATCTCTGCCTTCGGCTATATCTATATCATAGATTGCCTTGCCGTCTTCGATTTTCAACTCATAGCCTTTGACCCAAGCTCCTTTAGCTTGTCCATTCAGAGAATTTTCCATGGCTAAAGTGCCAGGAATAATATTTTTAAAGTCTAGAGCGAGTGTCTTATTGTCCTTATCATCTTCAATTTTTTCGTCAATTATTTGGGCATTATCATCGATTGTTAGCATGTATATTTTCCCATTTTTAAAGCCCTCTATTTTTAGGATGAAGAGCTCATTGGTAAATTCCATTTTGATTTTATCTATATTTATTGAATCCATGTTTGCCTCACCAAAATTGTGGTTGTGGAAGATTTTCAAGGCGTCGTCTAAGCTTTTTGCAAAATCTGGGACGGATTCTTTTTTTATTTTAGAAATTTTCGTATCTTTATTTTCGACTTGTCTTATCCCTGTTTCAGTATTTTCCTTATTTGTACTATTACATCCCGTTAGCAGGGAAACAATGGCTAAGAAAGCTATTAACACTTTTTTAATCATCTATATCTCCATTAGAATCTCTTTCTTATTGAAATTATACTAAATAGCTTTGCCTTATCAATTTTTGTTGGTTTGCTTTGACTTTAGCGAAAAAATAGACCCAACCGGGCCTATTTTAATGTTTTAGTCTCTTTTGATTATTTCGCCAGTTGTGGCGTCAATTTTTACGTCCTTGCCATTATCTAGTTCTACTTCGTAGACTACCTTGCCGTCTTCAATTTTCAATTCATATTCTTTGACTTTAACATCTTTAGCTTGACCTTCTAGGGATTTTTCCCAGGCGTCCACACCAGAAATTATCTTTTTTAAGTCTATGGCAAGTTTTTTCTTATCGTCATCATCTTCGATTTTTTCTTCTAAAATTTTGCCATTGTTGTTTATCTTAAGCTGGTATGCTTTGCCATCCTTAAAGCCTTCAATGCTGTAGATTATATCCTTATCTAGGATTTCCACCTTAAGTTTATCGAAATTAAAAGAATCAGCTGATGCATCTCCAAAGTTGTGTTCGTGGAAGATTTTAATTGCATCTTCCATATTCATGGCAACTTCTGGCACTTTTTCTTTTTCTTCTTTATTTGGCTTTTTGTCATTATTTTTTACTTCTTTTACGCCAGTTTTTGTTTCGTCTACTTGAATTTCTTCTTGCTTTGTTTCTTTGGCTGGATTTGGTGTTTTATTTCCACAAGCTCCTAAAAGAAGGCTTGCTAAAAGAATTAGGCTTAAATTTTTGATTTTCATATTTTACTCCTCTTATATAATATTAGATTAAAAAAGGAATTCCTGTTTTCTTATATATATTATATCATAGCTTAAGAAAGTTTAGTGTTTCTTACAAAAGTTTTAAGAATTGTAAGTTAACAACAAAAATAGACCCATAAGGGCCTATTTGTTTTAGTCTCTTTCGATGATTTCACCTGTTACAGCATCTATTTTTATGTCTTGGTCGTTTTCTATGTCTATGTCATAGATAGCCTTACCATCGTCTATTTCTAGTTCATATTCAACTACCCAAGCGTCTTCTTTTTGACCTTCTAAGGCCTTTTTCATTGCATCTTCTGCCTTTATTATTTTGCTTAGGTCTAGAGCTTCTTCGTCTTTATCGTCATCTTTTTCGGTTTTCTCATCAACGATTGCACCGTTATCGGCTGCAATTCTTAATTCGTATTCATTGCCCTCTTTAAAGCCTTCGATTACATAGTCTAGGGCTTCGTTAAAGAAGTCGAGCTTGATGGATTTGATATTGATTGCTTCATCTTTGAAGTGGTCGTGGAAAATTTTTATGGCATCTTCCATAGATTTATCTACTTTTGGTATCGGATTTCTCTTAAATTCTCTTAAGTTTTTATCGTCATCAGGCTTTTTATCGTCATTTGCTACTTCTTTTACGCCGTCTTTTGCCTTTTCTTCTACGGCTGGTTTTTCTTCTTGGGCCTTATCTTTTGGGGTTGCTGTTTCTTTACCACATGCACCTAAAACTAGGGTTGTTGCTAATAGCAGGATTAATTTTTTATTTTTCATAAATTTACCTCCATGCAAATTTTCTCTTATATATTTTTAGTTTCAATCTTACAATACTTATACCCATCACAACTAAAATTACGCTTAAAATCTAGGGCGTTGCATTATTAGAAAAAATCTTAAGAATCAAAAATTTAACATGGAGCAAGAAATCTTAACAATAATTTAATTGATTTGTGATATAATCAAAATGAAATAAACTACTTTCAAGGAAGGTAAATATGAAGGTATTAATAGTAGAAGATGAATTAGACTTACTTGATTCCATAGCTGAGGGGCTCACCCTTTTAGGTTATGTGACAGATAAGGCGAGTAACGGTGACGATGCAATTGACATGGCTTTTGTAGAATCTTACGACCTTATAATTTTGGATGTGAATTTGCCGGGCAAGGATGGATTTGAGGTTTTAAGGTCCATTAGAAAAGATAACAAGGAAGTGGCAATAATCATGCTAACAGCCAGGTCCGACATAGAAGACAGGGTCAAAGGTCTTGATCTGGGGGCGAGCGACTATATGGTTAAGCCCTTTGCTCTTAGGGAACTTGATGCCAGGATGCGTTCACATTTGAGGGGTAAAAAAATCCACCAAGCAACAGAGATAAATATTTCCGGCCTATGTTTTGACACAATCAAGAGAGAGGCATCTTTTGATGGGAAAATTATCCCTCTTACAATCAAGGAAACAGGAATTTTGGAATATTTGTTTTTAAATTCTGAGCGTTTTATTTCGGCAGAAGAGCTTATCGAACACGTTTGGGATTCAAATGCAGATGGATTTTCAAATACGGTTAGGGTTCATATGTCATCCCTCAGGAAAAAGCTAAGGGCTGCCTGCGGCAAAAACCTAATCGAAAACGTAATTGGCAAGGGATACAGGATTCATGAAACAGAAAATATATGATTCCGTAGTTTTCAAGCTGATTTTGGCTGTTGTGGTGATTTTTATAATCATGGTCTTAGCCACTATGTACCTAATCAATCGCAAGCAGGCTATGGTAATTGATGGGGTAATCGAGGATATAAACGCAAATATGGAGAATATGGACAGGTCCATGGTCCTCTTTGTTGATACAACCAAGGTTCAGTCATCAAGCGACTTTACTATCTATTTGATTTTTGTAATGTCTGTGGTGATTATTTTGGGTTCGCTTTCCTTTGCTTTTATTATAAAGAAAATCCTATCTCCCCTAAAAAAACTTCAGAAAAAATTAGGCGATGTTGATATTGACAAGCCAGAAAGTTTTGAAAACTTAATTATCCTTGATAATACTTCTAGCGAAATTGTTGAACTTTCCCACACTTTTGATAAGATGCTTAAAAAAATTTACGCTGATTACAAGAGGCAGAAGGATTTTTCTTCAAATGTTGCCCACGAACTAAGGACACCTATAGCTGTTATGAAAAGTCAGCTTGATGTCTATAGGCAAAAGGCGAATGACGAAGATGCCCTAAAACTTTTAAGGGTGCTTGATAATAATGTAAATAAGTTAAATGGGCTTGTGGATGCAATTTTATCCTTAAGGAAAAAGGCCAATCTCAAACTTGTGGATGTAAACCTGGACGTTTTGCTAGATGAAATCATCCTAGACCTAGAAGATAAGGCCGATTCCAAGGATGTTGAAATAATTACAAGTGATACAAATATTAGCCTAGTAACTGACGATAGCCTCCTTCAGAGGTTGGTATTTAATATAGTTGATAATGCGATTAAGTATAACAATCCCAAAGGCAAGGTGGAAATTTCTGCCAAAGAGGATGCTAAATCAGTAAAAATAATAATAGCTGACACAGGGCTTGGTATTTCGCCAGCAGATAAGGACAGGATTTTTGAGCTTTTTTATCAGATTGACCCATCTAGGGGCCAGGAAGGCTTTGGAATAGGACTTTCCTTGTCAAAAACAATTGCAGATATGCTTGGTGCAAAAATCGAAATTACAGATAATAACCCCCAAGGTTCGATATTTACAATAAATATTCCCAAAGCTTTATGAGAATTTAACATAGGCTTTGATAGAATATAGTTAATGAAAGAAAAGGTGGAAAAGATGAAAGAAAGAAAAATTACATTGGCCCTTTTTGCCCTGAGCCTCGCCTTCATTGGCTTTGGGATTTATAGGAAAGAAGTCGATACAGTTTTTATGAAGGCAATCAATTTGTGTTTGGAGTGTATAGGAATTGGATAAGTTAAGAAACTACAAAAAAATAATCATCCAGGCCCTATCTACCCTAGCCCATAACTTTCACTTGGGTAATTTCTTAAAAGGCAAAATCTACCAGGGAGCCGGCAAAAAGGCTTGTTTACCAGGCTTGAATTGCTATTCATGCCCGGGTGCTGCAGGATCTTGTCCCATAGGAAGTCTCCAAGCGGTTATAGGATCAAAAAAATATAAGTTTTCCTATTATGTAATAGGATTAATCATGTTTTTTGGGGTGATTTTTGGGAGACTCATTTGCGGATTTCTTTGTCCCTTCGGATTTTTCCAAGATTTGCTCCACAAGATTCCAAGTAAGAAATTTTCGACAAGAAAATTGAAAATTCTTAGGTATATCAAATACATAATCCTAAGTGGAATCCTAGTAGGAATTGGTTTTGCCCTTAAGGGTAAATTTGAAGTTGTACCTCCATTCTTTTGCAAGTATGTATGCCCTCAAGGCATAATGGAAGCAGCCATTCCGCTAGCTTCTAGGAATATGGCCTTAAGAGCAGCTCTTGGTCCTCTCTTTAGGTTTAAATTTGTAATTTTAATAATTACAATCATCCTATCCATTGGATTTTTCAGACCATTCTGCAAGTGGATTTGCCCTCTGGGTGCCTTTTATTCGCTCTTTAATAAATTTTCCCTCTACCAATTAAGATTGAGCGATCATAAGTGCATCGACTGTGGCAAGTGTGCAAGGGTATGCAAGATGGATGTTGATATTAGGAAAAATACTGCACATTTAGAATGTATTAGGTGTGGAGATTGCGTAAAGGCCTGCCCAACCAAGGCCATCACCAGTGAATTTATAAGAAAAAAAGGAGAAGAAAATGAAAAATAAAATAGTTTTAGCCCTAATGCTCGCAGGAATTCTTGTGGCGTGTGGACAAAAAAAGGAAGAAAAACCAGAAGAAGTAAAACAAGAAGCAATAAGCCAAGCTGAAATGCCAAAAGGAGCAAAGATTACAAATGATACAGAAACTCCAATCGAAGCACCAAAAGTAGAAGGTGAAAAACCAACAACTCTCGGAACTTTTGAGGCCAAAGACCAAGAAGGCAAGAAATTTACCAACGAAGATTTCAAAAACTATGACGCTACAGTTATCAACCTATGGTTTACAGGCTGTTCTGCTTGTATAGAAGAAATGCCAGAGTTAAACAAGGTGGCAGATGACCTCAAAAAGGATAAAAAAGTAAACTTCATCACCCTCTGCACAGATGCTGAGTATGACCAATCAACTATGGATGCCTTCAAGAGAATAGTTGGCGAAAACAAACCAAGCTACCAAGCTCTTGGCATCAAACAAGAAGGCGAAATCAAAAAATACCTAGACCACGTATTTGCTTATCCAACAACAATCGTAGTTGACAAAAACGGCAATATTGTCGGCGAAGATGTGGTAGGAGCAATCACAAGCGATGATCAAATAGCTAAATTAAAGGCAAATATAGACCTAGCTAAGGAAGCATCAAACAAATAAAAAATCATTCCCCTATAAAAATTCTGTTTATCCCGACTCTGTCGGGATTTTCTTTTGGTAAAAATAGCCAATCTTTGATATAATATAAGGAAAAGGAGGCGAAATGAAAAAGAAATTATTATTTACAGGCATCCTGATATCGGCAGCCTTAAGTATAAATTCGGCTTTTGCATCAGAAGATATTATATATTATGATCCAACAAGCCTAGACAGTATTTTACAAAAATATGAAAGCCCAGGCAAGGAAGCCAAACCTACAAGTGAAGAAAATCAAGTGGCTCAAAAATCAGATGAAGGCACAAGGGAAGATGTCTACCACTATCACGAAGATGGCAGTATGGCAAAGGGTCTTACAGATACAGGCGAGGTGCGCAGGTATTTTGACAAGACCACTGGTCAAATGATAAAAAATAAACGCTTTGCCAATGAAAATATCCATGTAGATGCAAATGGCGAAGCCCACTACATTGGTTGGGATTATTACAATGGCAAACTTGGTTACTATGACCCAGAAACCGGCTATGCTAAGGGATTGAAAAAGATAGGAAATATCACCTATGGTTTTGACCAAGATGGGTCTATATTTAGGAAGCAAAACAGGGTCTTCAATGGAGTTAACTATTACTTTAACAACTATGGCGAAGCAACCAGGACCGATAGCAAATATCTAAGAGGTTGGGTTGGCGATAGGTATTATTTCAAAGATGGCAAACCTGCAGAAGGACTCGTAACCATCAATGGAAAAAAATATGCCTTTCACGAGAGAAGTTTGAGACTTCTTCGCAATGTAAACAAGGTTTTTGATCATAAGATGTATTGGATAAATGGCAACGGGGAGGCAATTTACAAGTACAAGGTCGCCCACGCCTACCTATCAAGGGGAACAGGTGGAGAATTTAAGCCGGGCTTTACTCAAAATTTAATGAGAAAAACCCCATATTTTAGTCAATTTGATAGTCGTTGGGCAAATAAGGCCTACGCCTCATCAACTATGGGCCAACTTGGTTGTGGACCAACAGTTATGGCAATGGTTTTAAACAGAAAATTAAATACCAATAATATTTATCCGACAAACACCATGGCAGTTGCCAGAGATTATTCATCTTGGGATGGAACTGATTGGCAATATTTCATAGAAGGAGTTGAGGCCTACGGTTTTAAATCTTATGATGTGCCAGTCCACAAGGAGGCCTTCACCCAAGCTCTTAAGAGAAATCCAATAGTTATAAGAGTTGGTCCAGGAGCCTTTATAAATGGTGGACATTATATGGTTGTAGATTCCTATAAGAATGGGAGTTTTGTTGTAAATGACCCTTACCATATGAGAAGAAATACCCTAGAAAACATTCCTTGGTGGAAATTAAGGGGAGAAGTAACTGTAGCTTGGGAAATCAAATAAGGAAGGGAAAATGAGGTATATACAAACAATAATTATAGCCTTGGTAGTTTCTATAGTCTTGGAGCTTTTGTCAAAAATCCTTATAAAAAAATTCGGCAAAGACAAAACCCTATCTATTATAACAACTACAGCTGTAGTGGCTATTACCATGTTTATCAAAGAAATAATATAAAAAAATGCAGGTTCGTTTGACCTGCATTTTTAATTGATTCCTAAAAGCAAATAGGAAAGGTACTTGTTTTTGATTTTGTAAATTCCTTGGCCAAGAATATAGGAAGCAAGGATTGCTATTATTGAAATGGCCAAGCTTTCTAGGTCAAGGCTAGTTTTTATGATTACAAAAAGGGCCGGATAAATATAGGTAAGGGCCAAGGCCAAATAGTCTGCAAAAGTAAAAACTGCTTCATATGTGATGGTTTTAAGGATTAGATAGGTAAGGGGAAAAATTGTAAATAAAAATCCATAGTCGAATTTGTATCTTTCTCTTAGGTAAATTTCACCTATAACCAATAAAATAGCGAGGACTAGGAGGGCTGGGTTCAATCTGGCAGCCGACCTTAACCTAATTGCCATTACATAAAAACTAAAATAGAGGAAGAAATCCTCAAAAGGCCTTAAAATGTCAAGCTTTTTGCTAAAAATTATGGCAAGAAATATTAAAAATGACAGCCCTCCTAGGACAGATGTGGCAAGGCTTCCGACTAGTTTATTGAAGATTAACTCTAGGATAAAAAACACTCCTACCATGACCATTAGTTTGTAAAGACTGGTCATGATTTGCAAGCTATCCCTAGGGATTCTTGTTGATATACCTTCATTTATGATAAGGGCCAGACTTAGGCTGTAAAAAATGAGAGGTATAAAGATTAGCCCTACTTTTTTTGTTTCCATAAAGGAGATTTTAAAGGCTAGGTAGGCTATGAGGTAGGAAGTAAGAGCCCTTGTTATTAAATTTTCATTAGCTTGTAGATTTTTGGCGATAAGGGCCTTAAAGATTAGACCTATAAAGGCTAAGAGGAAAAGGCCTGTCGCAAAATTATTTTTTAGGTACTTCATATATTTATCATATCATAAAATTACAGAAATGGTATAATATTTAAAAGGATGGAATTATGGATAGACGTAAAAGAAGTGAAAGTAAAGAATATAAAAATCCTAAGACCCGAGAGAAGAAGAGAAGAATCAGGGAAAAAAAGCGTAAGAGAAGGACTTTTGGACCTTATTTTTTAATTTTTATTCTCTTTGTTGCTGCCATATTTTTTGGTGCGAGAAGTCTCTCCCACAATGTTGACAGGACTGTGGCTAGGATTGAAAAGGCGATTAAAACTGATGATACTGCCTTCATGGAAGAAAATATGGATAGGCTTGATGTGATTTTTGAAGTCCTCAAAAAATCTTATTCTGATGATAAAGAAAAACAGGACGAGTTTGTCAGGAATAATTTTAAAAATCTTGATATTAAAGTATTAAATAAAGTCGATATAGATGGGGGTATGGAAGTGAGCCTAAAGATTTCAAATGTGAACTATATCACTTGTTTTGATAAGGTGAAAAACCTTGAAAAGGAAAACCAACACGAGGCCTACATGAGAGAACTTTCTAAAGATGGTGCAGAAGTCAAGAGCATGGACGCAAAGATTTTCCTCAAGAAAAAGCTCTTTGGCTATGAAATTTTCGAGTCAAGAGATTTTATTAATGGCATAATCGGCGGGGCCTTGGATTTGGTCAAATGATAGAGAATAAATCAATAAGTCAGGCCAAGTATGCCCGCAACCTAAATATAGTAATTATTACCGTCATCCTTTCACTTCTGGTAATACTTCCCCAATATGGACTCGGACAAATCGCAGGTCTTGCCCCAAAATACAAGTATATTGAAAGATTTTTTTCGTTCATAGACTCAAATAATTTGTATTTCTTGCTGATAGTTTATTCCACAGCCCTAACTCTTATTTTAGCCTACATATTTGCAAGATTTGGCCTAAAAAGAAATAACCACTCCTTAGGATTGGTGGATAATGAGGTTTTCAAATCCTATGGCAAAGGTATTTTGCTGGGCTTTATCCTCTTGACCCTTGTAGTTATAAGCTTAAAGCTAATTGGCTTTGCAGAAATAAGGAAAAACGAAATTGACCTAAAACTCTTTTTAGCCTTCCTCCCAGCTTGGATGATCCAAGGATTTGAAGAAGAATTTCTCTTAAGGGCGATTTTGATGAACCAAATGGCAGCCAGTGGCAAAATAGGACTTGCAATTATAGCCAATTCCCTAATATTTTCAATCTTACATTTAGGAAATGCTGGCTTTAGCCCAATGGCCTTTGTAAATATTTTTTTAGTAGGGGTAATATTTTCCCTTGTATTTTACATAAGTGACTCCATATACATGTCGGCAGGCGCCCACACCTTCTGGAACATGACCATGGCAAATATATTCGGCATAACAGTCTCAGGATACAAACCAATAGGCGAAACAATATTAAAAACCAGCCTAAAAGGCCCAGCCCTAATTTCAGGAGGAGACTTTGGCCTAGAAGGCTCGATAATAACAAGCCTGGTCCTAGTAGGAATTTTGATAATTTTAATGAGGAAAATAAAACAAAAAGATTCTGCCAAATAGCAGGGTCTTTTTTTGCTGGGAAATTTAATTTTGTTTGTCGGGCTAAAGTAGTATATTATAATAAAGCAAAAGGAGGATTTATGTCTATTTATAAATTTGGAAATGACCTTACAAAAATTAGGGAAAATAAAAGACTAAGCCAGGAAGACTTGGCATTTTTATCTGGCATCAGCCGTAGATCCATATCTAGAATAGAAAACGGACTTATAAAGGAACCAAGCATCGACACCCTCCTAAAATTATCAGCTGTCCTGGATATCGACCTAGTTGATCTATGTATAAAAGATATCTATGAGTCCCACTACTTATATAAGGACCTTTTATCAAGCTTTGATATCCTATGCGGCTTTAAATCCAGGGAAGAAATTCTCCTTTTAGAAAAAAACTAAATATTTTAGAAGCTGACCCAAGTTTTAAGGGAAAAGACTACGAACTAGCCCTAATGAAGCTTTTTATAAAATCTTTAAAAATTCCAAATTTGCTTAGTTTAACAGAGGAGTTTGAGGAAATCACGAGCGCTAGGATAAATAAAAATAATATACTAACTAGAGATTTGAGCTTTTTAGAAGCAAGACTTCTTATAAATGTTTGTAATAATAAAACTTATTTTAAAAATATTGATAGGAAAGAGATTTTATCATCCATAATAGATAAAAACGACGAAAGTCTTATAAAACTAATTGCCTACTACTCTCTTGTTAACGTCATGGATATGGAGAGGGATTCTCTTAATGGATTAGAAAAAATTAACGAAGCAATTTCTTTTGCAAAATATTCTAATCATAGCGAGATGTTTGCATTTTTATATTATCTGAAATTTTTATGCCAACATGAATTGGGAGATGAAAAATATAGAAACTCAATAGAATTATCTAGAATTTTTGCAAGCCATCTTGGAAAAGATGAGGCATTAAAGTCAATAAACCAAGGCATAGGAGACGTTCTAAGTAATAATTAAAATTGGGACATCCATGTCCCTTTTTAATTTGTTTGACTTAAGTATATTGAATTTATAACAAAAATAAAGGAGGCTCCCTATGTTGAGATTTTTTTATTTGACGGATAAGAAAGAATTTATAAAACTTTTAATAATTAGGCTAATCGTAATTGGACTTGGCTTATTAATTCCAATCAATACGGCAAAGGCCATAGACTTTGCTATTGCTAAGGACTTGGACCAGACTATTAAGCATATCGCAATCATGGTTGTACTTGATATTGGTATCCATATTTTTTATGTCTTAGAAGATTATTTTTTTGGGAAAAATGACGCCAAGGCCTACCTTAATCAATTTCAAAGGCTTGATCAGGCCCTAAAATCCTATGACAGTAAGGTTTATAATATTGACCAGGCGAGGATAAATCAGGAACTAGGCCAAAATTTTGAAATCGTCCAGCCCTTTATCTACAAAAATACCTTGAGGATATTTTTGAATGCCCTAAAGTTTGTGGCAATTTGTATAATTGTATTTTTTATCTCACCATATCTTTTGATAGCCTTTGTGATTATTGCTCCAATTGCAGCCCTTGTTTCCTATAAGAGTGAGGAGAAGATTTCAGATTATTCTTCAAATCATTTGGATGATATGAAAAATATCAAGGGCTATTTGCTTGATTCTAATAGTCTTAGCAAGGAAGAGAGATTTTTGGAAGAGAAGCAACTGCCGGAAATTAAGGATTTTTTTAAGGGATTTTTCAATAATCTTATAAAAAAAGTTCGCTATGAAAGTGTGATTTATAATATTTTCGTTTATGGAACCCTAAATATGGCCATTACCCTTACAACCATTATTTCAATTATCCTTATCATAAAAGGTAAGATGACCCCAGGTTCTTATGCGGCTGTGTCAATCTATATCAGCTCCCTTTGGGATCCTATGCTTGATACCTTTAATACTAGAAGAGAATACGTCTCAGGCAAGCCTGCCATGGATTCCTATTATGAATTTATAAATATGACCCCTGTAAGCTTTGATAAGGCTAAGATAAATTCCTTAGAAATAAGAGATTACATAAGTCTTGGAAGTGGAGGCGAAAGACTCCACCAAGCCTTTAGCGAAAACTTTGAAAAGGGAAAAATCAACCTTATAGTCGGGGATAATGGGATAGGAAAAACCACTCTGGTAGAGGCCATAATGAACCTAACGACAAGGTATGAGGGAGAAATTTTTGTAAATAATAAACTAGTTGATAAAAACTCAGACGTCTTGTTTGAAGATATGGTCTACATTCCAGCAAACCCACTCATAAGCGAATACGGCTCCCTAAAAGATAAAGTAAAAGGCTCATCAGGCCAGAAGAAACTCGCACAATTAAAACAAGCCATAAAAACCGACAAATCCCTATATATATTCGATGAACCAACAAATTTCTTAGACATTGAAGTTAAGGGAAAGGTCTTAGACCTAATTATGGACCTCAATAGAAAAGGGAAACTAGTTATAGTTATAAGCCATGATGAAATATTTACGAAAAATTCTAATTTTAATATTATTAGGATTAGTAAATAAAGACAAAGCAAAAAAGACCTCGGCTGAGGTCTTTTTGTGTGCCATCTAGTATCCAGGTTTACCAAGTAGTTTAAACATTGCTTTTTTGTAGGCTTCTACTCCTGGTTGGTTGAATGGATTTACTCCTAGGATGTAGCCTGATACTCCTACTGCTATTTCAAAGAAATAGAAAAGTTCAGCAAGTTTTCTTTCGTCTACCTTGTCTAATTTAATTCTGATGTTTGGTACTCCACCTTCTACGTGGGCCATAGTTGTGCCTTCCATAGCTTGTTTGTTTACGAAGGACATATTTTTGCCTGCTAGGTAATTTAGGCCGTCTAGGTTGTCGGCGTCTTCTTTGATTGCTATGTCTTTGTCTACATTTTCAACTTCGATTACAGTTTCAAAGAGGTTTCTCTTGCCATCTTGGATCATTTGGCCTACTGAGTGAAGGTCTGTTGTGTTGTTTACACTTGCTGGGAAGATTCCCTTGCCATCCTTGCCCTCAGACTCGCCATAGAGTTGTTTCCACCATTCAGCTACGTATTTTAATTTTGGTTCGTAGTTTACGAGGACTTCAATTTCCTTGCCATTTTCGTGGAGCATATTTCTTACTGCTGCATATTTGATGGCGTCATTTTCCATTGATTTTTCGCTGTATTTTTCTCTACCATCAGCAAAACCTGCCATAAATTCATCAATATCAATGCCTGCTACAGCTAGTGGCAAGAGTCCTACTGCTGATATTACAGAAAATCTACCGCCGATATCATCTGGAACTACAAATGTTTCATAGCCTTCCTTTGTGGCAAGCTCTTTTAGGGCACCTTTTGCCTTGTCAGTTGTAGCGAAAATTCTTTCTTTTGCGCCTTCCTTGCCGTATTTTTCTTCTAGGGCTTCTTTTAAAAACCTTAAGGCAATAGCTGGTTCTGTTGTTGTGCCTGATTTTGAGATTACATTTACAGAATAATCCTTATCCTTTAAATAAGCTAAAAGCTCTACTAAGTATTGGCCAGAAATTTGGTTGCCTGCGTAAATTACCTTTGTATCTCTTTTTGAATCGAAGTAAGTATCACAAGCTACATCTACTGCCTTGATACCAAGGTAAGATCCACCTATACCAATAGAAACAAGAACATCAGAGTTTTCTCTGATTTTTGCTGCAGCTTTTTTAATTCTTTCGAATTCGTCCTTGTCATAGTCGACTGGTCTATCAATCCAGCCTAGAAAGTCGTTACCTTCGCCGTTTCTGCCCATAAGGGTATCAAAAGCAGCAAGGGCTCTTTCTTCGTATTTATCTAATTTATCTAAATTAACATTGCTAAAATCTACTTTCATATAGCCTCCTTTGCTTTATATAATTATACCTCAATTTGGCCCGATAGAGAAAAACCATCCTGAGGTAGAAACAAGAATAATCAAAAATTTTGGATAATATACAAATTGATAATTATTATCATTTCTTTTTGCCGTTAGAAATGCCCTCAAAAATATAAAATTAAACATGAGTGGAGTTTTATAAAAATGGCAGAAAATAAATAAATAAAAGCTAGCAATTGTATAATGATAATGATTATATGTATCAAATTTAGATTGATTAAAACTTTAGAATCATTCTTGACAAACGAATAATTAATAATATAATATGAATATAAGTTGAAGAAATAAATTTATAAAGGAGATTATTATGGCAGAACTAAAGGGAACAAAAACAGCACAAAACTTAATTACTTCATTTGTTGGCGAATCACAAGCTAAAATGAGATATACATACGCAGCAAAAACTGCAGAAAAAGAAGGTTATAGACAAATCGCAGCAATCTTCAGAGAAACAGCTATGAACGAAGGTGAACACGCTGCAAGATTTTATAAATTCCTAAGAGAAGAATTCAAACTTGAAACAATCGAACTTACAGAAGGTTACACAGCTTGGCCAGTAATTTGGCATGACACATTAACAAACCTTCAAGGTGCTATCGACGGTGAAAACGAAGAATGCGAAGATATGTACCCAGCATTTGCAGACGTAGCAGAAAAAGAAGGCTTCGATGAAATCGCTAGAGCATTCAGAAATATAGCTAAGGCTGAAGGTGCACACAGAGATAGGTACCAAAAATTACACGATAACATCGAAAACGGCACAGTATTCGAAAAAGAAGAAGCAGTAATCTGGAAATGTGGAAACTGTGGTTTCTTATATGAAGGCAAAAAAGCACCAAAAATCTGCCCAGCATGCCACCACCCACAAGAATGGTTCGAAGTAGCTGCATTTAACTATTAATTAATGGTAGCAAAAATTTTGTAAGCAAAATTTTTGCGATCTTCACAATTTCTCAAGGTGTTAAGCACCGCAGAAGAAATTTATGAAGAACCTTATGTAATTTTTTATTTAAGTCGCGACGAATAGGAGTGACTGGAATAAAAACATTACGAACTTTACAACCCCGGCTCGTCCGGGGTTTTTTGAAATTTATATGATTTTCACAATATAACCGAGTGCTTAGCACGAAGGTTAGATTGATGAAAAAATTTATGTAATTTTTTCATAAGAACGCGACGAAAAGGAGCGTTCGTTGAAAAAGATTACGTACCTTACCCCCGGCCTTGGCCGGGGATTATTCAAACCTGGCTATCAGCTAGGTTTTTTATTTTGTCTAATTTTAAGTAAGGACTTTGCAAGTTAAATCAGATTCTTAAACTCATTAAAAGCGGGTTTTTTATTTCCCTATAAAAGGTAAAATAAGAATATAAGTGATAATGATATAATTTTATATGAGGAGAAATAGATGAAATTAATAGTATGCAAAGATTATGATGATATGAGCAAAAAAGCGAGTGAGCTTGTTATAAGCAATATGGTGGAAAAACCACAATTGAAGTTTGGTTTTGCAACAGGATCAAGCCCAATCGGTTTATATAAAAATCTAATAGCAGCCCAAAAAGAAGGCGAGATTTCTTTTAAATATGCAAAAAGCGTGAATTTGGATGAATACGTAGGCATAGGTGCAGATAATGAACAATCCTATTCATATTTCATGCACAAAAACCTTTTTGACCAGGTAAATATCAAAAAAGAAAATATTAACTTGCCTTATGCACCAGAAAATGATGAAAAATATGCCTTAGAATACAGGAAAGTTCTTGATGAATTCGGACAAAGGGATATCCAAATCCTAGGTCTTGGAGAAAATGGCCACATAGCCTTCAATGAACCAGCAGAAAAGCTAAATAGACGTGCTTCTATTATAAAATTAACAGAATCAACCATAGAAGCAAATGCAAGATTTTTTGAAAATGAAGACGAAGTTCCAAGATACGCCCTATCAATGGGAGTAGAGGAAGTTTTTAATTCAAGAACCCTAATAGTCCTAGCCAGTGGCAAAAATAAACATGAGGCAGTAAAAAGACTCCTAAACGACGATACAATCTCAACCGAACTTCCATGTTCACTTCTAAATCTCCATCCAAATGTTTATTTGTTTGTAGATGAAGAAGCCTATAAGGGTTAGGTAGTAAATTTTAAATATTTTTACTCAAAAAAGACGAGCCTGCCTGCTCGTCTTTTTGGTTTATACCAATACCATGGTACTAGTAATATAAGAACTAAGTCTATTTTTTAAATTCACCTAATTAATAACATTTACTTTCTGATTTTTCAAAATTTTTACCAAATCTTTTTCCTTGGCGAAGGAAAATCTCATGTTGTCTTGGCTGTTGGCTGTTTTGAAATTTATTATTAATAAAAGATTTTTTTCGGCTCTGGATATGGTTACTGATTGTATTTCTGAGAGGGGAACTTTTTTGTTGATGAAGGGGTTTAACTTATTTGTAAAGACGTACTGGTCGCTTAAACCTCTTGATATAGTTGCAGAGTAGTTCCAAAATAGCATAGAAAGTCCTATTGCTAGTGTATTTATTGGATATGGCTTAAAGACCCAATTGTATATCCAAAATAAGGCTATCATCATAGCGAAGACCCCGAGGTCTAGCTTTGTTAGTTTCACTCTTTGGCTGATTTTTCCGAACAAATATAAGTTATAAAGCCCCGCCAAGGCAAAGATGCCTGCTAGGATAAAAACTAATTCTATCATTTTATTGACCTCCACCACTTGCAGATGCGGCTGCAGCGCTTGCTTCATCGTCGTGGATTTTGTTTAGGCAAATTACAAGGGCAATCATCGCCAAGGTGTAGTCTTCGTTGAAAACTGTGAGGACGTAGTGGTCGGTTAGGGAAATAAATTTCCTGTTAACTTCGCCGATTTTTTCTCCATTTAGACTAATAATGAAATCATAGTCAAAAATAGATCCCTTAAGGTTAATTGTCCCAAAATCGCAATCTACATCTATGGACTTTCTTAGGAAGGTAAATCTCTGATTGATGGTCATTTTTGCCCCATCTTCAAAGTCTACAAAAAACTTTGGCAAAAGTGAAAGGATTTTCTTTTCTATCCTAAAAAGTCTTTGCCTATCAGGCCCGAAAACTGTGGCCCTATAGCCAATAAAGGTAAAATCTTGGTCAAGGTAAAAGGAGTCTTTTCCGTCCTCGTCCTTAATCCAATATTTATCTGTTATTTTCAAAAATTTTTCCTTAAAAATATATTTTTTCATTTTGTATTCCTTTATAAATTCACATCTTATAATATAATATTGTATTGACATTATACTATAGATAAGAGGAGAAAAAAATGGAAATATCTACAATTACAAAATATATAGAGAATCTTGTGAACACTCCATCTCCAACTGGTTTTACCAAATTTGCTGAAAAATATTTGATGGATGAATTTACAAACTTAGGCTATGCGCCTTACCAAAACAACAAGGGCAATGTGATTGTCCCTATTAATGAGATGGAAGGGGAAAATGGACTTTTGCTTTCTGCCCACGTTGATACCTTGGGACTCATGGTAAGGTCTATCAAAGAGAATGGAGCCTTGAGGGTGACTACCCTTGGTGGTTTTCCTCTTAATTATGTGGAATTTGAAAATGTGAAAATCCACACCCGTTCCGGCAAGGAATATACAGGTGTTGTAAGGCTTAATAATCCTGCAGTTCATGGGTCAGATGAACCTAGAGAAGCGAAGAGAAATGACGAAACTATGGAAGTTGTAATCGATGCTATCACCCATTCTAAGGAAGAAACTGAAAAACTTGGCATAGGAAATGGAGATTTTATTTCCCTTGACCCAAGATTTAGGATAGATAATGGTTTTGTAAAAAGCCGTCACCTCGACGACAAGGCTAGCGCAGGGATTTTATTAGCCCTAGCCAAGGAAATCAAGGATAAAAACATAAAAATCAACCGTCCACTTTACATGATGTTTACTATCTATGAAGAAGTGGGCCATGGAGCTGCATCAGGCCATCCAAAAGGAATAAGAGATATGGTTGCAGTGGACATGGGAGTTGTCCATGAAGATTTAACTTGCGATGAATTAAAACTTTCAATCTGCGCTAAAGATTCATCAGGTCCATACAACTACGACCTAACAAATGACCTAGTAGCTATCGCCAAAGATTTAGACTTAGATTTCGGCCTAGATATCTACCCACACTACGGTTCAGACGCCTCAGCAGCAGTTGCAAGCGACTACGACTATAGGCACGCCTTAGTTGGTTGCGGCGTAGCAGCCAGCCATGGCTACGAAAGGACTCACGAAAAGGCAATAAAATCGCTTTTTGATTTGTTGGTAAACCTTGTGGGTAAATAATTTTTAGAATTTTGTTTTGACGTAAAACCAAGTTTTTTGTCTTTAAGATTTTTAAAATCTTAGGTAAAATGCTTGGTTTTTTATTTGAAATAATCAATCATTTTGTTTTTTAATACAAAAATAAATATTAAGTTAATCTTAGATAAAAAAAGAGAGCTTTTTTGCTCTCTTTTATCACCAAAATCAGATTTTATTGGTCTTCTTTTTTCTTTTTCTTTGTTGCAAATAGTCCTGATATTGAAAGTCCCATGCTTGTGAAGATTGGGGCAATTGAGCTTATACCAGTTTTTGGGTTGGTTGACTTTTTCTTTGCCCTCATTGATAATTCATCAGAATCTGAGTTTTCTGATTCTTTTTTATCCTTTTTTGATAATACATCTGAGAAGTCTACTTTGCTTTCTTCCTTAGAATTTTCCTTGTCCCTAGGGATTTCAAATTCCTTAGAATTTTCAATTTCCTTTGAAATTTTATTTTCTTTTTGATTTTCACTTGGATTTTCAATAACTATTGAGTTTTCGAGGGTCAATGAATTTTGATTAGGTTTTTCAGAGACCTTTGACTTATTCATTTCAAATGAATTTTCTTGGTTAGCTTTAGATTGAACTTGTGGTTTCACAGGATTTTCTCCTGATTCACTTGGCTTAGCTTCCTCTTGCTTACCAGGTTTTTCTGGAGATTTCGGATTTGAGCCTGGGTTTTCTGGTTCACTTGGTTTATCCTTCTCTTTTTTATCTTCGTCTGGCTTTGATGGTCCTTTTGGATTTTCTGGTTTTGTTTCAGGTGTGGTTGGTGTGTTGCCCTCAGTTTTTTCAGGATTTTTATTATTATCCTCTGGAGTTTTCGAATTATTTGGTTTCTCTCCCACCGGATTGTGTGGACTTTCATCTTCTGGTGTGTTTGGTAAGCCTGGTACTGGGCAGGTGTTTTTAGTTAGTTTTTTACCTACTCTAATAACCGCATTTACAGGCTTTTCGATTTTCTCGGTTGGGTCGCCAACTATTTCAGAATTCTTTATAGTCCAAGTAGTGGTTTTACTTCCCTCTTTTCCTTTTTCATCTACGACATATTTTCCTGCTTCTAGATTTTCGTCGTATTGAATTTCATATCCAAATGGAAGTTTTTCTTTGTGGACCTTGGTTCCTTCTGTACCTGCTGGAATACTCAATTTCCTATTTGTAGCCTCTTTAGTTACTTCTTGAGTGATTTTTATTTCGCCAGTTTCTGGATCTCTTGTAGTCTTGATTGTGACCACACCTTTTTTACCCTCAGTAACTTGAGTTGGTTCTTCACCTTTTTTCTTGGTATAGTCAAGTTCGTAGTCAGTATCAAATGGTATTTCTACAGTTATTTCTGCAGGTTTTGTACCGATTCTAATAATCTTATCTTGAGCTTTTTCTACCACTTCAGTTGTTACAGCTTCCTTGCCTTCTACAAATTTTCCGTCAATTATAGCACCTTTTTTGTTGCCTACGACGATTTGAGAAAAGACCATTTTTTGCTTGCCAACTTTTCCGCCTTCTTCTATAACTTTACCTGCTGGGATTGTTTCGTCGTAAATAAGTTTTGTTTCAAAAGGAAGTTTTGTTTCGTATTCCTTCTTTACTTCTTGTCTTGTAGAAGGGATTGAATAAAATTGGGCTCTTGTCTTTTCGGTGTAGGTTTTTGTTTCTTTTTTATCACCTACTTCAACTTCTTCTTCGTAGGTCACTTCTACATCGACATTAAGCTTTGTTCCGGTTTCTGGGATTTTATCATTGCCAGGCACTGTAGCTGTTACTTCACCTGTTGTTTCATCAATGCTTACATTCCAAACATTGCCCTTATCATCTTTGTATTCAGTTTTAGCAAGCTTATAAGATTTTGGTTGAAGTTTCTTTTTAGCTGCATCAGTTTGAGAAAGCTCTGGAGTCTTTTTAAGTTCTTTTCCAGCTATTCCCGCTTCTGATTCGTACTTTGGAACATTATTGTCAGATTCCTTTACTACAAAGTGGAACCAGTGGATATTCTTTGATCCATTTGTGTAGGTATATTCAACTGGTATAGCTATAAAGTCTCCTGCCTTTGCAGATGCTGGAGCAGTAATTGAAAACTCTGATATATTATTAGGCGATGCTTCTATCTTCCACTTATCATCTTCACTTTTGCCTTCATTTGCCTTCTTGATGAAGTCCATAATAAGTCTACCATTAGCTTCTCCTCTGTTATCTGCCGCATTCATCTCTTCTGCAGACTTATCTGTTTTGCTAGGATCTTTAGGAGTAAACATATGAACTTTAAAAGGTTCGTTTGGTCTTATGTTTGATGATGTGTTTTTGGATGTATCATCACCATTTTGGTCTTCAAAGCTTTGGTTGTAATAACGGGTGTCATCTAGGTTTAGCTTAAATCCGCCGATAAGGTTGTAGTGGTCGTAGCGGTCGATACCTTGCTTGTCGATATTTACTTTTTTACCTGCATGGTTAATTTCTTCAGTACCAGCTCCTGAGCCTGTGTATGTTCCTGTTTCACCAGATTCGTCTGGTGTTTCTGCTATGGTTTTAAATTCTTCAGCTGTTCTTGGACGAGCAAAAAATTTGACATCTAGGTTTTGAAGGGCCTTGTAGTCAGGTGTGTTAAAGATTGAGTCTTCATTGATGACAGTCTTGCCAGATTCATCCTTCTTTAGAGCACCTTCCGGCATTTTGATATGGATGTTGCCATCATCTCCTATATAGGCGCTTGCTCCTGGGACAATTTTTCCTGTAATAGGGTTATAGACTTGACCTACTAGTCTTTCCTTGGCGTTTGCGTCAATATTGTCTACCTTAACCTTGGTGTCAATGTCTTGACCTTGGACAAATACTTTTTTATTGTATTCGCCATTTAGCTTCATTAATTGAAGCTTATCATTTTCATTTGGCCATGGATTGACCTTGTAGGTTATGGCGAAGCTTTCATCGAAATACTTTTTTGGCGGATTATCTTTAGTGTAGTTATCCTTCATACCAATAATAGTGGTGTCATTGTCCTTGCTGTTGATATGCTTTAGGGTTTCTTCACTTGCTTCGTAGTTATATAATTTTTGTCTTTTTCCTGATATATCACCATCTTCATCTGGCTTGTAGGTAACATCAGGAGAATCAGGAGTAAGTTTTTCTCCCTCTCCCATCATTGGCTTATCCCCTGTATTTACAAGAATACGACCGGAATCTGTTACGTTAATCTTGGTATAGGTCCTTTGGCCGGTTTTCTTGTCGATAGAAATTAGGTAACCATATTCCGTCTTGCTTGGGGAAGTTGGTGATGGGTTTTTGGTATCAAACTTAAAACCGTCCTTTACGACTCCCTCATCTGTATTTACATTTCCAACAATTGTTGATCCTGGTGTAAGGTCGGTTTCCTTATAACGTTCGCTGTCACTATAGTCTTTGATGTTCTTCTCTTCTTCAGAATAGTTTGGCTCAGAATTCTCTGCAGCTGCTTTTTGAGCTTTTGGAGTTTTTTCCTCTGATATTTCCATGCCTAGTGGTTTTGCGTCTGCAGTTTCTGATTTTTCCTCTGATTTAGCTTCATTCTTGGAAGCTTGACCTTGTGGAAGGTCGGCTTGGGCCTTATTATCTATAACTTGACTTACATTTTCAGTTTGAACTTGCTCATTAGCATCTGCTACATTTGCCCCAGCTAGGACAAAGGAGGCGGATAGGGCTATGGCAAGGAGTTTTTGTTTCTTGTTCATAGGATTCCTTTCTTTCTCTAATTTCCAACTAAAAGTAAAATGAACTTTTAGATTAATTTAAAAATATGAAATAATACTTATATTTTACTTGATTCGTTACAAATGTAAATAAAGATTGCCAAAAACAACCACTAGTTTTGCTTTTGACGAAATCTTGTTATTATATATTAAGTTATAAAAATTCGATAGCATTGATCAATTTTATAAAATTGTGTTCATAGATAGGAGAATCACATAAAAGTATAATAATAAATAAAAAAGGAGTAATCATGTTTAGAAAAATTAGAAAAGTTAAAAATGAAATTTGTCTTGAAAAAATAAAAGAAATCCTAGAAAAATCGCCAAGGGGAGTTCTTGCCTTAAATGGAGAAGATGATTACCCTTACGCTTTTCCCTTAAATTTTGTTTATGATGAGGAAAACCAGTCTATTTACTTTCATGGTACCAAGACTGGCTATAAGATTGACTGCATAGAGAAAAATCCCAAGGCTTGTTTTACGGTAATTTTGGAAGATGGCTTGGCCGATGATGGTTGGTCAAAAATCACATCTTCTGTAGTAGCCTACGGCCTGGTAGAAGAAATAACAGACAGAGACTTTGCTAGAGATGCCATGATAAACTTAGCAAAAAAATATTACCCAAACGTGGACCTAGTTCACGAAAATATGGAGGCAGGCTTTAAAAATACAAAAATGTTGGCCTTTCATATTAGCTACATGACAGGGAAAAAAGTAAATGAAAGATAGGAAATTCTAAAAAGGGGCTGTTGCAAAAGTCCTAATATAGAAAAAAGACGAGGAAACTAAACA